>JAKSBX010000117.1 GCA_022360905.1 Chromatiales bacterium
ACTGTCCGTGGCACTCCAGATCACCGTATGAGTACCTACTCCAAACGGTCCGGACTGATTCGGTGTCGGCGTCAGAGCACCGTCCACGTTATCGGTGGCTGTAGCCGAACCCAGATTCCCCGGTGTCTGCAAGGCTGTCGCTTCTACAGAGACGTTTGCAGGGGGCGTGACCACAGGAGGTGTGGTATCGACCGGGACCGTTACCGTCACATTCTGGGTGGCACTGCTGCTGTTGCCATTGGCGTCGGTGGCCGTCCAGGTCACCACCGTGGTGCCCGCCGGGAAACTGGCCGGGGCATCATTGCTGACCGTCACCGGAAAGATATCGGTGGCAGTGGCGGTGCCGATGGCAACTGTGGCCGGTGGGGTAGCGGTCACACTCACGTCAGCCGGTGCGGTAATAACCGGTGCGGCTGTATCCTGTACAGTGACCGTCTGGGTCGCCGTACCGGTGTTGCCCGCACTGTCCGTGGCACTCCAGATCACCGTATGAGTACCTACTCCAAACGGTCCGGACTGATTCGGTGTCGGCGTCAGAGCACCGTCCACGTTATCGGTGGCCGTAGCCGAACCCAGGTTCACCGGTGTCTGCAAGGCTGTCGCTTCCACGGTGATATTCGCCGGTGAAGTGACTACCGGTGGAGTGGTATCCGCTGGGGCCGTGACCGTCACGTTCTGGGTGGCGCTGCTGCTGTTGCCGTTGGCGTCAGTCGCGGTCCAGGTCACCACCGTGGTACCTGCCGGGAAAGTCGCCGGGGCATCATTGGTAATGCTGACAGTAAAGATATCGGTAGCGGTAGCCGTACCAATCGTGACTGTCGCCGGTGGTGTGGCTGTCACACTCACATCAGCTGGCGCTGTGATCTGCGGCGCTGTAGTGTCCTGAACAATCACAGTCTGGGTTGCCGTACCGGTATTACCGGCACTGTCTGTAGCGCTCCAGGTTACGGTATGGGCCCCCACACTGAAGGGACCGGTCTGATCCGCTGTCGGGGTCAGGCTACCGTCCACATCGTCAGTTGCGGTGGCATTACCCAGGGTTACCGGGGTCTGAACCGCCGTCGCCTCGATGGTGATATCCGCCGGTGCAGTAACCACCGGTGGGGTGGTATCGGCCGGGGCCGTGACCGTCACGTTCTGCGTGGCGCTGCTGCTGTTGCCATTGGCGTCGGTCGCCGTCCAGGTCACCACCGTGGTGCCTGCCGGGAAGGTGGCCGGGGCATCGCTGGTAATGGTAACGGTAAAGATATCGGTGGCGGAGGCCGTACCGATCGCTACCGTCGCTGGCGGTGTCTCGGTCACACTCACATCTACCGGCGCTGTGATAACCGGTGCAGTGGTATCCTCAACGACAACGGTCTGAGTCGCTGTACCACTGTTGCCTGCACTGTCCGTGGCACTCCAGACTACTGAATGGGTGCCAACGCCGAACGGCCCGGACTGATCCGCTGTCGGGGTCAGATCTCCGTCCACATCATCGGTTGCCGTCGCCGTTCCCAAAACTACCGGTGTGAGCTCCGCCGTCGCTTCAATAGTGATGTCGGCAGGTGCTGTGACCACCGGTGGGGTGGTATCGCTACTGACGGATACCGTGACCTGCTGCTCCCCGGTACTCTCATTGCCATTGGCATCGGTTGCCGTCCAAGTCACCGTGGTTGTACCTACATCAAACAATGCGGGCGCATCGTTGGTTATGGTGACATCAAAAATGTCCGTTGCTGTCGCCTGACCGATATCGACGGCGATCGGTACGTCACTATTGACGCTGATGTCGGCGGGCAGCGTGAGTACAGGTAGCGTTGTGTCCTGCACAGTGACGAGCTGCGTGGCCATGCCCGTATTGCCAGCCGCATCACTGGCGCTCCAGGTGACGATATGCTGACCAACCGCAAAGGGGCCGTTCAGATTCGCGCTCGCAACGACAGCACCATCTGTTTCATCCATAGCCGTTGCGGTGCCGAGATCAACCACAGTCAGCAGGGCATCGGCTTCGACCATCACATCCGCCGGTGCGGTGACTACCGGTGGTATTGAATCGGAACCACCGTTATCGCTCAATACGTTCTTTTTGATATAACCGCCGGTGCTACCGCCATAGGTACCGTTATCACCATCCATAAAGTTATTCGCACCGGATAAGAATGCGATGTATTTTCCGTCCGCGGTTATCCTGGGTCGAGTACTGCCCCTATCTCCCTCCTCACCATTGGGGCCAACGCTTACCCGCTCAATTCTACCATCGGTCATGTCTTTGACATAGACATCATAGACTGCGTTGGTATCACGTATTCCGGTGCTTTCGGTATTTACACTAAGCACCACAAATCGGCCATCCCCTGATATAACACCGCCATTGGCAAAAGGTATCGCTGAGGGTGAAAACCCGGTAATCAATACAGTCTCACCGGTAGTCCTGTCGTGTCGATAGTAGTTACTAGGATCCACCAGGGCGTCACTGGTCAGGTTTGTCGCAGAGGATTTGAACAAAACGAAACGCCCGTCATCCGAAATAGAGGCCGCATGATTATGGCCGCTTGATTGTTCCCCTGTTGAGCTGACACTCACCATAGATGTTTCATCCAAGTCACGATCATAGACAAATACATCATAACCTCCGTCAGTATCGCTACTGACCACTCTGGAGTTAGTACTAAAGACAACATAACGACCATTAGCTGTTATTTGTGGCGGAGTATTGTAACTACCTGAGTACCCGTCAAACCAATCACCACTATTTGAATTTGTGATTCTACGAATCTCATTTGTATCCCGATCAAGTAGAAACAGATCCATTGCGCCATTGCTATCGTCTGAAACCAGGTTGTCAGCGTGAGACAGGAAGGAGACATATCTGCCATCTGCACTGACATCGGGTGAATAACTGGATCCATCTGCAGCGCCACCACCAAACGCATTTGAGAGTATCGTTGTGGTTTGAGCTTCGAGATCACGGATAAAAATATCATCATGTTCGTAGGTATCGTTTATATCCAAATTAATGGCATTAGATGAAAAGACAACATATCTACCATTTGAGGATATTTCTGGATTGTCATTATCAAGTGATGAGGAGGTATTTCTCTCAGCCTGTTCTCCTGCACTATTAACACTAATTCGCTTGGTGATACCTGCAGAACGATCCCTCAAATAGATATCTGTGCCATTGTTAGTATCTTCATCCAGCAGCGAATGATGAGTAGTAAAAACTAAACGATTTGCATCATCGGAGATACGGATATTATCAATGGAACTTCTATGAGGACCACCATCATCAACAGTAACTATTTCGATATCAGTAGCACTGACCTCAACAACTACCGCGGCCATACCAATCGCGCCGCCACCATCAGTCACCTTAGCCCGTAATGTGTGAATACCCTGATCCAAGTTAGTCACACTCAGAGTTCCACCTACGCCAAGTTGACCATTCCTGTCGGAACTCCAGACGATGGCAGCACTGAGGTCACCGTCCTCTGCATCAGTCGCTGACGCAGTTAGCTGAGCTGCCAGCTCATTTGGCAACACCGCACCGTCCCAAGGTGTTGTTATGGTCACAACCGGCAGAGTATTGCCTGTCGGCGTCACTGTCACTTTCTGCGTTTTAGAAATCGAATTTCCGTTTGCATCAGTCGCTGACCAGGCGACCAGAGTTTCACCTACAGCAAAATCTGCCGGGGCATCGTTTGATATCGTTACCGGAGCAAAGATATCCGGTGCTGTCGCCTGTCCAATATCGACCGCGAGTGGTGAATCACTTGCCACAACGATATCTGCAGGAACCGTCAGGTTTGGTGGTGTGGTATCCCGAATAAATACCAACTGCTCGCCTGTCGTTTCGTTACCGGCCAGATCGGTTGCCCGCCAGATCACCTGATGCAGGCCTAAGCCGAAGGGACCAACTGAGTCCGCCTGCGGAGTAATGGTGCCATCGACATCGTCACTGGCTACGGCGACACCCAAATCGACGGTACTTAGAACCCCATTGGCCTCGAGATACAAGTCCGTGGGCGGGAACAGCTCAGGTGGCACTGTATCGGTAGAATCATAGATCGCAACATTGTGGGTAATCGAACTGGCAGTGCCATTATCACCATTCACACTGGCGCTGATCTGGTGCACTCCAATATTCAGATCGTTTCGAGAAAAACCACTGCCGAGACCGACATAGCCGTCCAGATTCGAATTCCAAACAATCTCTGCTGATATATCGCTGCCGTCAATATCCGTAGCGTTCGCAGAAAAGAGAACACTATCAGTATTTGAATAGCTCGCACCATCAGCAGGCGAAACCACAGCGAGTTGTGGCTTAGCACCCAATCGACCAATTACTTTTACGTCGTCTACAAGAGCTTCGAAAGTTCTTGAGCTATTGTAAGCCTCGAGCTGCACACTGATGTCTTGATTTCTGAATTGAGACAGATCGAACCACACCGGCACCCATCGGTGCAGTTGTGTATTGAAATCCCCACCCGAATTGGAAGATTCAGATTCACATCGGTCCTCAAAGATCTCATGGGTACCTACATCATTTACGACATATACCCTGAAACGTTCAGATCTGGCGTTTCCGCAGTAGATTGAATACCAGAAGAAAAGCTCCACCTGATCGGAGTCGGGCACCCTGAACTGCGGTGATACCGCGCTCGTGAGGCCATACACTGAGTCCCCGGACAACATCCCTGCCGCCAATATATTCTGACCGCTTATGGCGGGGACAGATGAGTTTAGAGACTCTCCTACTTCCCAACCCCCTCGAGCACCAGTACCTGATGTAACAGTCCAATCAAACGTTCCTTCATAATCTTCATTCAAGGCTACAATCGATTGATTAACATCCAGGGTCAATTCACCATGGTCAATGCCACCGCTGTCATCACTGACGGTGTAATCGATATGCAGTGTTGTTGAACCACCTGGAGGTAGGGAACCCAAGGCGCCCTGCAGATCGATGCGGAGTTTATTATTCTCTATAGTAACTGTGCCAACACTCTCACGCACAGTTGCATCTACCAACAGTAATGAACTTGCATCATCGGAGTGATCTGGATCGAGATCGTTTCCAAGAATGTTGATCAGTGCCCTTTCACCAACATGACGAGTGAAATAACGTCGACCCATGCTATCGAAATAGCCACCATCCGTTGTTGCAACCGGGTTGGAGACGAAGGTCCTCGACTGCTGATCTCCGACCTTTTGAAGATCGGCATCGTAGCGCTGCTTTCTACTTCGCTCTGCGGTTCCCCCGAACGAGTCGTATAGCCAAAAAACGACAAAACCACCATCGGCAGTAGCAACGGTATTGACCCTGAATTGATTGCCGACTTGAAGATCATTGACACGAAAAGTGGGCACCACCTCCTGACTGCTACTATCGATAACCTTGGCCTGGATATCCTGTTCATTCAGGGCATTATCCGGATCCTCCTTTAACCAGAGCAGCACCATTCTTTGCCCGGGCAGACTTACCATATCGGCAATCGTAGCAGTAGCATCGACTTTTATCGGCTCAGTGACAGGGGTTAAATTTTCGCTCAATATGCGCACAAAAATAGCGGTCGTGTTATACAACGCCTGTTTTTGCCAACCAACGGCGATCCTACCGTTACTGAACTGTTCGATCTTGGGATCGGTAAACCGCCGCCCCGGCACGATATCTTGCACAAAGACCGGATCAATCATCGGTGTACCCGAATCATCGAATTTACGTGCCTGAATAGTCGTGAGATAGCCCTGGGTGGCATCCTGCTCCCAGGTGGACCAAGCGACGGCGAAACCACCACCCATCAGGCTGATCGGCTTGGCGATATCGACCACCGGTCTTTCGGTCTGGGCGATGGTGAATTCGTTGGTTATCGCCTCCCCGGATTTGTGAAAAATACGTCCTAGCACATTCCGCGTTTGCGTCTCATCCCGCCAGACGATAACGAATGAATCGTTATTCAACCTTACAGCCTGAATATTCCTGACATTACCGCTGGCGCTGAACAATTCAAAAGACTCGCCCTTTGGATTGCCCATTGCGTCGTAAAAATGCCCACTGACTTGAGGCGTATAGCCGGATTGCAACGTATCGTCACCTTGCAGCACCAGGGCTGTATCATCCGAGAACACAACCACTTGATCATTCGCAGCTTGGGCCCACGTTTCTCTGAAATTGTCTTCACCTGTATATATATCGTGGGTAACCCCTTCCGTACCAAGTGGTGATTCGGCACTATTCAAATAGAGCGTGGCCCGATCATCTACTGCCTGAGGATTGCTGTTCTCATAGGACCCTGGATCATCGACGGCTGTACCATCGAAGTACTCCTCAACATTCTGAGCACCATCCCCATCGATATCGCCGTCACCGTCCGGTGTCACCGGATCGAGACCGATGTGGGATGCCTCATACCCATCAGGCATGCCATCCCGATCTGAGTCGGGAATTAATGGATCGGTTCCTAGGATTAACTCATCATTCGTTGAAATACCATCTCTATCCAGATCGTAATCCAGGCAGTCGTTCACCCCATTTCCGTCGAGGTCACCATCACTGGCCCTTTGGTCCTTAGCTACCTGCAGATTACCGACATAGACATATTGGGTTTCAAGACAATCTTCGACAGTTTTTTCGTATAATCTGACACCGGATTTATTCGATACAACCAGTTTTTTGAAGGTACTACCGGTCTCGGTTACGATCTGGTCGTTTCCGTCATACTCATAGTGAATTGAACCGACATTGTTCTCCTGGTTTTCAGCGACTACCAGATTGGAAGCATGATCATAGGTATATAATCGAGGGATATCGCCAAACACATTATTCAGTATGGACACGTTGCCGTAAACGTCATGATCTGCATACTGAATTTTATGGGTATTCGTGCTGGTGGGAGATGTCCTTGTAGAGTGCCAGACACGGGTTAACAGTCCGCTGTCTGCATCGTAATGACGTGAAACCGTCTCATCACCCAAGGTTGTTGTTGCAAGATCTCCATGGGGTGTGTACGAGTAAGTTCCACTTCCCCAGGACCCATTGGCAACGGTTAAGCGATTTACTTCATCGTAGTCCAGGGTTAAATTGTTCTGAGGACGAATACGGTCCTGAACGGAAGTCAGGTTTGCAGCGCCATCATAATTGTAAAGGTAGTCAACAATATCAGCTCCGGCCTGAATGGTTTCCACCAACTGACGCTGATTGAGGGTTGTTGTGGTAGACACACCGTTCGCATACTGCATCGAGGCCATCTGACCATTCGGATGGTAGGTTACGGAATTCACATACCCCGACGCCTGAGTCGGCCGACCGAATGCATCGGGCAGATAGCTCACAATGGTGCCGTTGGGATAGGTCAGGCTATCAACATGGTCTAATAAATTTCTCCCATAGGTCAGGGAGAGTTGCTCTGTTACGTCGCCTTGGACGGTAAGAATTTCACTCACCAGGTTTGAGTTGTCATCATAACCGTACAACCACTCGGTGGTACCTTTGGTCAGCCGCTTCAGATTCGAGTCGCGATCATATTCATAACTCACGTCAGGCGTGGCTTCAGGATAGTCCACTGTCTTCAGGCGGTTCAGCCCGTCGTAGGTATATTGCGTTGTAAATGAAGTATCAACCCGGGATGATATTTTATTACCGATCTCATCCCGACCATAATATGTGGTTCCCGTTTCCGGATGGACTTCGTTATCAAGAAAAAAGTTGGTATCGTAGTTGAAAGTTCTGAATACGGCGTTCTGAATACCATTGGTATCTTTGTCCCATGAACCTTGCACAACCTGCGTCGGCATACCGAGAGCATTCCGAGAAATGCCGGTTGCGTTCTCCTCGTTGTATATCGATACCACACCGAGATTCTGGTTGAAACTTCCAAAGTGGAGGCTCAAGGAGTAACTGACGTTTCCCCTTTCATCGGTAATTCTCTTGTCGGCAAAAAAACCACCAGACACATCTGTTAGAAAAGTGTCGTATTCAATGGTACTGAACGAACCGTCAGCATGGGTTATCCTGACTTTTCTGCCGATTGTGTCGTATTCGTAGGTTGTTCCGTCAGTGGAGTTTGGGTAAGAGGAAAATTCTGTTCGACCCAATGCATCATATCGTGTCGTCGTCGTAATCAGATTACCGGCGGCGGATAAATCTTCCCGCTCTAATTGTACCGGTTTGCCAAACCCATTCAGGGTTGTTCTTTCCTGATAATTTCCCCGGGTCAGCACCTTACTGCGCAAGTCGTAATCGATGGTGACGTCTTGGTGAATTGGAAACTGAATACCCGTCAGTTGATTTAGCCCGTTGTAATCGAATGTGGTGGTGTGTCGCTCACCGTTCGTCAGAGAGGCTACCGTACCGGTGGAATTAACGGTTCTATCGATGACTACATTGGGTCCGAGTCCGACTTCATGCTCTTCGTGTCTCGCAATACCTCGATAGTAGTCTGAGTAGGTCTTTGTGAAACCTCGTGCATTGGTTTCGGTTTCCAAATCACCCTGAGGCGTATAAGTATAGTGGGTCGTAACACCGTATTCGGTTAGCGTTCTGACACGTCCGCTACCGGGAAAGTAGTCACGAGTAATCGTACCGGTTCCAACAATCGTTTCCTCTTCAGGGAGACCTATCAACCAATACCAGGTATTGTTCTCATAGCGAATGTTCTTAACCCGATCCGGGTTACGACTCGAACCGCTCTCTTCGATGATCTCGCGAGGATTACCATATTGGTCATGATCATTATAAGTGGTGAGCAGCCCGGTTCCATCACTGAATACCGAGTGATGTGTCGATAACATGACAGGTGCCAGTGTTTCATTATCGAGCCGACCACTATTCCTGCCGTGCCAATAGTTTTCCAGGGAGATCTGCCTGGTACCCCAATGGTTGGTAGTCGCCTCTTTCAATGTACTGCCCTGATAGGTCCGTTTCTGATGTAACAGCCCTACCGGCCAGGCTAAGCCAGCACCGGTAACATACCCTTGGTGGTCATACTCAATTCTTCCGTCCGGTGTCGAAACCACGGTCCGGTCTACCTGTCCCAATTCTTCTGCAGGCGTGAACGCATAGGACCAAGTACCACCTGTTATATCGGGCCCCGACGTCACTTTGCTCGCAATTGTCGTTGTGTTGTAGAAGCTGGTCGGTTCAAAGCGTACAAATTGGTAGGTGTAGGTGATACGCCCACCATGAGGGTAGGTCACCGACTCGAGATTGTGACTCCCGGCCAGTTCGGCAGACAATTGCGGATAGTAGGTGTAACGCCAGAACCGTCCGTCCGAGCGCCTTACTGAACTGAGTTGCCGATGTATCGTATTCAGTCCGCCGAGCTCGGTATAACCATAGGTAGTGGCATGCCCATTCGCAACCAATCGTTGAAGAACAATTCCGGTTGTGGTTTCGTTTTCGTACTGAAAGTCAACGAACCTACCATCTGAAGCCCTTACTGAGTCAATATACTGGATACCTTCAGGGTTCACGGCATAACTGATGTTAATCCAGTTACCTTCACGGTCCTCGATACGACTGGTATACCAGCTGTACTCACCCTGAGTGTACTCCGCCACATCCATGTAGTATTTCTTTCCATCAGGCGCGGTCACACGCATCCCTTGGGTAACATCTTGACAGTCTGCCTTCCAATTGGTCTTCGTAATGAGCGTTTCATCCGTATGAAAATCACTCAACACCAACATTTCCCGACCACCATCGGGAAATTCAATCGAAGGATTATCCTGAGTGTGCACACTCCAGATCTGTTGAGAGCAGATTTTGTTTCGATGTGCTGTTGGCACGACGATCCGCCCGAAATGCATGGTCCAGCCGAGTCCGGTATAGCTTTTGGTACCCAAAACCGCATTGTCCTGACGACTGGTATAGACGCGATTAACGCTAATATCCAAACCGCCGTTACCCGGAATATGAAGATCGACATACTTTTGCTGCAAGGTACCGGAGAAGGGATCGATGGCCTCGTTAAGGTCGAGCATCTCTTCTTTGAATGGATTGAGACCCGGTTCCGAGTAGTAGTCTCTTATCTCTTCACCGAAGGCAAAGCTGCTGATTGAAACCGCAAGTATCGCTACAGTGGTACGGATACGCGAAAACATACTGATTCCTTCCTTAGATTGACTACCCTGTTAGGACGTTTGAAACAAACTACTGGTTGGTTGTATCGCTCACAATCGGCGTTACTGGCGGCGGCGGTGAAGCCACATGTGCTTGCACGGCTTCTATAGCCGCGGACTGAGCATCATGTTCTGGTGGTGGGTTATCGGAAGAGCATTGCTCATCGGGGGGAGCGCATGTCGGCAGATCATCCTGTGCCCATATCACTGAGGACGGCATGGATAAGATCAGCAGCAGGAGTAAAGGCGATATCGATCCACGAAAAAAAGCATGAGTACGCATGCTATCCATAATAGTTCCCTCCCTTGACTCAAACTATCGTATTGTCTACCGCGGTAGTTGATCACGCCGGATGGGTTTCCGGACCAAACGGATCACAAATACGAATTATTCACAACCCCCGATTGTGATAATTGAATTAAACAATATAGAAAAGAAATTGCCGAGTCAACAGATCCTGTTTAATCATCCTTGTAAGGAACTTAGCCTCAAACTAATCACGTCAGTTACATTTAGAATAAGTCTAAATACTTTTTAATCAGGCCAGCGAGCCATTGAATCGGTTCAGATCGAACAGATTATCGATCAAACTACAGATCGCTCCGGTTAACCTGGTGATCATATAGCTCACTCTCTTCACTACAATTTAATATCCCTTTTTACTGCTGTCCTGTTAACTGCAATCATGATGTTGTTAACGAGTTAATTGAAGTTGGTATCTCTTACCGATCGAGATTTAGAACATGAAAAAGCCTAACGAAGCAAAGTATGAAGTTCAGAAAAAATACAATTCATCAACGCGTCAAAATGGGTGAGAGAGCAGCTCCCCTCTCCCCTTGCGGGAGAGGGGTCGGGGGAGAGGGGGAGTATTCATCAACACCATCATCTGCATCAACAATCCGATATTGAAAGCGTGACCGTCGGCTGAAGAGTTTTACAGGAGAGTGACACCTGACACCCTGGGTATTTCTGATGGATTTATTGCCGCCAAATAGCATTTACAAAAAAATCAACCAAACCTGATTTCTTCCAATTATTCTGGTATAGTGGCGCACCAGCGCTTGACCGGTTAGCGCTTATAACGATCAATTTGTCGTTCAGAATACCTAGTGCCGTTCGCTTCTCCCCGTCTGGGAACAGAGCCTCCCGCTTAGATATCAGATACTTTTCCAGCCGACCGGCTCCCGCCAGCACTGCTGTCGCCGGGAAGGAAGACTCCTCTCTGGAATACCAAAACTTATTTATGTGGCCACTCAACTCGCCAGCGCTACCGCTGCCGATGATCGGCTACGGAGCAGAATTTTTATGTCATTCGATCATCTCGGTCTATCGACCGATCTCCTGCGCGCCATTGGCGAGCAGGGTTATACAGAACCCACCCCGATTCAGCGTCAGGCAATCCCGGTTATCCTGTCAGGTAAAGATGTCATGGCCGGTGCGCAAACCGGTACCGGTAAGACAGCCGGATTCACCCTACCGCTGTTGCAGCGTCTAGCTGACAAGCCAGCCAGCAAAGGAAAACGTCCGGTTCGCGCTCTGGTATTGACCCCTACCCGGGAGCTGGCCGCCCAGGTCGGCGAAAGTGTAGACACCTATGGTCGACACACATCATTGCGCTCGACGGTCATCTTCGGCGGGGTTAAGATCAATCCTCAAATTGCAAAGCTGCGCCAGGGAGTCGAGATCCTAATCGCCACCCCAGGCAGACTTCTGGACCACGCATCCCAGGGTACCGTAGATCTGTCCCAGGTTGAGATACTGGTGTTGGATGAAGCGGACCGGATGTTGGACATGGGCTTCATCCATGACATCCGCAAGGTGCTCTCACTACTGCCGGCCAATGGCACAAGACAGAACCTGCTCTTCTCCGCAACCTTCTCCAATGAGATCAAGAAACTGGCCGCTCAACTGCTGGATCATCCCGAGCTGATCGAGGTCGCCCGGCGAAACACCACCGCTGAGCGAATCAAACAGGTCATTCATCCCGTCGACAAAGGCCGCAAACGTGAGATGCTCAGCTATATGATCGGCTCAGGCAATTGGCAACAGGTGCTGGTCTTCACTCGCACCAAGCATGGTGCGAATCGTCTGGCACAACAGCTGGAGCGAGACGGCCTGACGGCTGCGGCAATCCATGGCAATAAAAGCCAGGGTGCGCGAACCCGTGCGCTGGCCGGTTTCAAAAACGGTAAGATCCGGGTGTTGGTTGCGACCGACATTGCAGCCCGAGGTCTCGATATCGATCAGCTTCCCCATGTGGTCAACTACGAGCTACCCAACGTGCCAGAGGATTATGTGCACCGTATCGGTCGTACCGGTCGTGCCGGCAATGAAGGCGAAGCCATCTCCCTAGTCTGCGTCGATGAGCACAAACTGCTGAAGGATATCGAACGTCTTCTGAAAGGTAAGATTCCACAAGTGACCGTTGAAGGCTATGAACCGGATCCGACCATCAAAGCGGAACCCATTCAGAAACAGAGAAACAACAATTCTCGCAATAAAAACAGAAGAGCGGCTGGCAGCAACAATCGTTCAAGAGACGGAAAAAAAAGATCAACCGGAAAGTCTCAACAATCAGCGACGAGAGATGCCAACAAGGATCAGCAGAAAGGCAAGAGCCAGCGTAAACACAACCGGGTCAAACAGGCAGAGCAGGCCGCAAAGCCCCGTCGTCATTCAGCGGTAAAAAGAAAAAAAGAGACCGCTGCCTTATTGGGCGGATGAACAGCTGATGAGTAACACCCAGGCCGGTTTACCCAGGCCTGGGTGCGCTCCATTTTATTTGAGATCGAAACGATCGAGGTTCATGACTTTATTCCAGGCCGCAACGAAGTCTTGCACAAACTTCTCAGCTGAATCGTCTGCCGCATAGACTTCCGCCAATGCCCGCAGTTCAGAGTTTGAACCGAAGACCAGATCGACCCGGGTGGCACTCCATTTAACCTCCCCGCTGACACGATCCCGGCCTTCGAACAGATTATCTTCTCCGTTGACCGGCTGCCATTCCGTTTGCATATCCAGCAGATTAACAAAGAAGTCATTCGTCAGAACTTCCGGGCGATCGGTAAACAGCCCGTGACTACTCTGCTCATAGTTACTATTGAGAGCCCGCATACCACCGACCAGCACCACCATCTCAGGTGGCGTCAGGGTCAAAAGCTGGGCTTTATCCAGCAACATCTCTTCAGGTGAAACCGAGTATTTGGCTTTCCGGTAGTTGCGGAATCCATCGGCCTCCGGTTCAAGCACGGCGATCGAGCCCACATCGGTCTGCTCCTGGGAGGCATCCATCCGTCCTGGGGTGAAAGGTACAGTGACGTCATGCCCAGCCCGCCTGGCTGCCTCTTCAACGGCGGCACAACCGGCTAGCACAATCATGTCGGCCATCGACACCGGTTTATTAAACTCACTGCGAAGCTCATCCAGAACAGTCAATACCCTGCTCAGCTGATCCGGCTGATTGACCGGCCAATCCTTCTGTGGCGCCAGTCGGATCCGCGCCCCATTGGCACCACCGCGCATGTCGGAACCGCGGAAGGTTGAGGCGGACGCCCAGGCGGTTGTCGCTAACTCAGAAATGGAACATTCAGATTCCAGAATCGCAACCTTAAGCCGGGCAATGTCCTGATCATCAATCAACTCATGATCGACTGCGGGTATCGGATCTTGCCAGATCAACGCTTCTTGCGGAACCTCCGGGCCGAGATAACGACTTCTCGGGCCCATATCCCTGTGGGTCAGCTTGAACCAGGCGCGGGCGAAGGCGTCGGCAAACTCATCGGGATGTTCGTAAAAACGGCGTGAGATCTTCTCATACTCGGGATCGAACCTCAGCGCCAGATCCGTGGTCAGCATTTTCGGAACATGACGACGCTCAGGATTATGAGCATCCGGCACCGAACCCTCCCCCGCACCATGTTTGGGTATCCACTGATGGGCACCAGCCGGACTCTTGCTCAGCTCCCACTCATAACCGAACAGGTTCCAGAAAAAATTGTTGCTCCACTGGGTCGGTGTGGAGGTCCAGGTGACTTCCAGTCCGCTGGTGATGGCATCGCCCGCAATCCCCGAGCCGTGGCTGCTCTGCCAACCGAAACCCTGGGCTTCGATCGGTGCCGCTTCCGGCTCCGGTCCTACCAGAGCCGCATCACCGGCACCATGGGTTTTGCCGAATGTGTGGCCACCGGCAATCAGCGCCACGGTCTCTTCATCATTCATCGCCATACGGGCGAAGGTCTCACGAATATCCTTTGCCGCGGCGAGGGGATCAGGGTTGCCGTTAGGGCCCTCCGGATTCACATAGATCAGTCCCATCTGCACGGCGGCCAGGGGGTTTTCAAGCGCTTCATGATCACCGGTATAACGCTTGTCCTCCAGCCACTCCTGCTCCATGCCCCAGTAGATATCCTTTTCCGGCTCCCAGATATCCTCTCGACCACCGGCAAAACCGAAGGTCTTGAAGCCCATGCTCTCCAGGGCAACATTGCCGGCCAGGATCATCAGGTCGGCCCAGGATATCTTGCGTCCATACTTCTGCTTCACCGGCCAGATCAGCCGACGCGCCTTATCCAGGTTGCCGTTGTCGGGCCAGCTGTTGACCGGTGCAAAGCGCTGATTACCGGTACCGCCACCACCGCGACCATCACTGGTGCGATAGGTCCCGGCACTGTGCCAGGCCATGCGGATAAACAACGGACCATAGTGACCGAAATCTGCCGGCCACCAACTCTGAGAGTCGGTCATCAGATCACGAAGATCCTGTTTCACGGCCTGCAGATCCAGGCTTTCGAAGGCTTCGGCGTAATTGAACTTTTCACCCAGCGGATCGGACTTGGATGAGTGCTGACGGAGGATATCCAGGCGCAGCTGATTGGGCCACCAGTCACGATTGGTGGTACCGCCGCCTGCGGTATGATGAAAGGGGCATCTATTCTCAGACATAGTCTATCTCCTTACTCGTTATTCAGGTTTCTATCACCCGTAGAGGGATCACCTGTATTAACTCTATGCCCGATCTTTTAATTGTTGAAATCGTTTATTACTTTTTTAATGATAGAATATACCTATTATTAGTTTACGCCGTACCTGCAATCCGAAATAGAGTGATTACATCGTGAAAAAACCCATAAGACAAAGCCACAAACATTCGCGAATCACCGCGAATTTACGCCATAAGAATTCATTTTGCGGCCAAGAGACAATCAGCCCTTAATCAGCCACCGCCGGAAAGGCCACCACATGATCCACGAACAGACGGATACCGATCATCTCGCCCACATCATGATCATGGTGGCTCTGCACCAGACACAACAGCTCGGTACCATCCTCGAGTGCCAGGGTATAGAGATATTCGGCCCCCTGAAAAACCTTGTCGACGATCTTGAGCTTGAAATCACTCTCATCATCATGCACCACATCATCGGGGCGAATCAGTAACTCCACCCTCTCCCCGGCCGTGGGTTGTTTGACGAATTCACCACGGATCTTACCCAGCGCGGATTGAATATCTCCATCCTGAGTCACCTCGCCGGGGATCATCGCCCCCTGGCCGATAAAATCCGCAACGAACCGATCGCTGGGACGATGATAGAGGGAGTAACCGCTGTCCCATTGGCGTAACCGCCCATCGCCGAGCACGCCGATGGCATCGGCCAGGGCAAAGGCCTCCAGTTGATCGTGAGTCACCAGAATGGCGGTCACCTCCTCACGCTTCAGAATATCCCTGACCTCCCGGGCGAGCTGTTCCCGCAACTCCACATCCAGCCCGGAAAAGGGTTCGTCGAGCAACAGAATATCGGGCTGAGGCGCCATCGCCCGAACCAGCGCAACCCGCTGTTGCTGGCCGCCGGATAACTGATGGGGATACTTCTTTTGGGTACCGGACAGACCCACCAGGGCCAATAGCGACTTGACCCGTTCTCTTCGTTGGACCTGACTCTGTCCACGCAGACCAAAGGCGATATTGTCCTCAATATTCAGATGCGGATAGAGCGCAAAATCCTGAAACACCATACCAACCCGCCGTTTCTCCGGTGCCAAGGTCTGACCGGGACGGGATACACACCGGCCATGCAGCAGAATCTCTCCCTTGGCCAGCGGCTCAAAACCGGCGATCGCCCTGAGCAGGCTGGTCTTGCCACAACCGCTGGGACCCAGCAGACAACCGATAACCCCGCTTTCCAGTTCGAAGCTGACATCATCAACCACAGTCTGACGACCATATTTGACGCTTGCATGTTTGACATTAAGTTGGTTCGGCATGACGGGACCGGGTAATCGATCGGCTTAATAAAATCACGGGCAGTATACCAACCGCCACAATGGTCAGAGAGGCGTAGGAAGCATCAGCCAGCCGCTCATCTGAAGCCAATTCATAGGCTCTGACCGCAAGGGTATTGTAGTTGAAGGGCCTTAGTATCAGGGTAGCCGGCAACTCTTTCAATACGTCAACGAAGACCAATAACAGGGCGGTCATCAAACTGCCTTTCAGCATCGGCATATGCACCCGGTGAATAATCTCCCTGGAGCCGACCCCCATGGAGAGAGCAACTTCATCCATGGTCGGTCTGATCTTACCCAGACCTGCCTCCACTGTCTGCAGTGAGACAGCGAGAAAGCGCACCAGATAGGCGAAAATCAGCGCCACCAGGGTGCCACTCAACAGCAGGCCCGTGGACCAGCCAAACTGGGCCCGCATCCACTCATCCAGAGTATTGTCGAAGGCCGCAAAAGGAATCATCACGCCGATGGCAATTACAGTCCCCGGTATGGCATAGCCCATACCGGCGGTTCGCACCGCCAGCACCACCGGCCAACTGCTATATTGGCGTTTACCGTAACTGAGAAACAGGGCCAGCAACAGGGCCAGTCCCGAGGCCGATGCGGCCAATAACAGACTGTGACTGATCAGGCTCAGAAAACGCCCATCCAGACTCTCCTCGGCGGTGGTCAATGCCCACCAGAGCAGCTGGCCGGCAGGCAGTAAAAAGCCCAAAAACAGCGCGCCGAAGCAGATCATGAAGGCCATGAAGGATTGCAGGCGAGTCAGTTGAAAGCGTGTCAATGACTGGTGTCGCTGGGTGGTGTGGTGGTAGCGGGCCTGCCTGCGGGAACCCTTCTCGATCAGAATCAGGGTAAACACAACCAGCAGTAACATGGCAGACAGCTGGGCTGCCGCCGCGGCATTGTTCAAACCGTACCAGGTACGGAAAATACCGGTGGTAAAGGTCGAGACGCCAAAGTACTGTACCGTACCGTAATCGGCCAGAGTCTCCATCAACGCCAGGGAGAGACCGGCGACGATGGCGGGTCTCGCCAGTGGCAGGGCGACCATGAAAAAGGTCCGCCAGGGACCGTTGCCGAGGGTTCTGCTGACATCCAGCACACAGATCGACTGCCCCATGAAGGCGGCGCGGGAGAGCAGATAGACATAGGGGTAAAGTACCAGCGCCAACATCAGCGCGGCACCCTCGATGGAGCGAATTTCCGGAAACCAGTAGTCTCCGTAACCCCATCCGGTGAGTTCTCTGAGCAGGGTCTGTACCGGGCCGGCGAAATCGAACAGCCCGGTATAGGTATAAGCGATGATGTAGGCGGGTATGGCCATGGGCAGCAGCAGTGCCCACTCGAACAGCCAGCGTCCGGGAAACTGGCACATACTGGTG
>JAKSBX010000016.1 GCA_022360905.1 Chromatiales bacterium
AGGGTGTCAGAGCGATCATTAACCGTCAGGTTGTCTTCACTGCCTCCGTTCCAGTTGAATTTTGCATTGGCATCGATCATGTCAACGGCATAGACCCGGGCCGTACCGGCTGACCCTCGTGCTTCACAGTCGCCCAGGTCATCGGCACGTGTTGCACTGAATGTGGTGAAAATAACAGCATAGTTGTACAGAATTGCTTTCGAATAGGATTTTTCCGTATTCGATAGATCGAAATACCAACCGCCGTTAGCCGGATTAAGGACATCGGACCGGGTTGGCGGTGTGTTTGTCGCATTAAGAAGCATGGATTGTGTCACCGTCGTGTAGCTGGTAGGCGGATTCCAAACCGCCCGGTCCTTGATCATGTAGAAGCGGTCGGTCGTGCTTCCATCCAATGGGTCTGTTCGATTACCGGAACCGATCAGAATTGCAACAAACTGTACACCACCTTTGGAGTAGTACCCGGCTTGTGGGGTGTTGAAGAAGCGTCTGAATCCACCGCTTGAGTTTACATCGGCTATGACCGCTCCCGACATGGCGTCGACATCCACACGAATGATTCTGCCACCAACATCTGAGGCATATATGCGGTCGACCATGGCGTCACCATCGATATCGATGGTCATAACATCGCTCGGGATACTGTTGGTCATGTTACTGACGGTGATATCTGCTCCGGAATTGGAGACAGTTCTCAACAAATTGCCGTCAGCGGCATTCACGATGAAGATAAAGTTACCTTCATCATCAGCTGATCGTGTGGTGGCCGTATCCTGATCCGTATCATAGCCACCGCCAAAGATCAGTACCGGAGTAGCAGAACCACCAACATTGATGTTCACAAACAGAGGTTTCGACCAAGTTTGAGCAAGACCTGAGAAATTGACATCGCTTGCTGCAGCAATCTCTCTCACGAAGACTGGCGCATCCCTATCCGTAACATCGAGCAGGAAGTACTTTTTGCCACCACGTCGCATGCCGACAATGGCCATCTTGCTGCTACCAACCTCGTAAACGGTGAGTGGGCCATCCAGACCGTAGAAGGGGGTGGTTGATGGGTTGTTCGTTTTGATTGTGTTGATTTCACTTAAGAAATCTACCGGCATGAAGGCCCAGAGTTCTGCGCCTGTATCAGCATCGATAGCAGTAAGGACACCTTCACTGGTGGGTAACAGGACTACGTCGCCTCCCGCATAGTTAACCACTGCCGGTTGCGTATGTATGGGAGCACCCATTACCCCGGTATGCGGCTCTTCATCCGGATTGTTGATGGTCCAGGTCGGGTCCCAGGTGATCCAGTTCAGCAGATCCACACGCTCCTCATCTGTTGCAACACCCATCATGGCGTTGGTGATTGCGGTGTTACTGAAGCTGACCCGATTGGTGGAGTCAGACAAAGGGGCGCTACCATTCAAATTGGTATACAGATTACGGATCCCGTGCGCGCCCATATGTGAAGCGGCACCGCCCTCAAGGGTTTCCCCTCCGTCGGAAGAGTCGTTCCAGTAGTCCTGAGAGCCGGTGAACTCATAGGCTTCGTTAACCACTGAAGAGCCCAATTCGTCAAGGATCACAATGTTACCGTCACTGACAGCAAAGCTGTAGCTCTTCAGATTGCCTTTCCAGAAGGTGGTTGTTGACGGTACGAACAATGGTATGTAGATACGATCCCCACTGATTGCGGCATTGTCAGGGTTGAAGGGGATCACCGGGGCCGTATAGGCATAAGGGATGGATTCCTGTGCATCGACAATGATCGAGGTGAGAACGCTTGACAGGCCGGTGACACTGTCGGCGGGTGCACTACTGTCTACCTGATAATAGTTACCGCCGCCGGCGTCATCGCCCACCAGGCTCTGGAGAAAAATTTCTGTGGTACTGCCGGTTGAAGTATCGAATCCGATGGTATGGGTGGTGATGTTCTGGGTTTCATGCCAGCCTGATCCCTCTTCGAGGTCTGTGGTGTAGGCCCAGCGTGCGATCTCTTTTGCGCATCGACCGTTTTGCCATCTTGAGGTGGAGTTGCGTACGCAATTGGTTCCCTCATAGGAGGTCAGGCCGTAGGCCTGTCCACTGGTTGGTGAATTGGAGTTTGGTGCACCGTCAGACAGCAACACAATGTGGTTGGGGCGGCACCAGTTATCTTCCGGATCACCGTCGATGGGTGAGGTCATACTGTTGCCAAAATAGTCGGTAAAGGTGCGATCGCGACGGAACCAGTCTACCGCGGCTTCCATTGCCTTGACCGTCGGGGTGTAACTGATGGTTTGCAAGCTGGAGACCTGAGAGGTGAAGCTGGACTCATTACCATCGAATAGCTTGAACTCACCGGAGTGGGCTCGCATATAGAGTGTGCCGTTATTACCCCAGCGGGTGGTATAACCAAGCAGTGCCGCATTGGTGTTGGCAAGGTCCGGGTTGTTGACCACGCCTGTCATCGCATCGACCAGCTGGTTTCTGCGGGTGGGTGAGCCGGAATTCATACTGCCGGATTCGTCGAGTACGAACAGTACGTTGGGTGGTACCGGATCCGGTGGCTCCTGCAGGTAGATCTCGATATCGTCTGCCACGGACATCTGTGCAGAGAGGCTGAGGATCAACGCGCTGCAAAATGAAGGCAGTTGGTGCTTGAATTGAGGTGTCTGTTTGGTGAATAACATACTGTGCTCCTTACTGCCTGATCAGTGCAACCTGCATCCTGTTGTGGGTTTGAGATCCGCTGTTGCCAACATGGCCAAAGGCATCCACTTGGAATAGATGGGTTGAAACATCAAACTGGTAGCCGGAGAAGAGCCTGTTGCCCATTCCCTGCTTTGGATCGATGAAATCTTCATAGGTCATATCGATATTGGCGCGGATATCGGCTTGGTCAGTGACGCCGCTTGACTCGTAAAAGTCACCAGTGGTGCGTGTCTGTCCGATGACGTTTGGTACATCAAGGTTGTAGTCAGTCACCAGTTCACTGGTTGGTGTTCCGGTGACGATCGAAAGGGCGTTTTCAGCAGCTTGAAAGCTTAACTCCTTGAGCTGATGGTTGGCCGCGATCTTTGTCTCGATGTTTGTATTACGCATCGAACTGACACTCAGAAGTGTGATTATGGCGAGCAGGATCATACTGATGACCAAGGCGAAACCACGCTCTTTTGCCGGACGGTTCGTAGATGTGATCATATGTCTATGCTGTCTCATTTTACGCTTCCAAACCCTATTAAGTGGCTTGTCTGTTGATGCCATTACGCAGATTTCTCAAGGTAATGGTGGTGCTCGATGATTTATAGGCCCTGCTGGTCTCTGTCGGGGTGAAGGTGGCACCCATTACATCCATGGGTTCAGCAGTAGAGGGTCTGTAAATTTCAGGCAGTTCCTGGCCTTCTCCAGAACCGGCGACTATGCCGATGCGAATGGCAACGATGTTGACCCAGCGTGCCTCGTCCTCAACGGCTGTTGCGGTGAAATATTGATTGGCAAGGCCGTCGCCGTCAGTGTCTATGCCGTATAACGCCCGCATACGGGCAATCCCGGAAACCAATGGTTGGGCATAATTGCGTTCGGGTACCTCACAGATCAGGTCGCCGTCAGTATTGAGATAAAAACGAACAGTGATGGTATCGGCAACATCTCCACCCAGGGTGCCGGCCAGACCGCAGGGTGCCGGGCCTGAGGCATAGCGAACGGCAATCACGCTGGATCCATTCGAATCGATATCCTGGATTCCGTCGGTGCTGATCTCTGGAAAGGTACGTAATCCGTTGTCGGTAACACCATAGGTGGTGTCATTATCGTTTTCCGGAATGATCCCTCGACCAGCCATCACCAGTACCCGGCGCATATCCTGAAATGCGAAGCGGTAGTTTTCCGTGGCAGCCGCGAGGGCGGACCTGGCATTGAAGGTGTTCTTACTGTCTACGTAAACTTTGCCGGCTCCACCAATGATGAAAAAACCGATTGCGCTTGCGATCATCAGGGAGATGAGGGAGACACCTGCTTGCCGGCGAATATTAGATAAGCTCTTCATCTTATTCCTCTCTGGGTGCACCTGGCACTATGCTGGTGACAACAGTCTCTGTTTGCGGGTCAGCGGTATCGCTTTGTACCTGCCAGGTAATAGTGACCACCATGGTTGAAACGGGGGAGCAGGCGTCGGCATCCGTAGCATCGTTATCGATACAGGCCACAATCATCTCGCCACCAGGCAGAGAGGTCTGAACGCCATTTCTGCAACTGACCTCCCACAGATCGAAGGCCGCCATTTCAGCGGGTGTACAATCGGCAATACCGGTTGTACTGGTATCGTCGGGGGTCATCGCGCAGATCTCATCGGGCGGTGTCGTACAATCAGCGGCGACATCGGAGATATAATCATTGGCGTCCACACCAAACAGATTGGCTCTCATGCGGTCTGCTAGTGCAGCGGTAAGATCGGTCGCTCTGGATCTGTAATCTGCATTACTTGCCCCTTGCAGCGCTGTGATTTGAAGCGATGCGACGCCGAGCAGACCAACACCGATGATCACGGCTGCGACGAGCACTTCGATCAATGTCATGCCACGACACTTCGAATTAGGTATCGGGGTGCATTTGCTAATCATGGGCATACTCCGTCCTCTGCCAATCTAATGAAGGGGCGACCGGTGAGACTGAGGCAGACCCTGGATTTTACTTCACCGTCGAAACTGACGGATATCGAGTCTGTATCGGCTAAGGCTGCCCTGCCGCGCGGGTTGTAGGTGACAGCGTTGCCGTTGATTATGACGTAGTCGCTGTCGACAGTATGTGTGAGTAGGTTAACAAGGCCGGCGTCGACCTCCCAACCATCAACTCGTGGGGTGAAGGTTACATTTGTTTCCTGACGGACGGCCTCGCTTCTGGCCAGAAGCACAGCTGCCAGGAGTTCATTGCTTGTGGTGGCAACTGATGTTCGCTCTGATAGATTTAAGAATGCGGGTATACCTACAGCCAGCATGATCGAGGCCACGACCAACGTTATGATCAGTTCGATTAATGTAAAACCCTTTGTCCCTTTCATATTTAAACCTCACCTATTCTGACCAATAGCTTAGATTATGCGATTTGGTCGTGTCATACCGTTTATCGGTGTAGTAGCCCCACACATCGAAAATTTCACCAAAATCAGTACAATAAGAGGCTGTTTGATAGGAATATAAGTACTATCAAGGGAGTGGGTGGGGAATCCACCATACTGGCGAGTGTCCAACCCGTTGCTACGGAGATGACCCGGCCTAATCACAGCCAACAGATACTGAGTCGATGGTAGCTACTGACCAGCCAGTGATTTCGGTAGAGCAAACACCACTTCTTCACTCTTCCCCTGGGTCTCGATGACCACGTCTGCGCCCCAGCTCTTCAATTGCTCTATTACACTTTCGACCAAAACCTCCGGAGCTGAAGCACCAGCGGTTACACCGATGGTCTGTTTACCTGTCAGCCAGGCCTGATCGATATCCTCGGCACCATCGATGAGGTAGGCGGGTAGGCCATGTTTTTCGGCAATCTCCCTGAGCCGGTTTGAGTTGGAGCTGTTGGGCGAACCGACCACCAGCACCAGGTCGCAGCTTTTTGCCAGTGCCTTGACCGCGTCCTGACGATTCTGCGTCGCATAGCAGATATCATTTTTTTTCGGTCCGGTGATATTGGGAAAACGCTGTTGCAGTGCCTGGATGATCTGTTGGGTGTCATCCATGGAGAGGGTGGTTTGGGTGACAAAGGCGATTTTGTCCGTATTTTCGATTTGCAATTGCTCCACGTCCTGAGTGGTGACCACCAGGTGGATATGGGATTGCCCCTCATTCTGGGTGCATTGCCCCATGGTCCCTTCGACCTCCGGGTGTCCTCGGTGGCCGATCAGGATCACCTCATAACCGTCCCGACAGCGCCGGGCGACTTCCAGGTGTACCTTGGTCACCAAGGGGCAGGTTGCGTCAAACACCCGCAGTTGACGCAGTTTGGCCTCTTCACGCACCGCCTGTGAGACCCCATGAGCGCTGAATATCACCGTGTGTCCATCGGGAACGTGCTCCAGCTCGTCGACGAAGATTGCCCCCCGTTCCCGCAAGCTTTCCACAACGAAACGGTTATGCACCACTTCGTGCCGGACATAGATCGGGGCCCCCAGCTGATCCAGGGCGCGCTCCACGATTTCGATTGCCCGGTCTACA
>JAKSBX010000185.1 GCA_022360905.1 Chromatiales bacterium
CAGGGCTCTGGCGTAGAGAGCGTAGAGCTGGTTGGAGACATGGGGATGGTCTTCCCGGGTGAAGTCCTTGCCGATACCGTCTTTCATCAGTCGGGAGAGGGACGGCGAGATGTGTACCGGGGGATAGATGCCCTGATTGTGCAGCTCCCGGCTGAGCACGATCTGGCCTTCGGTGATGTAACCGGTCAGATCGGGGATCGGGTGGGTGATGTCGTCACTGGGCATACTCAACACCGGCACCAGGGTGATCGATCCATGGCGGTCCTTGATACGTCCGGAGCGCTCATAGATCTCCGCCAGGTCGGAGTAGAGGTAGCCGGGGTAGCCCTTTCTCGCGGGTACGTCACCCTTGGCGGTGGCTACCTCGCGCAGGGCTTCCGCATAGTGGGTCATGTCGGTCATCACCACCAGCACATGGCGGTCGAGATCGAAGGCCAGGTACTCGGCGGCGGTGAGTGCCATGCGGGGTAGGGTGAGCCGCTCCACCGGGGGATCGTCGGCCATGTTGACGAACATCACCACGTTGCCCAACACGCCGGAGGAGGCGAACTCCTCCTGGAAGAAGCGGGCGTCCGCATAGGAGACACCCATCGCGGCGAACACCACCGAGAAGCGGCTGTCGTCGTCGGGCAGTTTGGCCTGGCGGACGATCTGAGCGGCGAGGCGGTTGTGGGGCAGTCCGGAGGCAGAGAAGATCGGCAGCTTCTGGCCCCGGACCAGGGAGTTGAGTCCGTCGATGGTGGAGATACCGGTCTGGATGAACTCTTTGGGGTAGGTGCGGGCCGCCGGGTTGAAGGCGGCGGCACTGATGCTGCGGCGCAGGCTTGAGACGATCGGGGGACGGAAGTCCCGCGGCTCTCCCAGGCCGTTGAAGATACGGCCGAGGATCTCTGGTGAGAGGGCGATCTCCACCGGCTCGTCGAGAAAGCGTACCCAGGTACTCTCCAGGTCGAGCTCGGAGGTGCCTTCGAAGACCTGGATCAGCACCTCTTCATCGGAGCTGCGGATGACCTGGCCGTTGCGGGTGTTACCCTGTTGATCGCGGATATGCACCCGGTCGCCGAAGGCGATGTTGGGTACGTTGGCCACGGTCAGCAGGCCGCCGCGGGCGGAGGAGGCGGTTCGATACTCCTTGGCACTCATGCTGGCTGTTCTCCTCGTTGCGCGTATTCGGAATGGATCTCCTTGAAGTCGTTCAGAGCTTCTTCCCGGAAGGCTTTGAGTTGCTCAATCTGGTTGGAGTCGTAGAGCTCCTTGCAGCGCCTCAGGCGGGCCAGCACCGACATCTCTGAGAGCTCCTGTACCGGAACCCCAAGCTCAATCAGGTCGGCCCCCGCATCGTAGACCGAGAGGATCAGATCCAGCAGCATGAACTGCTTCTCCGGCGAGGAGAAGGTGTCCACCGGATCGAGAGCGCTCTGCTGCAGCACACCCTCCTTGATCAATGCGGCACCCTCCAGCACCCAGCGTTGGGCGGAGGAGAGGGCTTCCGGACCCACCAGGTTGACGATGCGCGAGAGTTCCGCGTCCCGGGCCAGCATACCCAGCGCCTGGGAGCGTCTTTTCTCCCAGCCCCGGTCGATGTTTTCGTGCCACCACTCGGCGGCGGTGCTGACATCCGCGGAGAAGCTGTCGACCCAGTCGATCGCCGGATAGTGACGGGCGTCCGCCAGTTCTTTGGAGAGCGCCCAAAAGGTCTGGATGATCTCTTTGGTGTGGCTGGTCACCGGTTCGGAGAAGTCACCGCCCGGGGGCGATACCGCGCCGATCAGGGTCACCGATCCCTTGCCGCTGTCCATGGTGTCGACCCGTCCGGCCCGCTCGTAGAAGGCGGCAAGCCGGGAGGCCAGGTAAGCGGGATAACCCTCTTCCACGGGCATCTGGCCGAGACGGCCGGAGACCTCGCGCAGCGCTTCCGCCCAGCGGCTGGTGGAGTCGGCGAGCATGACCACGTCATAGCCCTGATCCCGATAGTATTCGGCGATGGTGATGCCCACATAGATGGAGGCCTCACGGGCCACCACTGGCATGTTGGAGGTGTTGGCGATGAGCAGGGTTCTGTCCATCAGCGGCCGGCCGGTGTAGGGGTCTTTCAGTTTCGGAAAGCTGTCGAGTACATCCACCAGCTCGTTACCGCGCTCACCGCAGCCCACATAGATGACGATGTCCGCATTGGCCCAGCGGGCGACCTGGTGCTGTACCACGGTCTTGCCGGCGCCGAATGGGCCCGGTACGGCACACTTGCTGCCCTTCAGCAGGGGAAAGAAGGTGTCGAGAATACGCTGTCCGGTGATCAGGGGTTCGATACCGTTGTCCCGACTCTGGTAGGGGCGGGGCCGCCTTACCGGCCAGCGGTGGTAGAGTTTCAGATGGTGTATCTCGCCATGCTGGTCCCGTACCTGGCCGATACTCTCTTCCAGGTGGTAGTCCCCCTCCGGAGCGAGTTCGATCAGCTCCCCGGAGATGTTGGGCGGGACCAGGATCCGGTGTTCGACTGTCTCGGTCTCCTGCACCTTGCCGAGTACCGCGCCGTTGATAACCGGCATGTTCGGTTCCAGGTTTTCCGACGGTACGAAGTGCCAGACCTTGTCCCGATCCAGGGGCAGCGGGCTGAGCCCTCTGGGGATCTGATCGCCGGCCTTGAGAAACATCGCCTCCAGCGGGCGCTGCACACCGTCGAAGATGCCGCCGATCAGGCCTGGGCCCAGCTCCACGGAGAGGGGATGCCCAAGCCCTTCCACCGGCTCTCCGGGGCGTACCATCTCAGTCGATTCGTAGATCTGTGCCAGGGCTTCGTTTCCCTCCAGCGAGATCACCTCGCCATAGAGTCCGAGACTGCCGATGCGGACCTGTTCACCGTTCTGCACACCGGGCAGCTCAATGGTGACAATCGGGCCGTTGATATCTTTGATTGTGCCTTTTTTATTGGATGTCGTGTTCATGATTAGAGTGCCTGTCCGTCACCGACTGGGGGCAGCAGCCGTTCGACCAGCGCCTGGTGCACCTTACGCTCCAGGCGGGTGAGTCGACCCTCGAAGGTGTGGTCGATCTGCACCCGCTGATCCGCGGTGGTTACCAGGCATCCGCCAACGGTGTTGAGCGTCTCCTCCAGCAATTGAAACTGTTTGCCGGCTACCAGGTTGCCGGTCATTTTTTCCCATTCGGGTTTGAGCCGGCGCAGATCCTCCGGGTTGACCTTGACCTGCAGTTGTTCGGCGTCGATCTGTGCCGCAGCCTGCTTCAGCAGCGCCTGCAGCAGTTCGAAATATTGGCTCTCCTCTTTACAGAAATCGGCCATCCGCTGTTTCAGCTGATCCACCACCACCTGCACCAGATTCCAGCGCATGTGATCCATCTTGCTGTGCAGCTTCAGTTCATCCGCCTGGACCTTGCGCAGATAGGCCCGGTCGGCCTGGGATTTGGCCAGCAGGGTCTCCTTCTCTTCCCGTAGATGGAGTCTGTCGCTGGCCTCCCTGAGGATGTTTTTGCGTCCCGCGTCGGCGCGGCTTTGGCACTCGTTGGCCATCTGTTCGGCGCGATCGAGGATTGCTTTTTCAAGGGCTTCGACCTGGTTCACTCGTGATCTCCTGGTTAACCGCCGGTGAGTTGTTTCAAGGTTTCGTCCAGCTCGGACTGAAAGTTGTCCGAGTCATGCAGAGAGGGCACTTCCGAGAGTACGATACGTCCCCCTTCGTTGCGGATCTGCTGCAGCAGTTTCGAATCCAACCGGTTGACCGACTGCTCGATGATCAGCAACGCCCGCTGCTTCTGCTGCAACAGACCGGAGAGGAGCTCATCCAGTGTTGCAGCATCCGGTTCGGTCAGGGTCTCGAAACCGATCAGACGAAAGCCGTCGCCTAGGGTGTGGCTGCCGACAAAGATGTTGCGGACGTTGTGGCTGCTGGACTCTGACATGGTTTCAGATCTTGTCGAGCAGCAGGATACTCATGACCAGGCCGTAGATGGCGATACCTTCAGCCAGTCCCAGATAGATCAGGGTTCTGCCGAAGATCTCCGGTTTTTCCGCCAGTACCGCCAGTGAGGCGGCGCCGATCGGTCCCACCGCGATACCCGCGCCGATGGTACTCAGGGCGGTGGGGATACCCACACCGATGATCCCCAGTCCGAGGCCGATGGAGATCTCCCCACTGGCTTCCACCGCCGGTTCCACGGCGGCCATGACATCCTGGGCACCGATGAAAATCAGTGCCGCCTGGGTACACACAAAGATCACCAGGTTCATGGCGATGGTGGGCTTGAACCAGGGTTTGGTAACTTTCGCCGGCTGCATCTCCATGACGATGCCGGTGGCGATCAGGCCAACGATGCCGAGTGTCATTACCGCGATAAGCCAGTACATAGTGTGCTCCTCTTGCTGTTTTTCAGTTCAATCATCAATGCCCTCCCGAAGTCACGGTTTCAGGAGAGTGTCAGGGGTTTGAAGGCCTTGCCGTCGCCCGCATAGAAACGGGAGAAGCCCTCGTAAAATTCCAAACGCAGGACCTGGATGGCGACGATCAGCCCCTCCAGTACCAGAATGAATACGTTGCCCAATATCACCGTGATCCAGTGGCCGGTGTCACCCATCATGCCGGCCAGGGTGAACACCGCAATCGCCAATGCCACATGGTTCAGGCTGAACGCCGCGACACGCAGGAAAGAGAGCGTGTTGGACGCGTAGCCGGTGATGGTCTCGAAGGTCTCGATGAAGGCGACCAGAATGCGCTCGCCGATGGAGGCCTCCTGTTCGATCAGCTTGTGGGCAAAGATGCCGACGAGGGTGAGGATTGCCAAGGTGGCCCAGAAACCGCCCACCGACCCCTCTGCGTAGAGACTGTAGCCGCTGCCCAGCATGCCGGTGTAGAGCAGCAGCGAGAGCAGGCCGTTGTCGCCGAACAGCGCACCCAGTTGATCACCCTGTACCAGGTGGTTGACGATGTTCAGCAGGGAGGAGATGACGATGAAGCCTATCCCCCACAGCAAGGCCACGGTGAGCATGTAGAGGGGGTCGCTAAGGGGGGCGATCCACCAGGCATGGAACAGATGCTCGAAACCGAAGATACTGCCATAGAGCACCCCGAACACCATCGATGAGATCCCGGCGGCCACCCCGAACGGCGTGAAGCTGCGCAGCTTGCGACGCCAGATCAGCGCTGCGCCGAGGATCACCGCACCATGCCCCACGTCACCGAACATCATGCCGAACATCAGGACATAGGTGAGGGCGAACAGATGGGTTGGATTGACCTCCCCGTAACGGGGTACACCATACTGCATCACCAGGGATGAGAAGGGTTTGAGCAACCGGCTGTGGCGCATCACCGAGGGCACGATGGCACGCTCCTCGGGCAGCGGATCGCGGCTCTCCAGGACGAAGGCGTTGGGCAGTTTCTGCTGCAGGGTTCGTTCCACCTGGGCCATATCCTCGGCTGGTACCCAGCCCTGCAGGCGTGCCAGCTTGCCGCTCTTGCGTGCCGCTTCTCCAAGTGCCACGTAGGGGGCAGCCAGATGTAGGGTCTGGGCAGCCTTGTCCATATCTTCCACCGCGTTGGCCCGCCAGGCGACGATCTCCAGGTTGAGCTGCTGTGAGTTTTCGTCGACCGCTGCGTGGCGTTCGGCCAGACGACTCTTGGCGGTCTCCGGCTCGGTATGCAGCTCGGGGGGGATGTCCAGTGGACGGAAGCCGGCGGTGTCGAGGACCGATTTGAGCTTCGAATGCTCCGTCCGCTTGGCACCGATGATCAGCACATGGCTCTCTTTCCCGCTCTGCAGAAAGGGGAACAACAGATAGCCGTCGAGGCCGAGGGCATCCTTGAGTTGTTCTACCCGGTTGCTGGCTACCATGCCGATACTGGTTTCCAGGAAGGGTTGATCCTGCTGCAGTTGACCCAGATCCACGTCCAGGTTGCTGAAATTCGCCAGGCTGGTCTCGAGCTGACTGATGTTGCGCGACTCTTCGGTGAGGCGACGCTGCCGCTCTTCGAATTCGGAGCAGGTCTCCCAGGCCTCGCCCAGCCACTGGTTGGCCGCCTCCAGCTCCGATTCGGTAATGGTCGTCACTTCGCCTTCGAAGGGGGCGGGGGTGTAGCTCACCAGGGCACTGATCTTGTCCAGGCGGCTCTTCGCCTGGTTGTATTGTTCACGAAAGTGCTGTCCTGGAATTTCAGTCAGGGCGTTCTCCGCATAGGGGCGGTTGTCGGGACTGAAGCTGTTGAGGCCGGCCAGGATCACCGACGCGCCGGGCAGATCTTCGCTGAGTACCTTGATGCTGATCTGTTTCATTGGCAGGGGGCTAAACATCAGCAATCCCTCGGTTGGCTTGAAGCTGGTTGTGGCGGATAACCTGCCAGATGATCATGCCGCCTCCTCTGGGGATGCCGGGCCGCCAATTCCTGAAACGGCTTCATCCAGCAGCTCGGCAGATATGCCCAGCAGCTTGCCCTGGATAATGGCATAGAGACGCCAGATGTCCGTGTCTCGGCTGATCAGATAGCAGAGTGCAGCGACCACTCCGTCCCGACTGCCCAGCATCAGCTTACGTAACTCGTCGGAGACCCAGAAATCGAGCCTCTGTCTGGCGTCGGTGATATGGGCACTGCCGGCCAGCAAGCTGTGAAAGGGTTCCGGCAGTTGCTCGACGATGGTATCCAGTCCCTCCACATTGGCCAGCTCCATCAGTTTATCCCGTTGTATCTGTCCGCCGTAAGGAATCAACAGGTAGTAGACCTCACTGGGTGCGAACTGGTAGACCAGGCGGTAGCGCATCAACCAGAGAACATTCTGCCGGTCCACCATGCAGCCGATGGCCTTTTTCAGGCCTCGCTTGTCGCTGCAGTCGGTGATGTTGGCCTGGGCCAGCATGCCGGTGTAGTAGAGCCGGTCGATGGCGGCGCCGAGGGAGAAGTTCTCGTGCTGCTCTTCGTAGATGTTGCGAGCCTGATGGGCGATCTGGGAGTAGGGGCCCCGTTCGAGCTGGCGCAGCATCTCCTGGACGTTTTCCGCCTGCAGCAGCGCTTCGTGGGGCAGTCGAATGTTCTCCGGCAGGGCGTAGAGATTGTGGCGGATCTCCTGTATCCCCAGATTGTTCCACTTGCCCTGGATCAGGGTCTTCAGATTGTAGAGCTCATACTTGCGTGGCCAGTAGAGTATCAGTCCCCGTGAGCGACCGCTCAAAGGCCGCAGCAGAACTTTCAGTTCATTCATCATCTGCTGCAGCAGCTGGTGCTCAACCAGGCCGCTCTTCTGGCGGGTTTCGATCTCCTGTTCGAAGATCGGCAGCAGATCGAAACGCTCCCCGAGTTGATGCAGGGACATCTGCTTCAATATGCGGATATCCTCATCGGAGAGCAGTCTGGAGGCAAAGATTCCGACCCGGGTCTTGAGGTAGGCCTGATCCCGTTGTGAATTCATCGGTTAGGCTTAATCCTCGTCGGCATTGGCATCGATCAGTACGGCAAAGGCGGCGTTCAGGGCATCCTCTTCCCGCGCCTCGGCGTATTCACGCAGTTGGGCGTGGCGTTCATCAAAACGTTTTTTCAGTTCGGCAATGGTCTGTTCGGCGCGACTCTCCGCCTTTTCCATGAAACTGTTGTGAAGCTCCGGGATGCGGGCTTCGAAATGTTGCTCTTTGGTCTTGGCTTCCTGCAACGCCTCCTGAATGATGCGCTCCCGCTGCTCTTCGGCCTTGTTGTGGATCTGTTGTGCCCTGTTTTCGGCTTCGAGTAAGCGCTGCAGTGACTCTTCCATTAACCCCTATGCCCCCGTGGTTTGTTTTGACAGCAAAATTGTTTTCAGAGGTTGTGTGCTGGCGACCTTAAGGGTGTCTCCGAAGCACATAGATAGTGTAGTCAATTTGACCGTTCTATGTGGACAAATATTGTCATGGCTTGGTTGAGCTAGATCATGAATCCTATGGATTTTGTTGTTTGTCCGAAGGGGGGGATCTAGTGGTGTTTTCTGTTTGCACGATGGGTGGGTTGTTGGCGGGTAAATTTGTTGTAGTGATTGTTGTCTCGGCCGCCTTTCCTCCTCTCCTCCGGCCCCTTACCCGCAAGGGGTATTGCTGTCCGGAAACAATCAGTGCGTCTGTGTTTAATCAATGCGTATTTGGTGGGGCATGGCCCCACCCTACACCCTGAAATCGATGGTAGGGTGGGGCCATGCCCCACCAAATAGGCTTTGGGTAAGCACCATTCAGGATAGCTTTCAGCTAGATGAAACGTATTTATTCCGGACAGTAGTGCCGTGAGGGGAGCTATTCTTTCAGTGTTTGTGCTACTTCGGGGTTTGGTGTTTTTTATAGCCTTAACCGATCTATTGCAGCCTTGTTGTTTTATTTAATTTGATCATGGTATTTCTTTTCGTGGATCTGAAAACTGTTGTCACTATGTGGAAATGCAGGCAACTATCCGCTGTTGCGGTTGAAGATAAGGCCGGTTTGATCAAGCCTTGGCGGTAGGCTGTGCGATGTCTATCGTCTTGGGTAGTTCCAGGCTCAGCTTGCGTTTGATCTCATTCAGTTCAGTTTGGTTGTATGCCCGCCGTTGCGTAGTACCCCAGACCGTGCCAGGCCACCAGGGATCGCTGGTTTTACGCCCAATGATATGGATATGCATCTGACGTACGATATTGCCGATTGCAGCGGTATTGAGTTTATCGATGCTGTGGTCGGCTTTGATGAAAAGGGAGATCCGGTTGATCTCCTGGAACAGCAGCTTCTGCTGCTCAGTCGTGAGTTGGTGCAACTCATCACAATCGACCCTGGGGACCAGAATGTACCAGGGCAGCAGGGCATTGTTCATCAGCAGCAGCTGACTCAACTCCAGCTCCGCAAGCAGATGACAATCTTTGGCCAGTCTTGGGTCGAGGCTGAAGGCTGGGTTGTCGGCTGGCATCTCGATACTCAGGCGCCTCCGTCACGGGGAATCAGTTCCGGTTCTTGGCGCTGATAGCCAACCGCTTCGAGTTTCTCCAGGTAGGCTTGCCAGAGTTCATCCTGATGCTTGCCCAGGTTGTAGAGATACTGCCAGTCGTAGAGCCCTGAGTTGTGGCCGTCATCGAAGTGGATCTTCACCGCATATTGGCCGATCGGTTCGATCTGGGTGATGGTGACCAGCTCTTTACCTTTCTCCAGTTTTGCCGTGGCCGGGCTATGGCCCCGGGTCTCCGCCGAAGGTGAATAGACCCGCAGGTATTCACAGGGCAGGGCAAAATGGGCGCCGTCATCGAAGGCGATATCGAGAAAGCGGCTCTGTTGGTGGACTTTGATATCCACAGGGTGAGGAGTAGAACTCATGATGATTAAAGGTCCTAAATTGTCAGTCTTTGGTTGCAGTCGCTCGTTCGACCGGTCTCAATCCGAGACGCTGGATCGGGCGTGTGGGCCGCTGTCGATTGTTTTGAGATCACCGCCGACAGATAGTTTCAATGGTTTGTCTCTATAGCGGCGAACATTCAGTCTGTCACGGTTCAGGTTGTGGCAGTGGTTTGGCCTCCGGCCAGCCCAATGCATGCCGATGGATCAGATTGGCAAACATTTCGATATGTTTCGGTTCATCATTCAGCGCCGGGATATAGCTGTATTCCGAGCCTCCGGCCTGGAGAAAATAGTCCCTGTTCTCCACCCCGATCTCCTCCAGGGTCTCCAGGCAGTCGGTGGCAAATGCCGGGCAGACCACCTGGACACTTTTGATGCCCTCGGCCGCCCACTGTTTTAGGGTCTCATCGGTGTAGGGTTTGACCCACTCCTGGGCGCCGAAGCGGGATTGGAAGGCGAGCAGCCATTGGTCATCGTTCAGCCCCAGTCTGTCGACCACCGCTTGAGCCGTGGCGCGGCACTGATCCGGATAGGGATCCCCCGCGTCATAGTAGTCTTTGGGGATGCCATGGAAAGAGAACAACAGTTTCTCTGCGTCTCCATGGGTTGCTCGGTAGTCGGCGATTTGACGGCTCAGGGCATCGATATAGTCCGACTCGTGATGGTAGCGTTGGATGAATCTGACCTCGGGTATCCAGCGCCACTGTTGCAGTTCGGCGCTGACCGCATCGAAGATCGAGGCGGTGGTGGTGGCCGAGTATTGAGGATAGAGGGGTAGTACCAGCAGTCGCTGAATATTCCTCTCACGCAACTGTTTCAGAGTGTCGGCTATTGATGGGTTGCCATAGCGCATCGCCAAAGCGACACTCACCTGGCCTGTGAATCTTGACTCGATCGCTTTCTCGATCGCGTCCCGTTGCTGTTTTGAAATCACCAGCAGCGGCGATCCTTCGTCGGTCCAGATCGAGGCATAGGCCTTGGCGGAGCGCTTGGGTCTGACCCGTAGGATGATGCCGTGCAGAATGATCTGCCAAATCAACTTCGGGATCGAGACGATTCTCGGGTCGCTGAGGAATTCCGCCAGATAGCGTCGCACCGCCCCGGTAGTCGGGGCGTCCGGTGTGCCCAAGTTGACCAGCAGAATCGCCAGGCCACCATCCGGCATCGTGAGTTGTTGTTTTTGATTCAGATATTTCATGTGTTCGGGATCAGTTCCGGTTGGCTGAGCGGATTCTTGCTTCAACCCGTGCCCGTTTCAACAGGTCTTTATTGTGTATTTCCGGATAGAGGGGCCAGAAGCGGTCCATCAGTTCCGGTTGTTTCGCTGCCAATTGTTCCAGTCTTTCGCGACTGTCGCCACTTATATATGGAAGCATCAGAAGCTGTGGCGCCTTCCAGGCGAGGTAATCTTCGATCAATGGGGTGTTTTCCGCATCATAGCCCGATTTGGCTAGCAGAAGAGTGGGAAATTCGAGATCCCGTGGTTGGGTCTCGTCATACGGCATCATCTCGTTCTCTCCATTCCGATAGAACCAGGCTGTGCAGGATTGGGGGCCGGCTCTGTGACGAACCTCGGCCTCTAGAATCGAGGCGTGTACCCTGGGGTTGTTACCGTCATGGTTGGGCAGGCCCCGTTGATTCAAATGAGATGAGATGAAACTGAGATCCTCTGGATCGGCCGCGATCCATTCGGCTGGCTTGTCGATCAGTGCTATTTCATTTTCTGTGCGGCAGCTCTGCAGCAGTGCCAGTGGTTGCTGCTCGCTTTCATCCAACAGCCAATGTTCATAACGATCCGTCATCGGGAATGGCAGTTGGCTGAGTGCGGGCTGCAGACTTTCGATGAGCCTGTCGCTAGCGGCGATCATGGTTCGGATGTCGAACAGGGGATTGACGGGCACTTGTTTCAGTCCGCTGATTTCGGACCAGCGCCCAAAGGTGAAATATTGCTGGGCACCCATCGGGGTGTTGGCCCAGAGTCCCTGGGGGGAGTTGCTGAGTACCTGGATTTCCCAAACCTGGCCGTTGGCGCTGAGCGCACGAGCGGCATCAAGCTGGAAGACCTGCAGTAAACCGTTAAACGGGTTGAGTCGGCGGATACTGAATGCGTTGTTCGGAACCTCTTGCATCCCTACAGCCTATCAGCAGGTTAACCGCCAATAAATGCCAATCACCGCAAAATGCCGCAAATCACCTTTGCCCTAGGGTCTGGTAACACTAATCCAATGCGCCCTGTTGCACCTGAAAAAGCGCCAATCAAGGCGCACCCCAAGGGCACTTCCTACGGGCGCGAGGAGCGTAGTTTGGTTGTTCCAAATGAGCGACGAGCAACGGTTCGTGACACTTTTTCAGGCGCAACCCCTCCATAATGATACAAAAGAGGCGGCTGGGTCGAATGGCAGTTACTTATGTGCCAAGACGCGCATCGTATCTAATATATCAAAGAGTTTTGGTGGGGCAGGGCCCCACCCTACGGTTGAATTCAGAGTGTAGGGTGGGGCCCTGCCCCACCAAATACTGGTTAAGTCAGTACCATTAGCGGCTATTCTCGCGATCGTAGCCTACCGCATCACAAATGGCGTGGTGCCGGTGACTGTGAGTAAGCCTCATGCATCCCTGAGCGATGCTTATCGGTTCAATCGCAGCTAGCGGAGAGGTCCCAATATTTCGGGGAGTGGTACAAGCGTGCCAGTTGCAGCTCCCGCTCTAGCTCCATCTCTCTCGGCAGGTGATCGCCAAAACGGGTGAACAGCTCTTCCTGATCAACGGTTTCGTGGCGCGCAATCTCCCGGTCGATATTCATGATTTCAAAAAAATCGTCCTTGTTGAAATCGAGACCCTCCCAGTTGATCGCGGCATGGGAGGGGACCCAGCCCAAGGGACTCTCCACCGCATGACCGCTGCCGTTGCAACGATCCACTACCCACTTCAGTACACGCATGTTTTCACTGAACCCCGGCCAGATGAAACGACCGTGCTCATCCTTGCGAAACCAGTTCACGCGGAAGATCGCTGGCGGTGTGGCAACATTTTTGCGACCAATGCGCAGCCAGTGCTTCAGGTACTCCGCCATGTTGTAACCGCAGAACGGCAACATTGCCATGGGATCGCGCCGCATGGAGGCCTGATTGATGGAGGCGGCCGTCGCCTCTGAGCCCATGGTGGCCGCCATATAGACTCCATGCTCCCAGTTGTAGCTCTGGAACACCAACGGAAAGTTGTGGCTGACTCGCCCGCCAAACAGAAACGCGGTGATCGGTACGCCATCCGGGTTCTCCCATTCGGGATCGATCGAAGGACAGGCTGAGGCTGGTGCGGTAAAGCGTGCGTTCGGGTGGGCCGCCGGGCGACCACAGCCAATCACCCAATCCTCACCACGCCAGTCGATCATGTGTTCCGGGGGATCCTCGGTTAATCCCTCCCACCAGATGTCCCCATCATCAGTCAGGGCGCAGTTGGTGAAGATGCAGTTTTCCTGCAACGCGGCGAGGGCGTTGGGATTGGATGACTCATTGGTGCCGGGGGCGACACCGAACAGACCATATTCAGGATTGATGGCGTAAAACTTACCATCTTCAGGGTTGGGTTTTATCCAGGCGATGTCGTCACCGATGGTCGTGACCTTCCAATCCTCGAAGCCTTTCGGCGACTTGAGCATGGCGAAATTGGTTTTGCCGCAGGCACTGGGGAAGGCCGCAGCCACATAGTGCTTCTTCTTCTCGGGAGTTTCGACCCCCATGATCAGCATATGCTCGGCAAGCCAGCCCTCGTCCCGGCCCATCACCGAGGCGATACGCAGTGCAAAACACTTCTTGCCCAGCAGGGCATTGCCACCATAGCCGCTGCCGAAGGACCAGATCTCCCGTGATTCAGGGAAATGGGTAATATATTTGTCCTCGATATTCCCGGCGCAGGGCCAGGGGACATCCGCCTCACCCGGTGCCAGGGGGGCGCCAACCGAGTGTACGCAGGGTACGAACGCACCGTCGTCACCGAGTACATCGAGCACCGGTTGTCCCATCCGGGTCATGATGCGCTGATTTACGGCCACATAGGGAGAGTCGGAGATTTCCACACCGATGTGGGCGATATGGGAGCCGAGTGGTCCCATGCTGAATGGGATTACATACAGGGTCCTGCCCCGCATGCAGTTTTTGAACAATCCCTTGAGGATGGATTTCATCTTTTTCGGATCCATCCAGTTATTGGTCGGACCCGCATCCTCTTCGTTTTCCGAGCAGATATAGGTGCGCTCCTCAACACGAGCCACATCGCTTGGATGGGAGCGGGCCAGATAACTGTTGGGTCGCTTCTCAGGGTTGAGGCGGATAAAAGTGCCGCCTTTCACCATCTCATCGCACAATCGGTCGTACTCTTCCTGTGAGCCGTCACACCAGTAGATCCGATCCGGATTACAGAGTTGAGCGATCTCATCAACCCAAGTTAAAAGTTGTTTATTGCCTGTGCGTGAAGCGCCATCGTGTTTTCTGGTCATGGTGATTGTCCATCACTATTTTTCGTTTGTTTACGAGGAGTTAACTGTTCCGGCTTTTGGCCGTATAGCTATTCAGACAATGGGTGGATCTGGATAGGCTTATGAAACAGGTTTACCAGTATAGGAAAGCGAAAATAAAATCGCTATCTATGTATAAATATAGTTTATAGGGTTTCATAGTTTCGGTTATCGAGGCTTTCGGTAGGGTTGGAATCCTGTTGACACGCCGTGAAATTTCGGGGTGTCTGAGTTTCCCTATTGGTAAAGAGCCTCGCTTAAAGGTTAGGCTTCAAGCCTGCCCAGACGTAATCGATTCAGTCGCCGGGTTAATAATGGTTCCGTTTTGATCTAGAATGGCGCGGGTCCACCAGCCGTCCAATCTGCTTCATGAATAAAGAAAAACGCCAGGCCATCTTTGAGCGACTTCAAGCGGCCAATCCTCATCCCACCACGGAACTCAATTACCAAACCCCTTTCGAACTCCTAGTGGCTGTCATCCTCTCGGCGCAAGCCACCGACAAGGGGGTGAACAAGGCGACGGAGAAGCTGTTTGCCGTGGCCAATACACCACAGAAGATCCATGAGCTGGGGCTCGAAGGGCTGAAGCGGTATATAAAGACTATAGGTCTGTTCAACAACAAAGCGAAGAATATTATCGAGACCTGTCGTATTCTGATGGAGACCCATGGGGGCGAAGTTCCGCAGCAGCGTAAGGCGCTCGAAGCCCTGCCCGGTGTGGGGCGGAAAACCGCCAATGTGGTGCTGAATACGGCTTTCGGCCATCCGACCATGGCGGTGGATACCCATATTTTCAGGGTTTCGAATCGAACCCGGATCGCACCGGGCAAGACGCCGCTGGAGGTAGAGAAGAAGCTGCTACGCTTCACCCCGGAGGTTTTTTTACAGGATGCGCACCACTGGCTGATTCTACACGGACGCTATACCTGTGTGGCGCGCAAACCCAGGTGCGGAAGCTGTGTGATTGAAGATCTGTGTGAATATAAAGAGAAGACGGAATAGAGCTTGGTTAGTCAACCAACAAAGGAGCCTAAGATGAGAACGATAACGATCCTGCTGGTAAGTCTGTTTTTCAGTATTGGCCTGGCCCGGGCGGATGGTGGTTTGGTGACTCTGCCCAGTCAGTTCAGTTTCGAGGATACGGTGAATCGGTTTGTGGCCGCGGTGGAAGGGGCTGAGCTGAAGGTGTTCAGTAAAATCGATCACAGTGCGGGGGCAAAAAAGGTTGGTCAATCTCTGCGTCCCACCCTGTTGATTATCTTCGGCAGCCCGAAAGTGGGTATGGCGCTGATGACCAGTGATCAGCGGGCTGGCATCGATCTGCCGATGAAAGCACTGGTCTGGGAGGACGACCAGGCTAAGGTATGGCTTGGCTACAATAATCCTGACAGGCTGTTTGACCGGTTCGCGATCAACGACCGGGAAAAGGTGAGAAAGAAAGTGACCGGTGCCTTGCAGAAGTTTGCCCAGAAAGCCACTCAGCCCTAGAAATCTGATGTTTAGTAACGATCGCAACCAGCTGCGTCAGGTCTTTTTCGAGGCCTGGCGAAAGCACTCTTCAGGGGAGCCCCTGCAACCTCTGGAAGAGATGGTCGCTACGGTAATACAGCAACATCCGGAGTACCATAGACTGCTGAACGATCGGGAGCAGGGTATCGATCGGGACTATCTGCCGGAGGGTGGTGAGACCAATCCCTTTTTGCATATGGCCATGCATCTGAGCTTGATCGAACAGGTCTCCACGGATCGGCCTCCCGGCATCAGTGGTCTCTATCAACGGTTTTGCCAGCGCAAAGGGGATGCCCATGAAGCCGAACACCAATTGATGGAGTGCCTGGGGCGTATTCTGTGGGAAGCCCAGGTGGAGAACAGGATGCCGGACGAGCAGGCCTATTTTGAGTGTGTCAAAAGGTTGATCGATTCATGAGCGGGGAGCAGAACTTCAACAACTGTACCCTCTGCCGGGTCATGCGCGGATTGGCTTTCGGCGGTATCGGCGCTGCGATTGGTGGCTATGGCGCCCTATTTTTCGGTGTTGATCGGAATGAGGCCATCTACTATGCGTTGTTCGGGGCATTTGCGTTAACCGTCTTTATTCTACGCAAGCGAAAACAGGATTAGGCTGTGGCGGTAAGCGCCGGGCCGAAGTGTGAGGAGATGAAGGTTAGAAAAAAATACCAATCATCAGCGTGCCAAATAGATGGAGAGAGTAGCTCCCCTCTCCCCTTGCGGGAGAGGGGTCGGGGGAGAGGGGTTTTTATGAATCTCCTTGGCTAATTTTGAGTTAACGGGATAGCAGTGATGCAGAATAAAAAGACCATAATGTTTTGTGAAGGTAATATCGATGGCACAATCGGTGGATCATATTACAGTTTGCTCTATCTGACCCGGGGGTTGGATAAAACCAAATACACACCAGTTGTTGTATTTCATAGAGACAATGCCTTGATCCCCGAGTACAACAAGGCAGGCGTGAGAACCCTGGTTGTGCCCTCGTTCGATCCGATTCTGTTTCAATCCAATGGTAAAATTCCCCTCTTGAACCCGATTATCAAGATCGTACAGAAACTGGCTAATATGTTCGGCTATCTGTTTGTGTACGGCAACAAATATAAAAAACTGCTGCAGGAGAATTCGGTCGACCTGTTGCATCTGAACAACTCCATCATCCGCAACAACAATTGGATCGTGGCAGCTTCCATGGCAAGGGTTCCCTGTATAACCCACGAACGTGGCATCAATGAGCACTATCCGGCAATATCAAAGTTTCTCGCAAAGAGCCTGAAATCGATCATCAGTATTTCCAATTCGGTAACCGACAGGCTTACCAGCAATGGTATCGCCGCTGAAAAGATTGTCACCATACATAACGGTATCGATCCGGACGATGTCAGACTGAAGGTATCGGATCAGGATATCTTGCAGCAGCTGAATATCGGTAGCGACTTCAATGTGATCGGTGTGATCGGCAATATCAAGGAGTGGAAAGGGCAGGAGGTTGCTGTCAGGGCGATGGGCAAGGTGGTCGATGTTTTCCCGAACACGGTTTGTCTGTTGATCGGGGATACCTCAAAAGAGGATACGTATTACCAAGAGAGGCTGAAATCACTCATCACGGAGCTGGGGCTGGAGTCGAATATTATCTTTACCGGACATGTGAGCAATGTGCCTGATTATCTCAATGTTCTGGATATCATGCTGCATACCTCGATTGATCCCGAGCCCTTCGGACGTGTATTGATTGAGGCGATGTCCCTGTCGAAGCCTTTGATTGCCTCA
>JAKSBX010000054.1 GCA_022360905.1 Chromatiales bacterium
GATGTGGTGACCGCCTTGACCATTCTGCCGATGCTGGTGGCCTGGTTGAAACCGAGATTCGTTTTTGGTGAATATCAATAAAAACTAAAAAAGTTAACTGGGCTTCGGCTCAGTACGATCTCAAGCCGGCATTTATGCCGGTTTTTTTTTCTCCGAGGAAACACAACCGGCGCTGCTGGATTAGACACTTGTGTAAGTGTGATACCTGAGAGATGGGTCAGTGTGTTGAGTGGCGCTATCCTGATGAAACGCCTTTTGAAACTGGGTAGGGTAATTGATCGAAGGGGTATTCAGCTGTGTCTCGAAGACTGCTGCTTTTTCTGCTGTCTGGGTTTACGGCGAGGTTTGAAGAAGTGACGCAGCCGTTCTGCAAAGGGTCGGTTGCGAAGTGGACAGGTTACATCGAGTGATCGCGGCGGCTGTGGCTGTTCATCCCAGCTGTTGACGATCTGGCCGTCGCTCAATTTGATCAGTCGACTGGCGGCCTGCTTGACATCCGGATCGTGAGAGGAGATCAGAAATGTGGTCTCCAGGCTTTGATTCAGTCGCTGCATCAGTTCAATCAGATGTCTGCCGGTGGTGCTGTCGAGGTTGGCCGTTGGCTCATCCGCGAGGATGATTTTCGGTTCAGTGGCCAAGGCCCTGGCCACTGCAACCCGCTGTTGCTGGCCGCCGGATAGCTGGTCGGGGCGACGATAACCCAGATGGCCAATCTCAACTTCATGCAGCCAGTGGTTGGCGATCTCCAGGCTCTGCTGCTTGCTCTTTCCCTGCAGCTGGCATACATAGGCGACATTTTCCCGGGCGCTGAGTACGCGAATCAGATTGTAGGCCTGGAAGACAAAGCCGATATTGGCCAGACGAAACTTGCTGCGTTGGCTGTTTCCCATCTTCAGGATGTCTTCACCCAGCACTCGGACCTGACCCCGGTCGGCCGACTCCAGGCCGCCAACAATATTCAGCAAGGTGCTCTTGCCTGAGCCTGAGCGTCCGGCTAGCACGGCGAATTCACCGCTGTGAATCTGCAGATCGATACCATGCAGTGCCGGGTAGGGCATGGTGCCGACCCAGTAGCACTTATGCAGGTCTCGGGTTTGGATGATGGTTGATTGGTTGTCGTCCGGCATGGGCCACCTATTGAATTCGAAGTGCCTGGCTAACTGAGAGGCGGGTGGCTTTCCATGCCGGGTAGAGTCCTGCAAGCAGGGCGGCCACCAGGGTGGCCAGCAGAATTTTGACCGCGGAGTCCCGGGTCAGCTGGGGATGGATCACCGGATCCATATAGAAAAACTCAAAGGCGTTGGCATAATCGGTCAGATCGATGCCACCTTCCGCAAGCAGCATGACAATCAGTGATGCACTGAGATAACCCAGTACGGCCCCGATAAAGATCAGCAGTACCGCTTCAAACAGCAACATCAAAAAGATGCGATGGGGTTGGGTGCCGATGGCAATCATCACCCCCAGCTCCTTTTGGCGCTCATGCAGAGAGATCAGCATGGTGTTGAGGATCTCCGTGAGTACCAGCAGGATCACCACAAACAGAATGATCAAACCATAGGCATCACTGAATTCAAGCCACTGCCTGACCATCGGATCGAGCTCTTGCCAGGGCATGATCTCATAGACTTGTTCGGAGAGCTGCTGAACAAACAACCGGTAGAGCGTATCGGTCTGGTCATGATGATCGGCGCGGATCACGATATCGGTCACCGCCTGCTGCATCTGCAGCCACTGCTGGGCGCTCTCCAGCGGGATCAGCGCCAGGGTGCGATCGATCTGCGGGGCGCCAGTCTCGATAATGCCTCTCAGATAGTAGACCTCCGAGACCATCTCCCCACTGGGGCGCTGGGTCATCAGGATCACCCGGTCAGCTAATTTTGCACCTAGGTTCTGCGCTACCGTCTTTCCCAGTAAAAGATCCTTGTTCATACCGGGACGCAGCCACTCGCCGGATTTGACGTTCTGGTCCATGGAGGTCACCCAGGTCTCCTGTTCCGGATCGGTGGCCATAATTTGCACGCCGGTGCTGCTGCCGCTGACGGAGGCGAGCCCTGAGGTGCGGATGCGCTGTGTCCAGCCGATGATCTCCGGATAGGTATCCATGAAACGGGATATGTCTTCAGGGTCGGCGATGTTGTCGCGCAGGTTCTGTGAAGCTTCGAATCCCTTGGCGTGGATCTGCAGATGTCCGGTGAAGCTGAGGATGAAATTGGTTTTCATCTGACTCAACCAACCATCGTTGAGGGCGCTGAGCAGGGTCAGAGTAGCGATACCGAACATCATGGTCAGCAGGGTGATGGTGGTACGGCGGCGGTTACGGATCAGATTGCGTACGGCCAGTGCCACATAGGTGAGTATGCCCAGTCGGCTAACCATTACGGATCGCCTCCACCGGTTGCAGCAGACTGGCGCGCCAGGCTGGATAGATTCCAGAGAGGATTGAAGCCATTAAAATGGCACTGACGGTAACACCAAGGTGGTCCAGTTTCAGTTGGGGATAGATTAGTGGGTCGACATAAAACCTGGAGGTTGATCCCAATAGTATGGACAGGTCGATGCCGATCATGCCGGTCAGCAAAATGATCAGGTAACCGAGCAGCGTGCCGAGCAGGATACCGATCATGCCGATCGCTACGGCTTCCACCACCATCAGCCAGGCGATCTGGCTCCGGGTTGTGCCGATCGCCATCAGGATGCCGAACTCCCGGGTTCGCTCCAGCATGGAGAGCAACAGGGTATTCAGCTCTCCCGCCAGTACGATGAACAGTACGATGCCGAGAAACAGATAGAGAAAACCATTATGCAGGGTGACCCACTCTTTCATGACCGGAAACATGCTGTACCAAGGCATGATTTCCAGTGGTTGACCGGCCAGCTCGTCGTTCAGATTGTCCACCAGGTCAGGCAGTGTTTGCTCATCCACATTGATCACGAAAGTGGTGATCTGCCCTGGCAGGTCGACCATCTCCTGCAGGGTGGCCAGGCTGGTGATCGCCATGCCGCTGTCGAGTCCCATCTCACCACTGGTGATGATCCCTACCAGGATAAAAGATTCTGCAATCATGGCGCCGTAGCGGTCATAGCCGATTATGATTACCTCATCACCTAGCTCGACCTTGAGGTTGTTTGCCGTGGTGGCGCCCAGTATCAGCGTGTAGCTGTCATCCGGCTGCAAAAAGCGTCCAATGCCGATTCTACTGCCCAGCTCGGTGACTTTGGGTTCGTTCAGTGGATCCATGCCGATCAGCATCACCCCCTGGGTGGTATGGTCCGATGCCGCCAGCCCAAAGGTATCCAGACGTCGGCTGTATCTTGTTACGCCATGTTGTTCAAGGGTTTCACTGATCGTCTCCGGATTGGCGATGGCCAGGGCGAGATCCGGGTGCTGAAAAAATCCCTGCCGGTGTATCTGCAAAGCGCCGATGATCGAGTTCTGAAAGTTACCAAGCATATTGCGATGCAGCCCCTCATTGAATCCCCACAGGAAGATCAATGAGGCGAGACCGACGGCAATGGCACCGGAAGTCAGCAGGGTACGTCTTGGGTGACCAAGCAGATTACGTAGTGCAACCCTGGCAAGGTGGACATTGAGCTGTGATGTGGTGTCGGCCATCCAAAACCTATTCTTTGTTCGCTGTCGACCACAGCTGCCCAGTCAGTCTCTTTACTGTGCCTGCATTGGCGTGAAGAGCCCGGATTCAAGCGCTACGTTGAATTTGATCGACTGAAGGGTGATGACGGTACTCTTGCCCTCCCCATCATCGGGTTGCATGGTCCAGCGTGTGGGTATGACTCGCCCACCCATTTCCGCGATCTGGTCGAAGACCATCAGACGTCTCACCTTTTTCCGGCAATGGTAGGCCATCTCCAGGGGGACTCCATCGCCACGAATCTTGCGCACCAGCTTTTTCCAGGTCACTGTTGTATCCGGCTCGGGGATAGATTCTATGGTGTAGACTGCGCTCTCCCCCTCGCCCTGACGATCGACGATCCGATGAGTATGGCCTTCGATCATGGCATCGGTTTCAAGCAGGTCCTGGTTGTTGAAGTCCGATCCCATCCACGGGTCCTGCATCATGGCCGGCGAGATGTTGATCTGGCGACGCAGCTTCGGCAGATACATGGAGAGGATATTGTCCACCTTGAGGAACACCGTCCCCTTGGTTTTCCTGGGTGAAAGAATCTCCATGCGGAAGCGATTGTTATCCCGGTCGTCGTGACTGCGAAAGGTCATGGTGCGCTGCCACTCCGGTCGCAGGATATCAATACGGTACTCAGCCTCCGTGCCGCTGGAACGCATCAGTGCTTCTGACTTTTGCAGCAGCTCAACCGCTTCCTTTGCGGAATCATCTGCCAGGCTTCCTGTCGCGATGAAAATCAGCAGCCAAAATGTCTTACTTAGTCGTACCATGTGAAAAACATACTCTAAAAGTAGGAAATCGATTCGGTCATTATAAGCATTTCATAATATATAGCCAGTGCGGGCTTGCCCGGTGGTATTTCGGCTATGCCGTGTCACTTGGTATAACTTGCTGAATTTAAGATGATTTATTCAGTATATTACAGAAGTGAAGAAGTGTTTCATCGGCCTGGTGGGGAGAGGTTGAGGCGGTTTGCCTCTGTCAGCTTAGCGGTGGGAGGTCTGTAAAACGAGGTAGACTCGTGGTTATCTGCTGCTGTGCAGTCTGTTCATAGCCAATTGCAGGTCACCTTTTACAATCGTCGGCAGGCTGTCGATGGCTTTGTCGATAGCCTGATCGATGGAGGCTCTATGCTCTTTCGAGGGACGGCCAAGCACATAGTTGACCACGGCAGCCCGGTTGTTCGGGTGGTCGATACCGATGCGCAAGCGATGAAAGTCCCGCTTGCCCAGGACACTCATGATGTCTCTCAGGCCATTGTGTCCGGCATGACCCCCGCCGGTTTTCAGTCGCGCCTCTCCCGGTTCCAGGTCCAGTTCGTCGTGCACCACCAGGATCTCCTGGGGTTCGATGCGAAAATAGTTGGCCAGACTGGCGACCGCCTGCCCGCTTCGGTTCATATAGGTGGTTGGCTTCAGTAACCGCACTTCTTCGCCCTGCAGATTCAGTTTGCACACCTGGCCGTGGTGTTTGGATTCCGTGCGAAAGCTGAGATGGTGTTGCTCGGCGAGCTTATCCAGCAGCCAGAAGCCGGCATTGTGGCGGGTTTGTTCGTAATCCGGGCCTGGGTTTCCAAGACCTGCAATCAGACGGATGGGTTGGGATGCCATGGGTAGGGGGGGATGGGGTGTGAGTGAAGAGGGAGGCTTTCGCCTCCCTCGGGAGCGGTTTTATTCAGCGCTCTCTTCACCACTTTCATCAGATTCAGTAGGCTCATCCTCTTCACTCTTATGAGTGGCGTGAATGGTCACTACGATCGGATCTTCATTACCCTCGTGGGTAATCAGGTCAACACCCTCGGGCAGGGTTACCTCAGAGGCATGCAGAACCGCACCCAGCTCAAGGTTGCCCAGGTCGATCTCGATGAATTCCGGCAGGTCTTTAGGCAGACAGCTGATCTCCATGTCGGTCATCACGTGGCTGGCCTGTCCACCGGACTTGATGCCGGGGCAGGTGGACTCGTTGATGAAGTGCAGCGGAACGTGCAGACGAATCTTCTCGTCAGCCTGAACACGCTGAAAATCCACGTGGAGAATGAATGGCTTGGCCGGATGGCGCTGCAGATCCTTCAACACTACGGTCTGATTTTTACCGTCAAGTTTCAGTTCCAGCAGGTTGGAATAGAAACCTTCGTTCTCAAGCGAGTGAGCGATCTCGTTGTGCAAAACAGTGATCGGGGTTGGATCCTGGTGCGCACCATAGACGATACCCGGAACCATACCGGCGCGGCGCAGGCGGCGGCTCGCACCTTTCCCTGTATCGCTCCGGACTTCGGCGTTAACTTCAAAATTGGCAGACATGGTTATCTCCGTATCTGTTTAGGTCAATAGGGATGTCGCTTTGCGACCAAGCGACACCACCGCTGAATTCAAGCGGACGCGCGATTCTATCAGGATTGGCCAGAATTTCCAGCCTTTCGGGTCTGTTTGCTCGGCGACTCAAGCCGCAAATGGACGCAACTCACCGCTAATCTCCGCAATCAGAGCCCCTGATGGATCAGTATTTGCGTGTATTGGCGGTGATTTGCGCCCTTTGCGGCTAAATTACAACAAGGCTGGCGTTCAATCGATAAACAGGGAACTGACCGATTCCTCGTTGGAGATCCGGCGCATGGTTTCGGCAAGCAGTTCGGCAATCGACACCTGGCGGATCACGTCGCACTGTTTGGCCTCTTCCGATAACGGAATTGTATTGGTGACGACCAATTCATCAAGCTTGGAGTTACTGAGGTTGGTGACTGCAGGGCCGGAAAGTACCGGATGGGTACAGTAGGCGACCACCTTAGCCGCACCATGATCCTTCAGAGCGTTGGCCGCCTGGCAGAGGGTGCCCGCGGTATCCACCAGATCATCGATGAGAATGCAGCTGCGACCCTCCACATGGCCGATGATATTCATCACCTTGGCCTCGTTGGGTTGTGGCCGGCGTTTGTCGATGATCGCCAGCTCGGCGTCATCCAGACGTTTTGCCAGTGCCCGGGCTCTGACCACGCCCCCCACATCGGGAGAGACCACCACGATATCCGGGTGTTTCTGGCGCCAGACATCACCGAGCAGGATCGGCGAGGCATAGACATTGTCCACCGGGATATCGAAAAAGCCCTGGATCTGATCCGCATGGAGATCGACCGTCAGTACCCGATCGGCGCCGGCGGTGGCGATCATCTTTGCCGCCAGCCTGGCGGTAATCGGCACTCTGGCGGAACGGGGTCGGCGGTCCTGACGAGCATAACCGAAATAGGGGATGACTGCCGTGATGCGATTGGCTGAGGACCAGCGCATGGCATCGATCATCACCAGCAGTTCCATCAGGTTTTCATTGGTCGGTGCCGATGTGGATTGCACGATGAAGACATCCCGGCCACGGACATTCTCATGGATCTCCGCCATCACTTCCCCGTCACTGAAACGGCCAACCTGCATTTTGCCCAGGGGGAGATTGAGATGGCTCACAATTCCGGAGGTGAGAGAGGGGTTGGCATTACCCGAAAAGACCGTCATGGCAGTGGATGGCACGGTGCTGATCCTCAGTCGAGAAAGTAGTTTGCAGAGAAATGGCTGGGGCGGCAGGATTCGAACCTACGAATGCTGGGATCAAAACCCAGTGCCTTACCGCTTGGCGACGCCCCAATTAACTCTTTTCCAGCTGGAACTGATCCAGTAGCGGGGAGCGGTTAAGCCCCCGGGCAACAAACCCTGTAAGATCGCTTGGTAAGCGATCCAGTACCTCGTCTGCCGCTCGCCGTTCAGCGAATTCTGCAAACAGGCAGGCCCCTGTTCCGGTCAGTCGTGCATCGGCGTACTGATTAAGCCAATCCATCGCTTGCGCCACTTCCGGGTAGCACATTCTGACTACGGGTAGGCAGTCATTTTGGCTGTTGCCCTCTAGAAAGGCGCGTATTTTGATCCTGGGGGAGTTGCGTGTCAAATCAGGTTGTCCGAATACCTCGGCCGTCGACACGTGGCAGGGTGGGCTGAGCACCAAAAACCAGGGTTCCGGGAGCTCGATATCGGTCATTTTGTCCCCCACGCCTTCTGCCCAAGCGGCCCGACCATGGATGAAGATCGGAACGTCGGCGCCCAGGGATCCCCCTATCTCCATCAGCTGGGATTTGCCAAGACCGAGCCCCCACAGATGATTGAGAGCTACCAGGGTTGTGGCAGCATCGGAGCTGCCTCCCCCGAGCCCACCTCCCATCGGCAGGGTTTTGTGCAGGGTTAGCTCCACACCTGAATCCGTTCCCGTGATCTGCTGCAGCATCTTTGCCGCGCGGAAACAGAGATTCTGTTGCTCGGGGACCTCGGGTAACGGATTGGTGATAACGATTTTGCCGTCATGGCGAAGCCGGAAATCGAGACGATCCTGCCGGTCGAGAAACTGAAATACGGTTTGCAGGTCGTGATAGCCATCCTCACGCTGACCGACAATGCGCAGCATCAGGTTCAGTTTTGCCGGTGCCGGACAGCTGAGGCTGTGCGGAGTTGCTTCAGGCGATTTTGTCACGGCGCGCTAGGCTTTAGTTTTCAGCACCCAACCGAATCATGGCAGGCCGGATAAAGCGATTGTCGGGTTCCCTCTCCAGAGCGGCCTTCCAGATTTCGAGGGCCCGTTCCTGTTGTCCCATCACCCACAGTACTTCACCCAGGTGGGAGGCGATCTCGGCATCGTTACTGATCTCCGCAGCCTTTTCCAGATGTTCCAGAGCGGCCGGCAGATTGCCCAGGCGATACTCGACCCAGCCCATGCTGTCGAGTACGGCCGGGCTTTCCGGTTTCAGTGCCAGTGCCTGCACGATGTACTCTCTGGCCTCCTGCAGGCGATCCGTCTGGTCGGCCAGGGTGTATCCAAGGGCATTCAGGGCATCGGCATGTTGCGGATGGGTCTCGAGTATCTTGCGCAGATCCTGTTCAAGCAGGTCGACCCGTTTCAGGTCCGCGGCATTGAGGCCCCTGGCATAGAGCAGGTCGGTGTTGTCGCTGAACCGCTCGAGCGCCTTGCTATAGACTTCATGGGCGGTGGCGTATTCTCTGGCTTCACGCAGCAGCTCGGCTTCGATCATGTAGAATTTCAGCTGATTGCGTGATTGGGTCACTCTCAGGCGCTGTAGTGTCTCTCTGGCCTGTTTGAGGTTGCCTTGGTCGGAGAGAATCTTGGCTATGCGTACTTGCGCATCGGCCAGGTGTTTTCCCTCAACCCGGCTATAACGGTCCAATGCCTGTTCATAGGCTTCCTGCTCTTCTGCAATGGCCCCAAGGTAGAAGTTGGCTTCATCTCTTTTTGCCCGGCTCTGGGTTAGGTTCGTCAGGTACTGTTGCGCCTGGTCGTACTGGTCCAGCTGCATATAGATCATGCCGAGAGAGAAGCTGAAATCGGTGTTGTCTGGCGCTTGCTGATGAAGTTCAAGAAACTGCTGCAGGGAGGCTTCGATCTGGTTTATCTCAAGCAAGATTCTGGCATAGGCGTGCCTGAGTTTGATGTCATTCGGATACTCCTGGACCGCCTGTTGGAGGAATTCAACACCCTGCTTCTCTTTTTTCATTGCGATCAGGGTGTGGGCTCTCAATACCAGACTCTGCGTGGCGCTGGGTTCCAGAGTCAGGGATCGGTCAATATATTCGAGGGCCAGGGTGCGTTGTGCCGCCCGGTTGGCCACCAGGGCAAGGGCATACAGCGCCGAGGATGAGTCTGAATCTTCCGCGACGAGCTGTTGCATCAAAGCCAGTGCTTTTTCCGGGGAGCCGGATTTTTCAGCAATTGCAGCCGCCTGAACATAGCCGGATTGGCCATTCTGGTTTGCAATCTTGATGACCTGCTGCAGATGGGAAGTCGCCTCGTCCAGCTGGTTGGCTCTGATGTTGATTATGGCGGCAATCTGGTAGGCCTTTAGCTCCTGTGGTTCGATGTCGATCCAGAGCTTGGCGGCAGTCAGAGCTTTTTCGGGTTGATTGGCTTGCAGTGCGAGACTGGTTGCCCGCTCAGCCGACAGGGGATCTCGCGACTCTCTGGCAACCTGCAAGGCGTGTTCGAACGCCATCGATTGCTCGCCCCGTTGGGCCGCTATTTCACTGGCCAAAGTATGGTAGACAAGGTCTGTTGTGAGCTTGTCTGAGGTTTTGCTGGTCTGTGGCGGCGCCGAGTCGGTCCCAGCCAGGGTGGCCGGCTTGGGTGTATCGTGTGTTGGGCTGCTGCCGCAGGCTGATAAGAGAAGCAGGCAAATAAGCGTGGCGGTTTTATTCATTCGGTTAGCTGTGTAATTTGTAATACCTTGGTTTCGTCGAATTGGCTGTTTCAGATTCTCTCCCGGCGTCTGAACAGTACATTCTGAATTGTAGTGGAGTGGCTGGAAATTCTGCCAAAAGGCCTACCACATTCCAGGCTATTGCCAGCTCTCCGATGACCCGGGCGACACTCTTTTCTGGCGCCTCCGAATGAGACAGTACACTAACACCAATCTAATTGACATCTGTGGTGAGCCTTAATTCAGTACCGGTATCCTCAGTAGACAAAAAAATCTTTGAAATGTTTGTTGACTTTGGCAAAGCTTGGCGTCAGAATGCCCGGCTCTCGTTGGGAGGGGTTCCCGAGTGGCCAAAGGGATCAGACTGTAAATCTGACGGCTCAGCCTTCGGAGGTTCGAATCCTCCCCCCTCCACCAGATTGAGTTGGGAAAGAGTGGTTTGGAACGACTTTCTCATGGTTCCTCCCCGGTTGTTTACCAGGGAGAGGATGCGAACCGAAAAGAGGTTCGACAAAGGCGCTGTTAAAGCGACTTAAGAAAACAATGCGTGGGGCGCATTGGCCCGGAGGTTTCAGGTTGGTAGAGATCCTGCCCAACCTCTCCGCCAAGATGGAAATTGGTAGTGGTTGTTGGTGAGCGACGCGTTGCTTGGCTACGCGGGTGTAGTTCAATGGTAGAACTTCAGCCTTCCAAGCTGAATACGTGGGTTCGATTCCCATCACCCGCTCCAAATATATAAAGCCGATTTGCATGATTGGCGTTGAACGACGGTACTGTATGGCAGTGTCGTCGTTTGTGTGTGCTGAAAGTCTGGCCGTTTGATGGAAGGGACTGACAGTCGAAAAGTTTTGCCCAGATAGCTCAGTTGGTAGAGCACACCCTTGGTAAGGGTGAGGTCGGCAGTTCAAATCTGCTTCTGGGCTCCAATTATTGAAGGCGTGCGGAAGCGCGCGAATTTGTCTTTATACAATAGAGAACCTGGAGAACACTCATGTCCAAGGAAAAATTCGAACGCACAAAGCCGCATGTCAATGTTGGCACGATCGGTCACGTAGACC
>JAKSBX010000218.1 GCA_022360905.1 Chromatiales bacterium
ACTGGGTATCGTGGTGGTGGCCTATGTCAATCTCGGGGACAGAATAGAGCTGATCGACAAGGACCGGCAGATCGTTAAGGATCAGTCACTGCTGGAGATCTCCAACCGCCTGGCGGTGGATGAGATTGTGGTAGCTGTGGATGATCGGCGCAAGAAACTGCCAAACCATGAGCTGCTTGAGTGCAAGATCAAGGGCATTAGAATACTCGATCTGCTGACCTTCTTTGAAAAAGAGCTTTCGATTATCAATATCGATTTGCTCTATCCCAGCTGGATGCTCTATACCGACGGCTACCGGCAGCGGGCGTTGAACCGGACGATCAAAAAAGCCTTTGATATGTCTGTGGGTATCATTATCTTCCTGTTTGCTGCGCCATTGATGGTTCTGGTTACCCTGGCCAGTCTGATTGAATCCGGGGGCCGGGATCCGATTCTCTACAGTCAGGTTCGGGTGGGAAAGAACGGCAAACTGTTCAAAGTCTACAAATTCCGCAGCATGCGTACCGATGCCGAGGCGGACGGTGTGGCCAGGTGGGCCACCAAGAATGACTCCCGAATCACCAAACTGGGTGGATTTCTTCGCAAAACCCGGCTGGATGAACTACCTCAGATCTACAATATACTGAACGGGGATATGAGCCTGGTTGGACCACGACCGGAGCGGCCGGAGTTCGTCATGCAACTGTCGAATGACATTCCCTACTATCCTCAGCGCCATTGGGTTAAACCCGGTCTGACCGGTTGGGCGCAGATGCTCTATCCCTATGGTGCGTCGGAAGAGGATGCCAAGCGAAAGCTTGAGTACGACCTCTACTACGTCAAGAACGCCAGCACCATGCTCGACTTCATTATCCTCTTGCAAACCATTGAGGTGGTGTTGCTTGGCAAGGGTGCTCAGTAAGTATAAAACCGGCAGCTCAACCAGTTGCTTTCAGGACATCAAGTCCATTGCGATAAATCGGCCGGGTCGGTAAGCAGTGTCGGTGAATAGCTTTGTCCATGGGAAAACCATGGTATATCATCAATAGATGATATTGACTTCTGCCGGAATCAGAATTTCGGAGCTGTAACAGCATTGGACAGCTGATCTCTGGGTGATCTTTCACCCGTAAGAATAAAAAATTTATTAAAGCGATCCTGTCCAATGAAACGTATCGACATTTTTCCCTGGGACGATAATTTCAATACCGGTCTTCCCACTGTCGATGAACAGCACCGCCAATTGGTGCGGATGCTGAATGAACTGGCTTCTCAGTTCGCGTTCGAGTCGGAGCAGATCGACCTCAGCAAGGTGTTCGATGGGCTGTTGGCCTACACGGTCTACCACTTCGAGACAGAAGAGGCGATCTGGAGCGAATATCTGCCGGATGAGTCGTTGGAAGCCAGCCATCGGGATTCCCATAAGGCCTTTATCGATCAACTGCAGGCGTTGATTGGTCAGACAGAACTTGGGTCTAAACATCAGGTCGCTGAAAAGACCCTGGAATTTCTGGTTCGTTGGCTGGCCTCCCACATTCTTGAGTCTGATCGGCATCTCTCCTATATCATTTTAGGTCTGCGGCAGGGCCTTGGGCTCGAAGAGGCCAAGCACTATGCACTGAAAGAGATGAGCGGTTTTACCCGCAAGATGATCGATATCATCCTGACCAGCTACGGTATTCTCTCCAGCAACACTCTGCGACTGATGCAGGAACTGGTGCAACAGAAGCAACTGGAGACAAAACTACTGCGTCAGAGCGGTTTTCTCAAAGTGCTGATACAGACTTTACCTGACCTGATCTGGCTAAAAGATCCGGATGGGGTCTATCTGGCCTGCAATTCAAGATTCGAGCATTTTTTCGGGGCCCCTGAAGATGAAATCCTGGGAAAGTCAGACAGCGATTTCATGCCGGCGGAAAAGGCGGCATTTTATCGCGAGCAAGATCTGAAAGTTGTCGAGCAGGGCGGGCCGAAGGTCTACGAAGAGTGGCGCACCTTTGCTGACGGCCATCGTGAACTGCTGGAGACCACCAAGACCCCAATGTATGACGAACAGGCGAATCTGATCGGTATTTTGGGCATTGGGCACGATATTACTGAGAGCAGAAAGACCGAAGATCAATTACGTCAGGCTGCCAGTGTTTTTGCTTCAGCCAGGGAGGGGATCATGATAACCGATCCTGGCGGTACTATTCTGGATGTCAACAGTGCCTTCAGTCGCATCACCGATTACAGCCGCGAGGAGGTGCTGGGCAAGAATCCCAGACTGCTGGCTTCGGGACGCCACGATAGTGCCTTCTATGCCGATATGTGGCAGGAGTTATTGAAGCATGGGCATTGGTCGGGAGAGATCTGGAACCGGCGAAAGAACGGTGAGGTCTACGCTGAAATGCTGACCATCAGCAATGTTTATGATGACCAGGGCAGTCTCAAATACTATCTGGGACTCTTCTCCGACATAACACCGCTGAAAGAGCAGCAGAGGAAACTGGAGCGCATTGCCCACTACGATGTGCTTACCGGGTTGCCGAATCGGGTTTTATTGGCTGATCGACTCTATCAAGCGATGCTTCAGGCGCAAAGACGCAATACGTTGGTGGGAATCGTCTATCTGGATCTGGATGGCTTCAAGCAGATCAATGATGCGCATGGCCACGACGTGGGGGATCTGTTTCTAATACAACTTGCAGAGCGCATGAAAAAAACCCTACGTGAGGGTGATACCCTTTCACGTCTGGGCGGGGATGAGTTTGTCGCTGTGTTGATGGATCTTGCGGATCATGCCGCAAGCGTCAACATCATTGAGCGATTGATGGCGTCGGCAGCGGAACCGATACATATCAAAGGTATGGAGCTGAAAGTTTCGGCCAGTCTCGGCGTGACCTTTTTTCCTCAAGCCGAGGTACTCGATGCGGATCAACTGCTGCGTCAGGCGGACCAGGCCATGTACCAGGCGAAGCAGGCGGGGAAGAAGCGCTACCATATCTTCGATGCTGAGCATGACCGAACAGTTCGTGGATACCACGAGAGTCTGGAACGGATTCGCATTGCCCTCAATAGCGGCGAGATGGTGCTCTACTATCAACCCAAGGTGAATATGCAGAGCGGTGATGTATTGGGTATGGAGGCACTGATCCGCTGGCAGCATCCGCAGCGAGGGCTGCTGTTACCCGCGGCTTTCATGTCTGTGATCGAGCAGCATCCGTTTTCTGTACAGCTGGGTGAGTGGGTGCTGGATACCGCGCTTGGACAGATTGCCGACTGGCGACGGGCCGGGATACCGTTGCAGGTCAGCGTGAATATCGATGCCATGCATCTGCAGCAACCGAATTTTGTTACCCGACTGCGTTATCTGCTGGCAAAGCATCCCAATGTAAAACCCGGGGATCTGGAATTGGAAGTACTTGAAACCAGTGCACTGGACGAGATCGATCAGGTCTCTGAGATCATTCGCGAGTGTCGTGATCTGGGGGTTGGCTTTGCACTGGACGATTTTGGTACCGGTTACTCCTCTCTGACCTATCTGAAGCGACTGCCGGCAGGACTGCTCAAGATCGATCAGAGTTTTGTACGGGATATGCTGGATGATCCGGACGATCTCGCCATACTGGAAGGCGTACTGGGGCTGGCTTCAGCCTTCAGCCGCAATGCCATCGCCGAGGGGGTTGAGACGCTGGCGCATGGTGAGATGTTGTTGAAATTGGGATGCCAGCTGGGGCAGGGGTATGCAATCGCCCGTCCTATGCCATCTGAACAGGTTTTGACATGGTTAAAGGGTTGGCAGCCTGATCAGCTTTGGGGCGAGACAGCCAGGCTCAGTCGGGATGATCAGCCGTTGCTGTTTGCGGCGGTGGAGCATCGCGCCTGGATTGCCCATCTATTGCAATATATCCAAGGTGAGAAAATGGCCCCGCCGGTACTTGACAAGCATCAGTGCCGATTTGGCCAATGGCTCGACGGGCAAGCCGAATCCAAACTTGCCGATTCCCCAATGCTGCAGCAGATCATCACCATTCATGATGCGATTCATGACTCTGCCGAACAGCTTGTTAAGCACAAGAGCGGTGTCGATGTGAAGGATTTTCTGAGTGAGATCGAGTCGTTCGAATCTCATCGTGATGAGTTGTTGCTGTTGCTGAATCAACTGATGGAGCAAAACAGCCAGGATTAGGTGGTCCTATCCCGCTCATTCAGCCGGATGGCGATCTTGGTCTTCAAATTGCGGCTGCCGCTAACGGTTGACCTGCGACCTCGGTACTCTGAGGTTTGCGCGAAAATCTCAACTTCTGCGGATAGGGAAAAACATCGGCCTGCCGTCCGGCAGCCAGGTTGTCCTGGGCATTCTGCCAACTGCTGATATCAAACAGATCCGGATGCAATTCCATCAACATTTTGCGGATTTTCGGATCGGTGCTGATGAAAGTGATGAACTCTTCCGGAAAGATGTCGTTGGGATTGACGCTATACCAGGGCTCATCTCTGAATAGATCGAGAGAGCTCCTGGGCGGTGGGATTCTGCGGAAATTACATTCACTGAGATAACAGATCTCATCATAGTCGTAAAACACCACTTTCCGCTGGTCGTTGACCCCAAAATTCTTGAACAACAGGTCGCCGGGGAAAATGTTCACACCCATCAGCTGTTTCAACGCCAGTCCCCAGTCGTCGAGAATCTCCCGCACCATCTCTTCATCTGTCTCTTCCAGATAGAGATTGAGGGGTGTCATGCGGCGCTCGATATAGAGATGCTTGATCACCAGTTTGTCATCATCGATTTCGAGTTGATTGGCGATGGTGTTCTGCAACTCCTGGAGTAGTTTCGGTTCAATCCGATCCAGTGGCAGCGCCACTTCGGCAAAATCCAGAGTGTCAGCCATACGGCCGATACGGTCATGTTTCTTGACCTGTAGATAACGCTCTTTGATCAGCTTGTGAGTTACCTCTTTCTGTGGTGGAAATTGGTCACGTATCACTTTGAATACATAGGGAAATGAGGGCAGGGTGAATACCTGCATCACAAGTCCTGGTGTACCGGCTGCCAGGACAAACTTATCCTCACTGTCGTCGAGATGATTGAGCAGATCCCGATAGAACTCATTCTTCGCCTGTTTATGCAAGCCAATGCTCATATAGAGTTCAGACAGGGTTTTGTGGGGCATGATGCTTTTCAGAAAAGCGACAGTGGCGGTGGGTACCGGGGTTTTGGCCATGAAGTAGGCCCGGGCGAAACTGAACAGGGCTTCTACATTTCGGCCGCGGATCAGCAGGGCATCGACGAAGAGCGCCCCCTCTTCATTGTTGATCAGCGGGATGATGAACGGACGGATTTTCTCACCATAGACCATTCTACCGATCAGGTAGGCCGCCTTGTTGCGATAGAAAGGGGATTCGAGGATATCGAAACGGAGATCGCTGGGCAGGGTTTCGAATCCGGCCTGTTCTACCAGCGAGTCGGCCAGCCTTTTACAGTCCCTGTCGATATTTTCGTAGGGCAGAGAGAAGTAGAAGGCGGAGAGCATGTCCCAGATACAGCCCTGCAGATCCCCCTCATCCAGGTGGAATGACATATAGACCTGATAGCGTTCAGCGAGGCCCTGACGGTCTACCTGGGATTCGATGAAGATTTTGTCGTTATCGTAGTATCGTCTGTCAAAGAGCCTGCAAAATACTGAATTATAAAAAGTTTCAGCCAGCTCAGGACGGCTGTGGGTATGCAGTAATTTGCTGTAGATCTGCTTCACGTCCTGCCACAGCCCTTCATCCAGCAGCTCAATGTCGAAGCTCGATTTGAGTCGCTCGATCGCCTCTTTGACACGCAGATCGTAGAAATTGATGCGTTTTGCCGATGCCTCACGTACCGCTTGCCAATCCGCGTGTTCGAAACGCTGGCGGGCGGCACTGCTGATCTCCTGAAAAAAAGAGAAGTGTCTCTCAAATCCCGTAAGAATTGAGCGGGCAATTTGTTGGGGCTGGTTCTGCATTGTTTTGGCGCGTCGTTATTTCGTTTGGTCGTTATATCTGAGTGTTTAACTAAGGTTTAGCAGATTTTTATTGCAGTGCACTATTTTTTTTGTCAAAGCTAACTATTGAGATTTTTTTGAAAATAATGTTGACCTTTTCACTATGCTTTAACGCAGTGCACAAAAAATTAAACACGCCTCAGAGAATGGCAGTGTGATTTTTCAGCCGTTACGACCGCACCAATCAAGTGCGCGGCGAAGAATATGAGGAGATTGAAAATTATGTCTAGCACCACATCAACCCTCTGGCATCAGGCACAAGAGGTCAGAATCACCGGCGAGATGAAGCCGGAGTATCAGGAGATACTTTCACCGGAGGCACTTCACTTCGTTGCTGAGCTGGAGCGCCTGTTTGGCGAAACCAGACGAGAGCTACTGAAGAGCCGTTCGCGACGACAGCAGCAACTCAACCAGGGTCAGCTACCCGATTTTCTGGAAGGGACCTCCGGTATTCGGCAGTCTGAATGGAAAGTCCGCCCAGCCCCGCAGGATCTCCAGGATCGACGGGTGGAGATAACCGGCCCTGTGGATCGCAAGATGCTGATCAACGCCCTCAACTCCGGGGCGAAGTGTTTTATGGCGGATCTGGAGGATGCCCATTCGCCTCACTGGAATACTACCGTAGAAGGACAGATCAACCTACGCGAGGCGGTAAACCGTACGCTCAGTTTCACTAGTCCGGAAGGCAAGCAGTACCAACTCCAGGATCAACTCGCCACGCTGATTGTTCGCCCCCGTGGCTGGCATCTGGAAGAGAAACACATGAGTGTGGATGGCCGACGGATCAGTGGCGCCTTTTTCGATTTCGGACTCTATCTGTTCCATAACGCTAAAAACCTGTTGGAGATGGGCAGTGGTCCCTACTTCTATCTGCCGAAGATGGAGAGTTACCTTGAGGCCCGTCTGTGGCGTGATGTGTTCGCCTGGGCGGAGCAGGAGCTTGGTCTCGATCACGGCACCATCCGCTGTACCGTACTGATCGAAACCATCACCGCGGTTTTCGAGATGGATGAGATCCTCTATGAGTTGAGAGATTACATCTGCGGACTCAACTGTGGCCGTTGGGACTATATCTTCAGCTTCATCAAACGTTTCCACGCCAACCCGGAATTCGTCCTGCCGGACCGCAGTCAAGTCACCATGACCGTGCCTTTCCTGAGAGCCTATTCGAAACTGTTGATCAATACCTGTCATCGTCGCGGCGCCCATGCGATGGGCGGTATGGCGGCTCAGATCCCGATTCGCGACGACCCGCAAGCCGATGCCGCGGCCAAGGAGAAGGTCAGACAGGATAAGGAGCGCGAGGCCACAGACGGCCATGACGGTACCTGGGTGGCACACCCCGGACTGGTACCGGTGGCATTGGAGATTTTCGATCACCACATGCCTGGCGCCAATCAGCTCGATCGTATCGATGAATCACTTTCGGTGAAGGCGGCTGATCTGCTGGCGGTGCCAGAAGGTGAAATTACCGAAGCCGGATTACTCAACAACGTCAGCGCCGCATTGCGCTATACCGCCGCCTGGATTGGTGGCCGCGGTGCTGTACCGATCCACCACCTGATGGAAGATGCAGCCACCGCTGAAATCGCCAGATCCCAGATTTGGCAGTGGATCCGCTATCCGAAAGGCGTTCTGAGTGATGGCCGCAAGGTCACCTATCAGCTTTTCGAGCAGGCCGTTAAAGACGAGCTTCATGAGATCAGGCAGGAGTTCGGAGAGTTGGCCTATGAGTCAGGCCATTTTGAGGAGGCAGCTGAGCTATTGCGACAGATCGTCGCCAACGATGAGTTTGAGGAGTTCCTCACCTTACCGGCTTACGAGCAACTTACTTGATTGGTCGTAGCGATACTACCAAAACAATATTGAGACATGACTGGAGATGACACAAATGACACGTAAAGAACAGATCGAAGCGTTGAACAAGGATTGGGCAGAAAATCCCCGTTGGACAGACGTCAAACGCGGTTACAGCGCTGAGGACGTAGTCCGCCTGCGCGGCTCGGTTCAACCCGAATACACCTATGCACAGAAAGGTGCCGAAAAACTTTGGGACCTGGTTCGTGGCGATGCCAAGAAAGGCTATGTGAACTGCATGGGCGCCATCACCGGTGGCCAGGCGATGCAACAGGCGAAGGCCGGCATTGAGGCGATCTATCTGTCGGGCTGGCAGGTTGCCGCCGACGGTAACACTTCCGAAACCATGTATCCGGATCAGTCTCTCTATGCCTACGACTCGGTACCCACCATGGTGCGTCGTATCAACAGTGCTTTCAAACGTGCCGATGAGATCCAGTGGTCAAGAGATATCAACCCGGGTGATGAAGGTCACGTGGACTATTTCCTTCCCATCGTGGCCGATGCGGAAGCCGGTTTCGGTGGTGTACTCAACGCCTTCGAACTGATGAAAAACATGATCGCCGCCGGTGCGGCCGGTGTTCACTTCGAAGATCAGCGGGCGGCGGTGAAGAAGTGTGGTCACATGGGTGGCAAGGTGCTGGTGCCGACTCAGGAAGCGGTACAGAAACTGATTGCCGCCCGTCTGGCTGCCGATGTGATGGGCGTGCCTACCCTGGTACTGGCCAGAACCGATTCAGAGGCGGCCAATCTGCTGACCTCCGATGTGGATGCCAACGATCAGCCCTTCCTCACCGGTGAACGCACTGCCGAGGGTTTCTACCGGGTCAAGAACGGTCTGGAGCAGGCCATCTCCCGTGGAGTTGCCTATGCGCCTTATGCGGATCTGGTGTGGTGTGAGACCGGTACTCCGGATCTGGGCTTTGCCCGTGAATTCGCTCAGGCGGTACTGGCTGAGAATCCAAACAAGCTGCTGGCTTACAACTGCTCACCTTCTTTCAACTGGAAGAAGAACCTGGACGACAGCACCATCGCGAAATTCCAAGACGAGCTTTCCGACATGGGTTACAAATACCAGTTCATTACCCTGGCGGGTATCCACAACATGTGGTTCAACATGTTCGACCTGGCCTATGACTATGCCCGCGGCGAAGGCATGAAACACTATGTTGAGAAGGTTCAGGAGCCGGAATTCGCGGCCCGCGACAAAGGCTATACCTTTGTTTCTCACCAGCAAGAAGTCGGTGCCGGCTACTTCGACGATGTCACCACCGTGATTCAGGGTGGTGCCTCATCCGTGACCGCTTTGACCGGTTCCACTGAAGAGGAGCAGTTCGACAGCGCGGCAAGCATGTAGTGTCCCCAGCGTGTGATCCAGCGGTTGAACGATCCGTTCAATCGCTGTCGTCACACAGCTGCTACCCAGTTTTCTGCCCTTCGGCCGTGCCGCCTGGCACGGCTTTTTTTTTCTTTTCAGATAGGGGAAATTGGGTGAACGATGCTGGATACGAGTAAGTGCTATAACTTGATATAACAGAACAAAAAAACAGATTGGAGAGCTGAGATGACTACCACTGAGAGCACCCTGAAGACGGCCGATCTCTATGACATACATGAAGAGTCGTTACAGATCTGCTACCCCGGATTTCGTCATTATGGCGGACAACATGCCTTCAGCGGTCCCATTGCAACCCTGAAGTGCTTTGAAGACAACTCGCTGGTCAGAGAGCAGTTGGATCAGCCAGGCCAGGGAAGAGTGCTGGTGGTGGATGCCGGAGGCTCACTGCGTTGCGCCATGTTGGGTGACATTCTGGCACAGATGGCGGTGGACAACGGTTGGGCAGGCATCATCATGAATGGTTGCATCAGGGATGCGGCTGAAATCGGTGAGATGCACCTGGGGGTTATGGCGCTCGCCACCAATCCCCGCAAAAGTGTCAAAAAGGGAGTTGGTGAAGTGGGTGGCGAAGTCTACTTTGCCGGCGTCAGCTTCAGACCCGCTGAGTGGCTCTATGCGGATGAAGACGGCATCGTGGTGCTTGACCATCAGGCGACCTGAATGGGTGGATGAGTCGACTCCGGCTTCTGTTTTGATTTTCTGCCATTAACTTTTGCGGTCTGGACTGACCTGGCTGACAATAATAGAGTCGATCTGCACCTTAAATCGGCATATTTCGATTCACAATCTGCCGGGCTCCGGCTTACTTCAGCGGTTGCCTAGTGAATTCCCCGTCGGATCACGGTATAACCTGCATTCAACATCCAACCTAACGATGGTGTCTGTATGGTTTTGCTGATTGTCTATGTCTCCATAGCCTTGGGTTTTTCATTTCTCTGCTCGGTCGCCGAGGCGGTGATCCTCAGTGTCACCCATCCCTATATCTCTGTATTGGAGAAGGAGGGACACAATGCTTCTTATCTTCTGCGCAAGATGAAACAGAATATCAATGACCCCCTGGCTGCGATTCTGACCCTCAATACCACTGCCCATACCATCGGCGCCGCCGGTGCGGGTGCCCAGGCTGCTGTGGTATTCGGCAGTGCCTATGTGGGGGTTGCCTCTGCCGTGCTGACCCTGATGATCTTGATCTTTTCCGAGATCATTCCCAAGACTCTGGGTGCCCACTACTGGCGTCAACTGGCACCGCTTACCGCTTATGTACTGCAGTTCTTGATCTGGATACTCTATCCATTCATCTGGATGTCAGCGCTGTTGACCAAATTGCTCTCCGGTGGAGAGGTACATGGCCAGTTCAGACGGGATGAGTTTGCCGCCATGGCTCAGGCCGGTGCCGATGAGGGAAAACTGGAGCAGCATGAGTCTCTGATCCTGAAAAACCTGCTGCTGTTAAGGGAGACCCGGGTGAGTGACGTGATGACCCCTCGAACGGTGGTCTTTTCATTGGATGAGGATATGTCGGTCAGTGATTACCTGGAACAGCACAACAGCAGCCGTTTCTCACGCATTCCAGTCTTCAAGAATAACCGTGACCATGTCACCGGATTTGTGTTACGCAGTGACCTGCTGCTCTCCCATGCCCGCGGCAATTCTGAAAATCCACTGACTGTCTATCGCAGAGAGATCACTGCCGTACCTAACAGCAGTTCACTTCAGGCGAGTTTCGAAACCTTCATGGAGAAGCGCAGCCACATCATGCTGGTGGTGGATGAGTATGGCAGTATGGAAGGCATTCTCACCCTGGAAGACATTGTTGAGACCCTGCTCGGCATAGAGATCGTCGATGAAGGTGACAAGATCGAGGATATGCGCAAACTGGCCAGGCGGTTATGGAAGAAACGGGCCGCAAATATGGGTATTGAAATCGATGGTCAGGGTTAGTGAACCCCTGGATGGGCCTGTTTCATCATCCCGGTGAGTGGCGGATATGTCTCAGCTGCATCAATCCGATAGATCTATTTCACTGCGGCGTGACCAGTCCGGTGATCTTGCCGTTTACTCCCAGGGGATGCTTGATGAGCCTAACGATATGATTAATTTTAGGCTGGCTCACTGCACCTGAGAATGAAAGACTTTTCTCCGGATTAATCGTAAGTTTGTCAATCACAGAAAAAGGATGAATGTAATGTATCGAATAGCGTCTATTGGAATCATGTTGATCGTTATGATGAGTGGCTGTGGCGGTACCACGGGTGGGACAAAGCCTGAAGCAAGTACCAAACAGCAAACTGCAGTGGCCTCCGTGCCAAGCGGAACTGCGGTCAGTGTGGCCAAACGCATCAACTATGGTAAGCACTCCAATGTGCCCGACAAAGTTAAGGCGGAGTGTACGCTTGACACACAACTGCCTGCCTATATCAAGACTTTCGCTGGAGAAAGTGATATTGCCGTCAAGCTGAAAGATGGTGCAGTCAATAAAAAAGCCAAGGGCAGGGTGCTGAATGTTGAGTTCAGCAATGTGGTTGGTGCCGGTGGCGGCGCCTGGAGTGGCGCCAAGTTTGTTGCCGTTAAAGGTGAGCTGTTTGAGAACGGCAAAAAAATCGGCAGTTTTAACGGACGCCGTACATCCGGTGGTGGTTTCTTCGGTGCCTACAAAGGTACCTGTAAGATTCTGGATCGTTGCGTAAAAGCGCTTGGTAAGGATATCGCCGTGTGGATGATCGATCCGTCGATGGATGCAATGCTTGGCGAGTTTTAATGCTCAGTCATCGCATAACCGCACACAGTGCCGTTATGCGATGAGATCTTAGCAGGCCCTGGTTACTCGGTAACCGTCTTGATTTTCTGTATCACCTGTTTGGTTCTGGCATCTGCTTTTTCAACAATACCGGTAATTACTCTCGTCGGCGGCGCCTTGTCTTTTTGGTCGCCGTAGCAGGGCGATCCTCGGAAGTAGATTCTGAAAGTTCCGGCTACAAGTCTTTCCGTGGATGAAAATCTTTGCTTGTTGGCGACAACGGCCCGATTGAACTCACTGTCGCATTCGCAATCCATGTGGCCTCTCGTCAGGTAACAGAAGTCATGCTGTCTGCAGATCGCATCCAGTATGTCGATTGGGGGGGCAGCGAGTTCGGGGTTTAGCGGATGATTCAAGCCGCACCAGTTGCCATATTTCGGCATCAATGATGAGGACTCATCAGTGTCAGCGTTTTCATCGGCGATTAGGTTTGACCCGGAAAGCAGCATGAGAACGCACAGTAAAAAGTTTATTTTGATTCCATTCAATCTTGGTACTCCTCGAGATGGTCAAAGATTATAGGTAAGATCCTGGAGCGACCACTTTCATGCCATGGATCACCAGATCCTCATAGAGTGGGCTGTCGATACGTCCCAGGGAAAATATCAGGGTCGAGTCCTCCGGGGCCTTGACGGCGGCCTGATGTCCCACCAGTTGTGTGCCTGCAATGTCGAGACGACTGTTGTTGGCCTCGATGGATACTTCGCCTTCGAGGTGGCCGCCGGTGATATAGACGTTCGAATTGCGGGTCTTCAGGGCGGTTCCCATGGCAATTACCCGAGTGTTGCGCAGGGACGCGGTGGATCCGGTGATTACGATGTTGTTGATCTCCGCATCGTGGATCACCACATCTTCGCAGTTTTGTATTAACAGACTGCCGATGCGTCCGGTGATTACATGTCCCGATTCACTGTTGCACTGTACGGTCTGACGGAAAGGCTGGTTGGCCGGTTTGGCTGTTGATTTGGCTTTTGCTTTGTAGCTTTGGCTGAGATGGGGCCTGAGCATATCGTGAAACAGTTTAGGCTGATCGATAAAGGCCACATGGCCGCCATTTGGAATCAGCTCCAGTCTGGCGTTGGGCATCAGCGACTCGAGCACATAACCGGTGCGTACAGGGGCGATTTTATCCTGATCACCCCAGACGATCAGGGTCGGTTGGTGGATGGTCTCCGGGATTCGGCTGAAGTCATTTTGTACCAGCGCCAGCCCGGCAATGGCGGAGGGGTCGCCGCGCAGCACCTTGGTGCGGAAGGGCTCCAGATTGATCAGTAGATCCATGTTCACCGGGTAGCGCTTTTCCAGAGCGCTCATCAAGGCGCCCGCCAGATCGGTAACCTTGCGTTCATTGAAAACATTGTACTGGTCGAGCACTTTATCGACGCCCAGAGGGGCCAGATATTTGGTGTAGGCCTGGCGGTGCAGGATGCCTGCCGCATCGATCAGGGTCAGGGTTTTCACCGCCGACGGGTAGCTGTGGGTGAACTGCAGACTGATTGCACCACCCATCGAGTGGCCAACCAGGTGAAAGGGTTTTCCCACATGCTTGTCGGTCAGCTGATGGATCAGCCGGGCGTAGTTGACCGGCGAGTAGAGGGCGTTCCGCTTGGTCGAGCGGCCGAACCCCGGTAGATCGAAGGTGAAGATGAAATAGTCCTTTTTCAGCCGTTGCAGGATATCCTCCCAGCAGGTGGAGGCTTCGTCTCCCAAGCCGTGAACCATCACAACGGCCGGCTTGTTCGGATTACCGGCGGTTCTCAGGTAGACCTGACCGCCGAAAACCCTCTCCTGTTCGTACCACTCCCGCTCATGGGGTTTTGCATTGGCGTTCAAGCTGACAAACAGCAACGACAGCAGAAACAGCAGGGCAGTTGGTTTGATCATCATGGGGCAGTGCTCAGAAGCTCTCCTTCACTCCAGGGCAAGATGATAGCAGGGTGAGTAGTCCCCTTGTAGTTTCATTCTGTTCTGTTCGGCAAAGGCGATCAGCAATCGGTCCATGGCATCCACCACCTGCTGTTCACCATGCAGCATGAATGGCCCATGTTGCTCTACGGCACGGATGCCATCCTCTTTGACATTACCGGCAACAATGCCCGAAAAGGCCTTGCGCAGATCGGCGGCTGCCAGATGGGCCTGTTGCTGCCGGTTGAGCTGCGACCCGGCCATCGCCTTATGGGTAGGTATGAAGGGGTGTTGCAGGTCGGTCTCTATGTGCAGTCTCCAATTGAAATAGAAGGCGTCATTACCGTCGTAACGGTAACTTCTGACTCGCTCCATGTCTTCGGCCATGGCTTTTGCCACGGCTTCCGCATCGTCGATGATGACCTGATAGTATTGGCGGGCCTGATCTCCCAGGGCGATACCGATGAACCGGTCGATCTCATCAAAATAGTCAGCGCACTCGGCAGGGCCGGTCAGGATCAGTGGAAAAGCGTGCTCCCGGTTATCGTGATGCATCAGTATGCCAAGCAGGTAGAGTAGCTCTTCCATGGTGCCCGCACCACCGGGGAAGATCACCACCCCATGACCGGTGCGGACGAAGGCTTCGAGGCGCTTTTCGATATCCGGCATGATCACCAGTTCATTGACGATAGGATTCGGTGGCTCCGAGGCGATGATTCCGGGTTCGGTGATACCCAGATAGCGGCCATTGCCGATACGCTGCTTGGCATGGCCCAGTGCGGCCCCTTTCATCGGGCCTTTCATCGCCCCGGGACCGCATCCTGTGCAGATATTCAGCCCCCTCAGGCCCAGCCGGTAGCCAACCTCTTTGGAGTAGTCATACTCGGATCTGCTGATCGAGTGTCCGCCCCAGCAGACGATCAGATTGGGATCCATGCCGGTATGTAACACTCTGGCGTTGCGCAGGATGTGGAATACGGCCGAGGTGATGTGGACCGGGTTGTCCAGGTCGTAAGCCGGGTTGTTCTGAATTTCATTGTGGACGTAGATGATATCTCTCAGCACGGCAAACAGATGCTCCTGGATACCCCGAATCATTTTACCATCGACAAAGGCGCTGCCCGGGGCATTCTCCAGTCTTAACTGGATACCCCGGTTACTCTGCATCAGGTGGATGCCGAAATCTCGATAGCTGTTGAAGATATCCCTCGCATTGTCGGTTTCGCTGCCGCAGTTGAGCACCGCCAAGGCACAGCGGCGAAACAGTCCATATAAACCCCGTGCACTGGTGTCCAACAGGTCGTTGACTTCAAGATGAGAGAGTACTTCAAGGCTGCCCCCCGGCCTGACTGTGGCGCTGAGGCGAGTAATTGGCGGTTTGCTGTCGCTGTGATCGGCTGAAAACGACTTTTTCTGGCTTGCTTTACTCATGGTCATACCGGTTTGAGTCCGTTGCGCACTATCCTGAATCCACTGATTAAGGATAATGCTACCCGAAAATCAATAGACCGAGTAGAAGCCTAAGAGTTCGAGGATGTGAACCAGCCACATCCTCGATGCTGTTTTGTTGCTGAGTTGATAAGGGCGTATCGTTATCAACGATTTGGCAGCAGATCCTCGATGATTGTTCGCTCTTCCAGAAGCTCTTTTTCCGAGGCCTTAAGGCGGGCAATGCTGAAATCGTCCAGCTCCAGACCTTGGACTATCTCATAGTTACCGTTTTTACAGGTGACCGGAAACGAGAATACAACACCCTCATCAATGCCGTAACTGCCATCGGAGTGGACCGCCATGCTGACCCAGTCACTGTCCCTTGTGCCCAGCGCCCAATCATGGACATGGTCAACAACGGCATCAGCCGCTGAGGCGGCGGAGGAGAGGCCTCGTGCCTCGATGATTTCCGCACCACGTCGCTGAATCTTCGGGATAAAGTGATCGATCGCCCAATCCTGGCTGACCAGATCGAATACCGGTTGACCATTGATCAGACAGTTGTCGATATGGGGGTACTGGGTCATGGAGTGGTTACCCCAGATGGTCATTCGGGTGATATCGGCCACCAGTGAATTGCTCTTGTTGGCCAACTGTCCCAGCGCCCGGTTGTGGTCCAGACGGGTCATCGCGGTAAATTGACTGGGTTTCAGGTCCGGCGCATTGGCCGCTGCAATCAATGCGTTGGTATTGGCCGGATTGCCCACCACCAGTACCCGTACATCCGGGGAGGCATGATCATTGATTGCCTTGCCCTGATTGGAGAATATCTTTGCATTTTCGGTGATCAGGTCCTTACGCTCCATACCCTTACTACGGGGTTTTGCGCCAATCAGAATGGCGTAATCGGTACCTCGAAAACCGATGCTCGGGTCATCGGTGAGGACGATATCGTGTAGCAGGGGAAAGGCGCAGTCCTCTAGCTCCATACCGACACCGTTGAGTGAGGAGATGGCTTGGGGGATCTCCAGCAGGCGAAGAATGACCGGTTGATCCTGGCCGAACATGGCGCCAGATGCAATACGAAATGCCAGCGCGTATCCGATATGTCCGGCGGCGCCGGTTATGGTGACTTTTACAGCGGGTTTCATTTCAGTTGGATCCTCCCATTAATTTATTGGATGCCCGGATAAGTATAGTTAGCTCTATTCTTTTGGCATAGTCAATTCTAAAGTGAAAACCGATGTATTTATCAATCCTTTTTATTGTCTGATTCAGCCTCTATGATCACTTCATGCATTTCGATGGCGCCTTCCCCGGCGAAGGCCTCTTTGGGCATTGGATTGGCGTGGGCCTGTCGAAAATCGTCGCTACCGACCCAGTTTTCGAAGGCCGCTTTGTCCTGCCAACTGGTTAATACAACATAGGGTGTATCCGGACTGCTCGGTTTCAGGACCTGCATTCGAACCAAGCCGGGTTGTTTTTCAATCTGACCGCTGCGGGCCTGAAATCGGGCCTCGAACATCTCTCTGTACGCCTCAGCGACCGGTACTCGATTGGCAACAATGAACATATTGACTCCTTGGGTTCTGATTTCTTAGCTTGCAGAGCGGTTATACCCCTAGATGGTGGTAGGCAGGGAGTGTCTGCAGTCGGTTGTCTGGTTTTGGTTCGCCTATGGTGAAGTGATAGAGACTTTGCAATCCAGAGTCTTTCACTCCGGCGATCTGGTGAACCACATCATCGAAAAAACAGCCGATGCCGGTGCCTCTGACACCATGGGCCTCTGCCTGCAGATAGAGCACTTGACCGATCAGCCCGGCCTCCCAGAAGAGTTCCGGATAGGCTAACGGCCCCGAAGTCTGCAAGGCACTGTCGAATTCCGCCAGCATGCCGAGGCTGAAAAAACTGCTGGCTGCGATATCCTGATGACAACTGACGGCTCGGGCAGCTTTTTTTACCTCGGCACTGACCAGTTGATGGAGCGGAATATGGGGTGGACAGCCCTTAACGGTCTGCCAGCTGAAATCCTCATCCAGGCTCTGTTTTAGCCAGGGAATCACCGCTTGCGAGCGTGGCATGAGATAGAGACCGGGTGACAGACCCGCCACCTGGTGGACAAACAGCAGCAGGTGTATTCGCGCCTGGTAGGGCCAGCTTTGCCACGGTTGCTCGGTCGGTCGGGGCAAGCAGCGGTCGAGTATCTGATAGAAATCGGCCTGCTGCAGGGTCGATTTGCCACGGAAGGCCTGGGCACTTCGTCGTTGCAGAATGATCTGGCGGGTAGGGTGGTCTGGGGCCTTGGCAGGGGCCGGGATCGAGGTCTCAAGTGGTGTTTGCCGACAGGGTGGGTAGCCCATGAGGTTTTTTTCCAACTCATCGATCAGCGGCCAATGGTGGCTTGGGTGATCGCTGAGCCGATTGGCACAACCATGCCACTGGGTGGCCGAGAAGGGTTGTATTCCGTCAGCCCCGGATAAGCCTGGTAACTGATCCGACCGCTCTTGGAGGCTGAATATCAGATCCGGGTATTCCGCTTCGGCATCCTCGAAATCCTCACGCCTGTCGAGTCCCAGTAGTTTCGCCAGTTCGACACGGCTGATCGGCAGACGTTGCAGGCAATATCCAAGCGCTGCCGCAGAGTAGGCGAGGGCACCGATTGCATGACCGATATCGAGCTGCACATAGCGGTAGGCCCGTTCACCATATTTCCAGGCCTCGCGCCAGGCGATGCTGCTGAAGGCTACCCATAGTTGAGGTTGAGAGTGCGGAGCGGATTGAGTCTCCGCCCGCAACTCCAGGGCATGCTGGTAGGGAGCGTAGTGATAAACCCCATCCTTTAACGACTTCAACCCATTGGCCAACAGATAGGTTTCTGTCGGGTGTAGATTGCCACTGGAGGGATTGCAGCGCAGTGACCAGCGATCAGGTCCGTAGACCTTCCACGCAGCCAGTCCCATGCTGAAGCGCAGTAGGCTGGAGATCTCCTTCAATCCCCAATCGGTTATGGCTAGATGGGGTTGATGGGCTGTGAGACTCTCCAGGCCTGGTTCAGGCAGGCCTGCAAAGTCCAGGGGGAGTTTGATCCGGGGTGAGGTGTCAAACTGTCTGAATGGATTGGGTTGCTGTTCCCAGTCGAGAAAGTCCGGGCCGGCCGCATACCTGTCGAAGTGGTGTTTGGTCCGCTCATGATAGGCGTGCACCAGATCCAGGGTTGAATTCGAGTGGCCCGCTGTCATCGGGAGCGTCGACCGTCGATCGATCCGGATCGGTGGGCTGTCGTTCGACCGATGCGGTCTTCAGCCGGGATCACCCTATACCTCTCAGCCTATCCGTCTGATGATTATGATGCCGCCGCTTCATCGGGGGTTTTGGCCCGCACGGTAAGGGCATGCAGCTCCCCTGAGGCAATCTCCTGATTGAACAGGGTTAGTATTGAACGCTGCCGCTGCAGGCTTTTCATTTCGGCAAAAGCGGGCGTGGTGACATTGACCTCGAAGCTGCAACTCTCCCCGGCAACACTGATTTCCGCATCCGGATAGAGCTCTTTAATGCGCTGCATCAAATCTTGTTCATTCATATTGATATCTCGTTGCTCAATAGATCGGCTATCTTCTCACGGTTTCGCATCGCTGGGGCAGACTGATTCGATGGGAAATTTGTGGGAATCAGGCCCGATTCACTATACGGACAGGATCTCATTGCCACAACTGTTGCTCGTCAGAAGTGGGATATTGCCTCCCCATATTACATTTCTGCAGAGAGATATTTGACACACTGGTGCAGTTGGTGCAACGTTCTGTTAATCCGGTGAGCCACGCCTTAACCAAGGGTATACCGAAAACTACAGACAAACTGAGCTGTTGTATGGTCGCCGGCGAGTAAAAATGTTCCGGCAGGAAGGTGACCATGGATATCCATAATAAACCGATTAAAGAACGTATTGACTGGTTGTTTGACCACGCCAACAAACACTCCTGTAACTACACCAGCCCGGAAAACTGGTTGGCCCGTACCCGCTATCTGGCAGAACACCCAACGGCGATTGCGGTGCTCAAGTGCATGGATGGGCGGATCAATATCCCGATTGCCACCAACACCCCGAAAGGCATCATTCAGCCATTTCGCAATCTCGGTGGCATGTTTGATCTGGGCTGGCCCCATCTGGGGGAAGTGTTGGCCAGCTATGTACAGAACGTAATTTCCGAAGGCCGCCACACCATGATTCTGATCACCTACCACTTTTCCAAAGGTGATCCACAAAGGGGGTGCGCCGGATTCAATTACGATACGGAGGCGGCCAAAGCGCACACCTTTGAGATCAAGCGCCAGGTTGAAGCGGTATTCGGCGGAGGTCATCAGACCGTCTATCCCATCGTCTGCGGTTTTGAGACCGACGAAGACGCGCTGATTCTGCATGGCAGCAACGGGGAGCTGCTGAACATGGCCGATATCAAGTCGTTTGAACGGGATACCCTGAGACCCAGGTTGGAAGCCCTGTTCCCGGATATGTCTCAGCAGATGCGGGAAGATCTGCTGCCGTTGATTGCGGGCAACCTCGATCATATCGAAGCGGCCCGACAGATGGAGCGTGAACTGAATATCGAGCATCGTGAGTGGATGATCTGCATCGGCCGTGGTTTCGATTTTCTTCACATGCCCAATATTGCACTGATCATCGGTCCATACAGTCCCAGCCTTGCCGATCCGATTCACAAGGCGGCCGGTATCATCGAGAGCAATATGCAGGCCGGACGCATACCGGATGACGGCTTTTTACTCTTCGCCTCGGTGCCTTTTCAGGATGTAGGTGTGGATCAGGCACGTGCCAAGATGAAATCCAATTTTCTGTGTGAATTCGCGGCCAATGAGATTCGACAGACCAATCCCGAACTGGCAGAGAAGATGTTTGTGAAATCAGCTGTATTGAATTGGCAATCGCGAGAGCTGGAAGTGCTGAATGAAGGGCATTGATTGCGCTTAATGCCTGTTAACCAGTTCAATCAAGCACTTCACCAATGTTGTTTCAATATGCGGCAACCGGGCCGAGTTGGTTCCTGTGATCTGGTTGATTTTGTTCAACCATGCTGCGGTTATTAATCACGGGGAAAGCAGAGGCCTAAAAGCCTCTGTTTTCCCCTGATATCACACGTTCGGCATTGAGCAATTAAAGCTTGAATTGAGTCACAATGGCTTTCAATTTTGCTCCAAGGTCAGATAACTCCTGACTCTTGTCAGCCGTTTTGCTACTGCCATCCGCCGCAGTTTCGGAGACTTCGGAGATTCGCACAACACTACGATCGATCTCTTCGGTTACTGTGGTGTGTTCTTCCGAGGCGGTTGCGATCTGAGTGTTCATATCCATGATGGTGGTTACTGACTGAACGATATTATTCAGGGCATCACCAGCACGCCCCGCCGTCTCTACCGTCTGCTTGGCTGCGGTAAGACCGCCACTCATGACTTGCGCCGCATTTCGTGTTCCACTCTGCAGATTTTCGATGATACCGTGAATCTCACTGGTTGAATCCTGGGTACGTTTAGCTAGCGTACGCACCTCGTCGGCAACAACGGCGAAGCCCCGTCCCTGCTCACCGGCCCTCGCGGCTTCGATCGCCGCATTCAGTGCCAATAGATTCGTTTGATCAGCGATGCCGCGGATTACATCGAGCACCGATCCGATCGACTCGCTATCGGATTCCAGTCGATTGATCACTTCTGCCGCATTGGTCACTTCGGCAGCCATCGAATCAATCGCATTCACCGTATCGGCCATTGCCTCCTTACCTTCTGCCGCTTCGTTGTTCGCCTCCCTGGCGGCGGATGCGGCGGAGTCTGCACTCTGTGCAATCTCTTTCACGGTGGCGGCCATCTGGGTGATTGCCGTCGCGACCTGCTGTGTCTCAAGACGCTGCATATTGACACTTTCGCTGTTTTGCTGTGCAAGACCCGATAGGGTCATCGTGGCGCTATTCAGCTCATTCATCGAATCACAGGTCTGGACCAAGGTGTTCTGAATCTTGCTAACGAACAGGTTGAACGCGCTTGCCACCTGGTTGATTTCATCATTTCCCTTTTCAGGCAGACGTTGAGTCAGGTCACCTTCACCCGCAGCAATATCCTGCATGGTCGCTTTCAAATTGTTGATCGGGTGGATAATACGAATCACAAAAAAGACACACAGGCCTGTCAATATCAAGATGCCGATTACTGTCATGGTACCGACTTGTGTCCAAATCAAACTCGTCGCGCTCGATTCAATGGTCTGTTTCGCAGCCAGATTCGACTTTGCACTCTGATCGTTGACTAACGTGAAATTGGTTTGTAGCTGTTTGGTGATCGATTCAGCAACTTGATTCATTGCATTTGTCACTTTGACGCCACTGTCGTCAATCAGCTTTTCAAATCTGCTATGCATCTCGTCCATGCGCTGGTTTACCGCTTCCATTGTCACACCAAGTCGGACGGTTCCCAGCTTTTTACCCTCGAAAACGACCGGTCGGATGATCTCCTTGATATTGGTATCGGCAGCCGAAGCAGATAACAGTTTGTCCATCGGAGTGCGCCCTTCACCCTTACCAATAAGTGCTTTGACGAGTGGATTTTTCCGGTTTACATAGCGTGTTAAGGGGCGTTTGCCATCGGCACGGATATAGAGTGCATAGATGACCCGAGGATTTTTGTTGGCCACTTTTACATAGTCAACCAGAGTTGAATACTTCTTGCCGAGAATGGCCTCTGCAGATACCGCAGCAAGCATATCGGCTATCGCCTCAGCAGTCTCAGTCAGTGATTCATTCATCACTGTTTTGGTGACCTCGAGTTCACCTTGCATACTATTGGTTAAATAATCGGCCAGTAATTTACTGGTCTGATTGCCGGTTTCTGCCACTGATGCTGAAACTTGCTCCAGATTTTGGTCAAGTGTTTTGTCGATCTCTTGTTGTCCAACTTGCAGACTATTACCCACCTCCCTGTTAAGTGAATCAAAGCCGTGAACAGTCAGATAAATAGAGACAGCAGAGAGTAGCAGCACACCAACAATGATTGCTCCGATCATGAGTTGGAAGAGTTTTCCTTTGGCGTATTGCGATATGGTCGTCGTCTTCATTTGATTTCACTCGTTATCCGCCCCCGTGACACT
>JAKSBX010000138.1 GCA_022360905.1 Chromatiales bacterium
AAGGCAAACAGCGTCAAGCGCAGGAAAGTGCGACTGAATAGTGGCTCTACCCACTGTCTGGTTGATGACAAAAAGTTATCCGGCTTTACCAGGGGCACCCGAAAAAACAAGTAGTGCTTAAGCAGCCAAACGAACCTGGATGACTTGTTGGCCTGGACTCTCCCAGCCATGTCTTGTGACACCTTGTCGCCAAACGGTACCAACAGCTCATTTTCTGCAAGAAATTCGGCCACGGCCTCTACATCTTTCGGCTCTACTTGAAGTGTGGTCTCCGCATTAATGCTGCCAGCTATCTTATCCACCTCGCCTAATGACCAGCGTGCAAGAATCTCAAAGATCTGCCAATCGATACGAAAAAAACAGTTTCTCGCTGGATCCTGGATTGACCAACTTGGCTGCCCATCTGCAAGTCTTGGAGCTTGATGGATTGAGAGCTCTTCACGAAGTAGCGGCAGCGGCATGAGATTAAATTCCAAAGAATTGCCGAAGCGAAGACAAGGGTCTTCTGAAAATCAAATAGTAGAGAGGAACCTCTCCCGCCACGATCTTGGCAATTCCCTTCAACCCTACCCGATGCAACAGGTCATCTTGAATTTCAGCGCGAACCCGATAGGCGTAGTTGCCACTTGGCTGAAGAGTTGGTTCATAGCCCATCAGAAACACCCGGGCGGGAACAGGCCGGGTCGGCATCGAGCTTAGATAGAGCACCGTCTCTGCACCCTCGGGAATGGGTATGGCGTCCCCGGCATCGAGCCAGGCTTCCACCTGCGAGTTTTCCGGATTGACCAGGCGCATCACGCCTTCACCCGTTTGCACCGGCTTTCCTTTAAGTTCATCCGCAGCGGGGTACAGAACAGTCCCTTTGACTACCGCGCTCACTTCCGAACGCTGAAGCTGCCCACTAAGATATTCTAATTCTGCTTCTTTCTGATCAATTTCTGCTGCAATGGAGGCCAGTTTCGCTTTTTGGACAGGGTCTGTCAGAGAGAGTTGGGCCACCTGATTATACTGTGTGCGTAATCCCCCGATCTTCCCCTGCGCAATATTGAACTGGCTTTGAAGTTTTTCCTTGTCCAGGCTGAACAATGGTGTCCCCACCTCGACATGGGAATTTGGTGCAACAAACAGTTCGTCGATCACACCGTCCATGGGTGACCTGACAATAACCGGGTCTTTGGGAATCAGCTCGGCCGGAGCAAGCAGCGTAAGGTTCACCGGCAACTGTAAGACCAGCAACGCCCCAAGAGCCAGGTAAGGATAGGGTCGCTTCCACCATGACACTTTCGAATCATTTGTGTTTAAAAACACCCGCTTCAACCACGTCTTTTTGGAGACTTGGCCACTGGCTGTCCAGGTGTAATGCCACTTATCACACCATTGTACGAGAAGGTTTTTATCCTGCTGTAAAAACGCGGATTCACTGGCGAAGATCAGACCACAGGAGCCTTTAAGCCTGCTGATCTTTGGTTTGCTCAGAGGAACCCAGAAGATATGACGTGGCAACCAGGATATCCATTCAGTGGCCAACGATTCAGGCAGGTCCTTTTGCTCCAGACAAACCGCATGACTATATTTTTCCGCAAGGAATCGGCAAACTCTATTCAGCCATTGAACATAGGGGGCGTTCGCCTCCACTTCCACGACACCGGACAGA
>JAKSBX010000153.1 GCA_022360905.1 Chromatiales bacterium
AGGTCTTGTGGGTCAGGCGGGGCTCCACCGCCTTTTTCCCGGTCGCCCAACGCTGCTCCCAGCGCAACAGCATCAGGGATGTCCAGTACAGGCCGAGACCCTTGTCCGTCAGGACATAATTGAAACGCGGTGGCGAGTCCGTATAGGCCTGCTTGCGCAGCAGGCCAGCCTCCGTGAGGCGTTTGAGACGATTTGAGATCAAGGCCTTCTGCAGGCCGGAATTCTTGCGGATGCTGTCAAACCGGCGTTGCCCGAACCAGATCGCCTCGAGGATCAGCAGGGTGGGCGTGTCACCCACGACCTCCAGCGCCCGCCAGATCGAACAGGTCCGGATCATGGGGCGTGGTTTTTCCGCCCTGGAACTTTCGGCAATCATGTCAGCGATCGTCAGCGCCTTTCCGACTGACATGCGCCAGCCTTCAACCAGTCTTCTCGACGCCCCGCCGGACCATCCGCATGCCGGCAGCAGGGGCTCAGGTTCACACCTAAGCGGTGGTGACTATCATATCAATACCTTATGGGCGGTTACCGCGCGCTGGACAATTCCTGCACGAAGTCCGCAAACGCCTGTTCCGCATGGCGAATCCGGTCGGCTTCAGGGTCGAACGTCTCCAGCTGGGCCCGCTTTTCCGCAAACCAGTCCTGGACATTTCCATCTTCCGGCAGCAGGGCCCCGCGGGATTCCAGCACGCGCACCTGCCGGACCATGCCGCCCCCCGCCATCCACGACGTGCCGTTCAGGTCGCAGCCCTCGCTGCACAGCCAACTCACGAACGGCGCAACCTTTTCCGGCGCGAGCATGTCGTCGCCCTGCTCACCGCCAGCCCCCTTTGTCATTTGCGTGAGCGCATACGGCAGCACGAGATTGCTGGTGCAGCCATGCCGGGCCTCCTCGATCGCCATGTTCAACGCGAACGCCTGGACGGCCCCTTTCGAGGCGGCATAGGGGGAACGCCCGCGTACGCCATACAGGCCCGCACTGGACGAGACATAAACCAGCCTGCCCGCGTCCGATTGCCGGATGGCGGGCAGCGCCGCGCGGGTCAACCGGACCACGGATTCGAAATTGGTCGACATGACAGCGGCGAAATTCTCGGGTGACATCTCCTCGAAGCGTTTGGCGTCGCCTGTGATGCCGGCATTGAAGATCACCCCATCCAGCCGTCCATATGCGTCCAGCGCGGCGGAGACCATGGCGCCTGCCGCTTCCGGCGCGGTTACATCACTGGTTTCGGCAATGGCCACACCGCCGGCAGATTCGATGGCCGATACCACGTCCCGGGCGGAATCGGGTTGCGTGTCACGGATCCG
>JAKSBX010000015.1 GCA_022360905.1 Chromatiales bacterium
GTGACGGTTAAGAAGCATCTGCGCGCCCAGGAAATTGCCGCACAGAATCGGCTGCCCTGTGTCTACCTGGTCGATTCCGGCGGTGCGTTTTTGCCCCTGCAGGATGAGATATTTCCTGATAGGGACCATTTCGGCCGTATTTTTTACAACCAGTCCCGCTTGTCTGCGCAAGGGATTCCGCAACTTGCTGTCGTCATGGGTTCCTGTACCGCGGGTGGGGCCTATGTACCGGCGATGTCGGATGAAACCGTAATCGTGCGCAACCAGGGTACGATTTTCCTGGCCGGACCGCCGCTGGTGAAAGCCGCCATCGGCGAGGAGATCGATGCGGAGAGTCTCGGTGGCGGGGAGGTGCATACCCATCTGTCAGGTGTTGCCGATCACCTTGCCGAAGACGACGAACAAGCCCTGCAGCTGGCGCGAGAGTTAATCGACAAGCTCCCCGAAAACGGATCCGGGATGCCGGGGGTGCGCAAAGGGATACCACCCTGTTATCCCGCCGAAGAGATCTACGGCATAGTCCCGAATAACATACGCATGCAATACGATGTCCGGGAAATCATCGCGCGGCTGGTCGATGCCTCGGAGTTCAGCGAATTCAAGGATCGCTATGGTCCGACCCTGGTCTGCGGTTTTGCCCATATTGAAGGTTACCCGGTGGGTATCCTCGCCAACAACGGCGTGCTGTTTTCCGAATCGGCGCTGAAAGCCACCCACTTCATCCAGCTTTGCACACAACGCCGCCTGCCCCTTGTCTTCCTGCAGAACATTACCGGCTTTATGGTCGGACGCGAAGCGGAACACGGCGGCATTGCCAAACACGGTGCCAAGATGGTCAGCGCCGTGGCCTGTGCCAACGTACCCAAGTTCACTGTCATCATCGGCGGCTCCTTCGGCGCCGGCAACTATGCCATGTGCGGCCGGGCCTACCAGCCGCACCAGCTCTGGGTCTGGCCGAATGCGCGGGTCTCGGTGATGGGCGGCGAGAGTGCCGCTATGGTCCTGGCCGCAACCAAGAGCGGGGCGAAGCGCACACGGGGGGAGCACTGGGATGAGACTGAGCAGGAGAATTATATGCAGGCTATCCGTGAACAATACGAGGCGCAGGCTCATCCCTACTATGGGTCTGCACGTGTATGGGATGACGGTGTCATCGATCCGCTGGAAACGCGCCAGCGCCTGGGGATGGGGATTGCGACGGCCAGCAAGGTGCCGTTTGGTGAAACAAGATATGGACTATTTCGTATGTAGTGAAACTATGAGCAACAACACATGAACAGCGTCGCCTCTCACTCCGAGAGCGGGCTTATCTTTTGAAGGCAATCGCTATGACAAACATACAACCCTTACTCTGCCGAACCGACGACCGGGGCGTCACAACCCTGACGCTGAACCGTCCTGAAGTCCGTAATGCGCTGAATGGTGCATTGATGGCTGCACTGGTTGAAAAGCTGCAAAAACTTGAACAGGACAAGACGACACGGGTGCTGGTTTTAACCGGCAGTGGACGGGCTTTCTGTAGTGGCGCCGATCTGGCATGGATAGAAGCGGTGATTGAACAGGGCGGAATCATCAACCTGAAAGATGCACTTTTGCTGGCTGAGATGATGCGGCGATTAAACGCCTTTTCCAAACCTGTGGTGGCACTGGTAAACGGACCTGCCTTTGGCGGTGGCGTCGGGCTCATCGCCTGTTGCGACATTGCCATCGCGGTGGATTGGGCTGAATTTGCCTGCAGCGAAGTCAGGCTGGGTCTGGTTGCCTCCGTAATTGCCCCCTATCTTCTGACCGCTATCGGTCATCGCCAGGTGAGGCGTCTGTTGTTGTCCGCCGAACGTTTTTCGGCTGACCAGGCGCTGAGCTTTGGACTGGTCCATCATGTGGCAACCGAGGCATCCCTGCAGGCACTCCTCGACAGGCAACTGACGCTATTGCTACAAGGTGAATCCGAAGCGCAGGCCGAAAGCAAGCGCTTGCTGCAAAGCCTCTTGAGCAGGGATCCTAACCTGCTGCATCAGACTGCTAAATTGACCGCGCGCGTTAGGGCGACAGGGGAAGCCCAATCCCGTATGCAGGCATTTTTGGATCGACACAAAACCAAGAAGGTGCAGCAATGCTGAAACTTCCCGAACAGGTCAAGGTTGTCGAAGTCGGTCCTCGTGACGGACTGCAAAACGAAACCGCCACGGTCGATACCGCCGTTAAAATTGAGCTGATCAATCGTCTCTCCGCCAGCGGACTGGCTGTAATAGAAGCCACCAGTTTTGTCAGTCCGCTGTGGATACCGCAACTGGCGGATGCGGAACAGGTCTGGGCCGGTATCGAACAGCGGCAGAGTGTGGCCTACCCGGTACTGGTTCCCAATCTTAGGGGTCTGGAACGAGCGCTTGCGTCGGGTGTTAAACAGATTGCCGTATTTACCGCTGCTTCAGAAACCTTCTGCCGTAACAACATCAACTGTTCCATAGATGAATCCCTTGCCCGTTATGCACCGGTGATCCGGCAGGCGAGGGAGGCGGGCATTGCAGTGCGTGCCTACATCTCCTGCGTGCTCGGTTGTCCCTATGAAGGCGATGTGGACGTCAAGCGAGTCGTTGATCTGTCACGGCACTTTATCGAAGCGGGATGTTACGAAATTTCTCTGGGCGACACTATCGGTGCGGGGAGTGCATTGCAGGCGAGAGAGCTGGTCTCCAGGGTGGCCAAACAGGTACCTGTGCGACGGCTTGCACTCCATTTTCACGATACCCGGGGTCAGGCGTTGGCCAATATCCTCGCCTGTCTGGAGTTGGGCGTCAGTGTCGTTGATGCGGCTGTCGCCGGTCTTGGGGGGTGTCCCTACGCCAGGGGGGCGACAGGTAATCTGGCCACCGAGGACCTGGTCTATATGCTGCACGGTCTGGGTATACGCACCGGTATCGATATACATAAGTTGATCGATAGCGGACGTTTCATCAGTCAAGCACTTTCCCGTGAAAACCGCAGTAAGGTTAGTCTTGCAGGAGTATCCGAGTATGGCGCTGTCGCTTGAAACCGCAACCGCCGTTATAACCGGTGGCGTATCCGGCCTGGGTTACGCCGTAGCGAAGTTGATTGTAAAAAAGGGCGGGCAGGTCGCCTTGCTCGATCTGGATCGGGAACGGGGAGCGCAGGCTGCACAAGCTCTGGGTGACCGGGCATTGTTCACGTATTGCGATGTCACCTCCGAGGAACGCATCGACCAGGCAGTAGCGGAGACCATTGAACAGTTCGGAGAGATCAGCCTGACGGTTAACTGCGCAGGTATCGTTAGCGGACATCGGGTTGTCGGTCGTGAAGAGGTGATCTCCGTCGACGACTTCAAACGCCATATCGATATCAACCTTACCGGCACCTTCCTGGTCTGTCGCTCTGTTGCAAATGCCATGCAATTTAATCAGCCACGAGGTGAAGACAAGGCGCGCGGCGTGATTGTCAATACCGCATCCATTGCCGCATTCGACGGGCAGATCGGGCAGGTCTCCTATGCGGCCTCGAAAGGGGGTGTTGCCAGCATGACGCTGCCCCTGGCGCGGGAGTTCGCGGTCTTTGGTGTGCGTGTAGTGGCTATCGCTCCCGGGGTTTTTGCCACGCCGATGTTTGGCCGCTATCCGGAATCGGCGCGACAGGGTCTGGTGGCAGACACACCTTATCCGCAGCGTGCCGGCGATCCCGATGAGTTTGCAGCGCTGGTTGCGCATATCTATGAAAACCCCATGCTGAACGGGGAAGTGATTCGACTGGACGGCGCGTTGCGGATGCCGCCGAAAATAGGTAACCATGAATAAACCCCAGCAAAACAGCATAGGCATATCTATTTGGCCAAACTCCAATCCGCTGTGGGGGGAGGAAAAGATTTGTGGAGGTGCCGCATAATGACCGAGGCGCTCTGGACACCGTCACCCGCTCAGATAGAACGTGCCAATATGACCCGTTTTATCGATTTTGTACAAAAGGAATACGAGACCGGTTTCAAGGATTACAACGAGCTCTATAACTGGTCCATCGATAAACCTCACCACTTCTGGCCCGCTGTCTGGGAGTTCTGTGATCTGATCGCCTTGTCTCGTGGGGACGATATTCTCGATAACGGCGATCGTATGCCCGGCGCTCAATGGTTTTCAGGCAGTCGCCTTAACTTTGCCGAAAACCTGTTGCGCTATCGTGATGACCGTCCAGCACTGATCTTTGCCGGCGAGGATGGTCGTCGCAAACAGCTCAGTTACAACGAGCTGTATCGGGAAGTGGCAAGATTGGCCCGCGGTCTGCGGCAGGCGGGTGTTCTGCCCGGCGATCGTGTTGCGGGTTTTATGCCCAACATACCGGAAACCGTCGTCGCTATGCTGGCTACAACCAGCATCGGCGCTATCTGGTCATCCTGCTCACCCGACTTCGGGGCTCGGGGTCTACTCGACCGTTTCGGCCAGATCAGACCCAAACTCCTGTTCACTACCGACGGCTACCACTACAACGGCAAAGCCCACGACAACCTCATGCGTCTCCGCCCGGTACTCGGGCAACTGGCCGGTCTTGAGCGGATCGTGGTAGTGCCATATCTTAGCGGGGAACCTGGGCTGGATGATCTGCCGCAGGCCGTCGCCTACCAGGAGATGCTCGGCCGGGAGGAGCAACCCGAGCTTGATTTTGCGCAGATGCCGTTTGAACATCCGCTCTATATTCTCTACTCATCGGGCACCACTGGACCACCCAAATGTATCGTACACGGTGCCGGCGGCACCCTGATCCAGCATTTCAAGGAGCTGGTTCTGCATACGGATCTTAAGCGCGACGATCGCATCTTCTATTTCACCACCTGCGGCTGGATGATGTGGAACTGGTTGGTAAGCAGCCTGGCCGTGGGGGCCAGGGTTCTGCTCTACGATGGGTCGCCGCTCTATCCCGGTCCAGAGCGCTTGTTCGATTTTGCGGAACAGGAAGGGATGACCCTGTTCGGTACCAGCGCCAAATATCTCGCCGCCATAGAAAAGGCCGGTGTGAAGCCGCGGGAGAGTCATAATCTCGAAGCGTTAAGGGCCATCCTGTCGACCGGTTCGCCCTTGATGCCGGCGCAGTTTGATTATGTCTACCGGGATGTCGCTCCCGGTGTACAGCTGGCTTCCATCTCCGGCGGTACCGATATCATCTCCTGTTTCGCACTTGGTAATCCGATCCTTCCTGTCTACAAAGGTGAATTGCAATGCCGTGGTCTCGGTATGAAGGTGGAGGTTTTCGATGATCGGGGACGCTCGGTGATTAACCGCAAAGGAGAGCTCGTGTGCACGGCGCCTTTTCCTTCCATGCCGGTCGGCTTCTGGAACGATCTCGAGCAGAGCAACTATCGGAGCGCCTACTTTGAAACCTTTCCCGGAGTTTGGGCCCATGGTGATTATGCCGAAATCACCCCTCACAACGGGCTGGTCATTTACGGGCGTTCCGATGCCGTGCTCAATCCCGGCGGTGTGAGAATCGGTACCGCGGAGATCTATCGCCAGGTGGAACAGCTGGCGGAAGTGATGGAAAGTCTGGTTGCAGGGCAGTCCTGGCAAGGGGATGAACGGGTAATACTCTTCGTCAAACTGCAACAGAATCTGAGCTTGAATGAACCTTTGGTCCGCAGAATAAAATCGCAGATCCGCAACAATACGTCTCCGCACCATGTCCCGGCGATGGTGATCCAGGTAGAGGATATCCCCAGAACCCGCAACAACAAGATCGCCGAACTTGCCGTGCGCAATGTCATTCACAACCAGCCAGTCAAAAATCTCGATGCCCTGGCCAATCCTGAGGCGCTGGAGCAGTTTAAAAACCTGTCGGCGCTGAAGAGCGCCTGATACTCGTGGCCTGATTTAGTTACATGGCTACTCCGGATTTGACTGGCACTGTTCAAGACACGAAGCGGGGAGATATCAAATGACCCTGTGCAGAGCATCCGCTAGCCGGCTAGTGATTGTCGATATCCAGGAGCGCCTTATCTCCGTGATGAGACCGGAGATCGCGGAAGCCATGATCAAAGGCTCCACTCTGTTGCTCGATGCGGCGGCCATCCTGGGCATTCCGGTCCTCTGCACCGAACAATACCCGAAGGGTCTGGGCTCCACCCTGTCGACAATTGAAGAACGTCTGCCGGATAACATCGGTAAAATCGACAAAACCTGTTTCTCCGGCGCCGGCGTGGCGGAATTTCGGCAAGTGCTTGAAGCCGGTTCCCGCAAGCAAATCATACTTGCCGGGATCGAATCACACGTCTGCATCATGCAGACTGCATTCGGGCTTAAGGCGCGTGGTTATGAAGTCTATGTTGTCGAGGACGCGGTCTGTTCACGCAATCCAGACCATCATCGCAATGCAATGGAGCGTATGCGACAGCAGGGGATTGTCATCGCCAATACCGAGTCTGTTATCTTTGAATGGTTGCGCGACTCAAAACATGAGTGCTTCAGAGAGATTTCGGCTTTGTTGAAACAGGCTTCTGATGATTATTAGTCCGCAAATGAACGCGAATAAACGCAAATGATGGATTTGAGGTATGTGGACTTTTTAAAACACTGTCCAGTTTTCAGGCTGTAATAGATTTTCTTTACTGCTTTTTTTCTCCAGTAGTTTTTATCAAATAAAGAAAATTATAAAAAGTGCCGATTCTTTAATGAGGGTGAAAACAAACAATCTACTTCTGGTGAAGGGGTGTAGCCATGAAAAAAATCTCTCTTCCATTATCCGTTTTTCTGCTTTTTGTTATCTCAGTCGGAGACCTGTTAGCCATCACGGCCAGTGAATATGCCGTGGTGATCAATCTCTCTGGAAGGCAGAGGATGCTGACACAGAAAATGTCCAAGGAGATGCTGCTGATTGCAAATAATATCGATGCAGAAGCTAACCGGGCCAACCTGGAAAAGACAGCCAAGCTGTTTGATACCACATTGGCGGGTTTGCGCGATGGAAATGCAGAGATGGGGCTTCCAGCGACAGAGGGTAAAGTGACTCTCAGGCAGTTGGCGAAGATTAACAAGCTCTGGGATGAGTTCAATATGGTTGTGACGGAAGTCGTGAAGGGCGGATCGGTGGATATAGCCAAGGTGGCAGAGCTTAATCTTCCCCTATTGAAAAATATGAACACAGCGGTACGGCTGTATGAGAAGGAGGCTAAGAAGGTTACGGGAAAGAGTGCCGGTGTGGTAATCAATCTTGCTGGTAAGCAACGTATGCTAACCCAGAAGATGTCGAAAGAGATGTCCCTCGTGGCCTTGAATCACGATGCTGAGAACAACAAAACCAACCTGCGCAGTACGGCATCGTTGTTTGACCGCACACTGAAGGGACTTCTCGATGGAGACAATGACCTTGAACTCCCGGGTACAAAGGACCAGGCGATTCGCGCTCAACTGACGGTGGTTGCCGATTTGTGGAAGGGGTTCAAACCCCTGGTGGAACGTGCAAGCAATATCGACAGTAAGGGGGTATCAAAAGAGGATCTTGTCAAGATGTCGAAACTCAATCTGCCACTGCTGAAAGAGATGAATAAAGCAGTAAAGATGTATGAGCAGTTGGAGCAGTAGCTGTTACCCTCCCTGAAAGTGGAGACGAATTATGTCAATCTCATCCTGGTATGTCGCGGCCGTCAGCCTTCTGTTTGAACGTTTCAAGATTCGAACACTGGTATTCATGGGAATGACTTTTTTTATCCTGCTTATGCTGTTTTCGACACTGTTTGCCCTATATCAGTTGGGACGTACCACCGATAATCTTACCAAAGCAGCTGAACAGGCCGCTGATATCAGGGTTATTGTTGCAGAGGTGGAGGAGGGATCCATCGTGGCTTCCTCCTCAGCTTCAAAGCTAAGCGACGATATGAACAGCAAACTGTTAAGCATGCTCAAAACCAATGTGTCGGATATGGGGCAGATCCAATCCACTTTCGAAAAGATGGTGAAAAACCTCAATGCCTTGATCGAGAGCGGGGAAGAGGATCCGACCATGTTGATGCTTGAGATCGAGGATATCTATGAGCAGGTCAGACGGGAGTCGCTGCCACGGGTAAGAAGTATCGTCGTGGAATTTGAAAAGGCGGCACAAGAGGGTACGCTTCAAGCGAATGTGGCAAAGGACCTGCAACGATTCGCCGAGACGTTTAAGGGAAAAGCTGTTGAGGCGGCGAGTGCATCCAAAGTTATCGAACAGGATTCGGCAGCCTCCGTGTTAAGTGCTGAAAAGAGTGTTCAGCTGTTGATCTTGATCATAACCGTATCTGTCATATTCGTCTTCATTACCTCATTCAATACTAATCTGGTGATTAACCGACCGATCAGTTTGATGAGTGAAAGGATCAGGGATATTGCACAGGGAGAGGGGGACCTGACAAAGCGGCTCAATGAAGATGCAAACAACGAGCTGGGTGAACTCTCACACTGGTTTAACGTGTTCATGGATAAGCTCCAGGTATTGGTTGAAAATGTTAAGGAATCGAGCGGTAAGATGAATGATGCCGCGTTTCAGATGCTGGAGATGACAGAGCAGTCGAGTGCGGGTGTTCTGCACCAAAAGCAAAAGACCGAAGAGATTGTGCATGCGATGCAAAATCTCTCGTCGACTGTAGAGGATGTTGCAAATAATGCCTCTGCGGCTGACAAGGCTACCGATTCTGCTGAAACAGAGTCGGCCAAGGGGCAGGAAGATCTGCGTATGACCATCAATAGCATTACGACACTGGCACAGGAGATTGATACCGCTGCAAACATCATCAATGGTTTTAAAAAGGACAGCGAAGATATTGGCGGTGTCCTGGATGTCATCAAGGGAATTGCTGAGCAGACGAATCTGTTGGCGCTGAATGCAGCCATCGAGGCGGCGCGGGCCGGGGAGCAGGGTAGAGGATTTGCTGTTGTGGCGGATGAGGTCAGAACGCTTGCGACACGGACACAGGAGTCTACTCAGGAGATACAGGAGATTATCATTCGCCTGCAGTCGGGAGCGGAACAGGCAGTCAACGCCATGAACTCAGGGCGATCCCGCGGCCATGAAACCGCAGAACAGGCCCAGCAGGCCGGGGTGTCACTGGAGTCGATTACCCAGGCGATTGATGAAATATCTTCGGTCAATTCGAAGATTGCCGCATCGACGGTTGATCAACGTAGTGTCACGGCTGATGTAAATGAGGGGATAAACACGATCAGTCAGGTCGCTGAGCAGACCGCGACCAGAGCGGAACAGACGACCAGACAGGGTGAGGTGGTATCCCAATTGGCCCAGGAGCTGAATACATCAGTTAAACAGTTCCGAGTCTGACACCAGTAAAGATCTCAATTTTTACAACAGACAGGTCAGTCGTGGCTGTTATTCATAGACAGTGACCAGATGCCTGTGTGCATGAATGGAAGAGTGTTTTATGAAGCTGTTTCAGTGCTCTTGAAAAGAAGCTAATCCAGGCGGAAGCTCAAATCTTAACTTTCGGTCGCCGCTATTAGCGAAGCCTTCCCGCTTATAAAAAGCCAGCGTTTTGTCAAATTGTGGAAGTGGGGGTGTTGTAACCTCAAGGCGTTTCCATCCTATCGAACGGCCGAAATCCTTTTTCTGCTCTATCAGGTTTTTGGCGTTGATGGCTGTCTCTTCAAGGTTGTATTTGAATGCTTGTACACCAATGGCGTCAGAGATTTCAGTCAGTAGCTCATCCACTAATACGGCAAGGTCTTGTGCATCGCTAGCTGTTGCAGCATGAATTGTGATCTCTGTGTTCATCGCATTTTGTCTGTTCTCACTTGGTTAACCTGGATTATCGGTTCCTTAGTGCTGTGTTAGCGTGCGGCGCATACTTCGGACAGCCATTCACGCATCAGTGCTGACTGCCGATGGACGATTTCTGGATCTTCATGGATATGTGCCATGAGGCTCGCGCCCTGGGCCATTACCATCAGTTGTTCTGCGCGCGCTCGTGCGGTTTTACGCGGCAGGATGGCGCTGAAGCGAGCTTCCAGCCAGCGCAGATAGAGGTCGAACATGACTTTTGCCTGGTGTTGCTGCTCGCGGTGGTCCTTGCCGAGTTCGCTGTTCAAGGTGCCCATCGGGCAACCGTAGCGGGAGAGGTTATCGGCATTGGCATCAACCATGGCGATGAACCGCTCTACGCAGTCATAGGTTGTGCCGCAGTCGAGTGACCAGCTTTCGAGTTGTTGCCTGATGCCGGCAATCTGCTGGTCGATGACAGCCTGCAACAATTCGTCTTTGGATTTGAAGTGGTACTGGATATTGCCTTTTCTGAGATTTGTTTCCTGCGCGATGTTCGCATAGGAGGTGGCGCCAAAGCCTTTGTGGTATATGTGGCTCTGTGCAGCATCAATAATGCCCAGCCGGGTGGGCTGTTTTACGGATTGCTTGTGTTCTGATTTCATGGTTCGTTCCTGGATGACAGGTTACTGGTTCCGGTATTTCTCTGTGATGCGGGTAAGCGAGGGTCCGGCTTTTTTGAACTCCATCTGAAAGATTGGCATGGCTCGGCTGACACCTTCTGTCGCACACGCCAGATACTCAGAGGCCGCTGCCATACCCACTTCGGTTCCTCTTTTCTGATAGGCTTCAGCGAAGTTTCTTAAGGTGTCGTCGCTGCAACCGGAAATTACCTTTGCTACGACCCGCTCTCCCACCTTGTCCCAGCTCAGCCGGTTCTTGAGTAGTGTCTCTATTTCACCGCTGAGCTGGCTCTTTGCCTCAGCAGTCAGGTTTTTGTACAAACCCTTTTTGTCAAGATAGACCAAGTATCTTTCTATGGTTTTCGTCGAAAGCCTGGCCCAACGATTCTCCAATTGCAGTACCTCGGAGAAATAGTTGTAGTTGGAGCTTGCTTGAGCCGGTACGGAAGTCAGTAATGAAAGTGCACAAGCCAACAGGACGTTTTTCATCTCTACTCCTTTTCTGTCTGATTGTCGGATTATTCGTCCACGCTTATTTGTCTGTGTGTGAAACAGCATCCTGGAAGGTTTTACATTCATTTGGATTTCCAGGGTTTTATGACGGTATGATCCAATTTCCAGCCGTTCTCATTGACAAAATGAACCTCTTCAACGGTCTTCTCGATCGTAGCGACTGAATCTACGGAAGGCTTGTTCTTAAAATGATTCGGTATATTTTTGTCTTCAACTACAAAGGTGATAACGGCTTTGCTACCCATTTGGTTGAATCCAGTCTGTTTTCTACTCTTTTCGTATTTGAAGGCCCGTTTTCGTCCCTTGAGGAGATTGGACTTGGCTTCTGCTTCGGGTACTCCCCGGGATTTGAGTTTTTCGATATATTGAAGACTTGCTTTGAGCGTGCGACTGGAGAGTAGACCGGCCAGAGCGTCAAAGTCGTTTTTTGATGACAGGATCATTCGGTACTCGCGGTACACCTCTTCCGGACCAGACTGTTGCGAGAAGCATACCGGTACCCAGGTTAGTGATGTGACTAGAATCAGTATCGATAGGCCATTTACCATTTTCTTCATTGTTAATTGCTCCATTTGCTATATCGTTTAGGCAGCTTTTTTTCAGATTCGATGAGTGATACAGGTCATCGTCAAATCAGGTTTGGCATACAGTAAAACCCTAAGCTGATAATTTACATTGGTCATGCTTTCGCTCCTTCTTTGAGCCTGGATCTTATGAACGGGAAAATATCTGGTCCAGCGGGATGTGATCTCCAATGTCCCGACCGTAGTAGACATCGACCAATTCTCCGTCTGGGGCGATCAGAAAATCGGCGGGGATACGATGAATATCATTTTCCATAGTGCCGGGAAGAAATCTGTTTGCCACTACAGCCCGGTAAACCTGAGGTATTCCCAGGGTCCAGGCGCGGGCGAATCCGCGCCAGGAACTCTCCACTCCGTACAAACGATACAGCTTCAGGTCTGTATCGGGTATGAGTGGAAAGGGCGGCAACTGGCTGCCGACATAGTGTGCGATACGTTCCATCGGTGACTGGAATACAGCCAGGATACGGATGCCATTTTTGAGAAATCGCTCATGCTTAGTGATCAGCTCCCTGACCCGCAGATTGCACAATGGGCAGGACGCATAGCGAAAAAAACTGAGTAGGGTCAGACCCGGGTGTGACCCGAAGGGCTCAATCGGGTTGCCTTGCCAGTCACGGGTCGTGAAAAGCGGGGCCTTCTCTCTCAGTATGAGGTGACCCCGTTTCACTGGCCACTCCCTCCGGGAAGAGGACGGGCCATGGACATCGCCTTGCTCTGGTGTTTGGCCATCTCGGCCATCTGAATATCCACCGCTTCCCGCCAATGGTGCTTTGGCTGGTAGCCAAGGAGCTGTTTCGCGCGCTCATTGTCGGCGTTGGTTTCCTGTAATAGATGGATGATGCTGCGGGTCACGAGGGGCTCCCAAGGCACCAGCGGATTCAGCTTTTCCATCAACCAGGCGAAGGCAAATGCGATCGGGAAGGGGACGCCGAAATGAGGTCTCGGCAGTCCATGGTGCTGGTGCAGATAGTCGATCACTTCCCGCACTCGGGGAACTTCGGGGCCGAGAATATTGAATGATTGATAGCCTACGAGCCCCGGAGCGGTGGTTGCCAGCTCCACGGCTTGGCCAATATCACGGCCATCGGTGATGGTCATACCGGTTTTTCCACTGTCTACCCAGGGCACCAGGTGGGTCTTCAGACGCGGAACCAGTATCGGCAACAGGCCGAGCGCATAACGCGAACCGGCGAACAGACCCAGGCGCAGATTGATTGCGCAAAAACGATCGTTGGAGACCTTGCGCAACCGATCCTCGATACCTACCACATTGGCCTCGTGGGGCCAGTAGGCGCGTTTGATTCCTCGGCTCATTGGGTCAGACGAGGCACCGGGAGCCGCGGCGCTCACGGTGCTGATAAAGATAAATCGCTTGACTCCCTGGCGTCTGGCCGCTTCGATCAGTGCCAATGATGGCTTGAGAAACAGCTCATCGGATAGCTTTCGGTGGCCCCAAAGCGAAGTCCAGGCGGCGGCGTGGACGACAGTATCGATCTCTTGCATCAGCTTTCCGAGGTAGCTCGCGTCTCGTAAATCCCCAACACGCGCTTCCCCCCTGAAACCACTCGGTAATCTGGAGGGATCGCGGCAGGCAGCGATGGTCGTAACATCCTGGTGCTTTGCCAGGGCTTCGATGCAATGGCTACCGACGAATCCGGTCGCGCCAGTTATCAGGACTCGCATGGGTGTTTTCCTTTTCGAAGAGTGCGATTGGTAAATTATATTAGTACGATCGTATAGTTTATGCAATCCTTATGTATTATTCTGCTGATAGGAATATGTTCTCTACCCGTTGTTATCGAATTGAGTCAGAAGGTGGTGGTCTGTACCAGTAAGCCGCCGGTGACGATTGAGTGGAAGTAACCGCTACTGAGCAACGTTTGCCGGACCGATAAAGAGACCCTCTCTGCTCGCTTTCATCACAGGCGCACCCAGTGTGATGACATGAAAGCGGAGTTTTACGCTATCGCTCAGCAATTGCTCGCGGGGCATACGGATGAAAAGCTCATGCACCGTCAGTCCCGATGCTTTGAGTTCAATGGGATCATCCGCACCCTGTAACCGCATTCCCTCCGGCCCGTCTATTTTCAGGATGCCTCGTGCAGACTGGTTGTGCTTGTTGAGAATCTTCAGTTGATATCGGTTCCTTACTGAGCCATCACTCTCTAGAACATACATCGGTTGACGATGCTGAATCACTTTCAGATCCAGCGTATCAAGTGTCGATATACCATAGATTGTGCCAGCGGCTGAGAGTGTGATGATTAACAGGTAGGCCCAGATTCTCGGCTGTTGAAACCAGGCCGGAGATTTTTCTCCCAACAGACCATTGAGTGACTCATAGCGGATTAACCCCTTTGGACGCCCGATTTTATCCATAACTCCGTCGCAAGCATCGATGCAGAGAGCGCAGGTAATGCAGCCCTGCTGCTGGCCCTGGCGAATGTCGACACCGGTAGGGCAGACCGCTACGCAGAGATTACAGTCAATACAGTCTCCCAAGTCCGAAATTGACTCCCGGTTTAAACGGCCTCTCGGTTCGCCACGCTTGGTGTCATAGGTCGGCAGCAACGTACTGCTGTCCACCATTACCCCCTGAATGCGTGAGTAGGGGCAGAGCCAGAGACAGGTTTGTTCGCGCATAAAGCCTGCAAGGGTATAGGTCCCTGCCAAAAACAGAGCGATGGTTACCCAGGCTTCCAAAGGCAGGTCAGCGGAAAAAAAGCCTAGCCACAACTCACGCGCATCCATGAACCAGGCAACAAAACTGATGCCGGTGAGCAACGCAATCATCAACCACAGGCTGTGCTTGAGCAACTTGATACGGAGTTTGTAGATATCCCATGGCGCCTTGTCGAGCTGGGCACGCTGTCGTGGTGGTCCTTCAAGCCAGGCCTCAATACGGATATAGAGATCGGTCCAGACCGTCTGAAAACAGAAGAAGCCACAGAAGACCCGCCCGACAAGCGCAGTCACCACCGCCAGCAGGATGGCAAAAAAGAGTAGTACAAGGGCTAAAAGCCAGAGGTCCTGGGGTAGGATCGTGATGCTGAACAGGTGAAACTTTTGAGCCGGCAGATCAAACAGCACAGCTTGTCGATCCCCCCAACGCAGGTATGGGCCAAGAAAATAGAGTAGCCAGACCGATGAGGTCAGCCATTTGAGCCGTTGCCAGCGTCCACTGACCTGACGTGGATGGATCTTCTCTTCTCCGGTGTTGAGTTGCCATACTCCTGCATCGGCATAGAGATTATCGATCATCTGATCGGCTGTAATGTGATCGGGTTTGTGCATGGCGGGCTCCGTAACCGGTCGGCCTGAGTCTGATGACGCTAGGTTATGGCACTGCCATTAACGGGTACAGATCCAAAAAAAATTAGTTTTTCATGCACAAATTACTACAATCTGTAGCTGTACTGACTCAATTTTTTTCTTTTGTACCCATGTCTAGCACCCTATACAGCCGTCTCTTTCTGGATCTTGCCCGCGAAATCGAGAGTGGCCGGCGCCCCGTCGGCAGCCGTCTGCCGTCAATCCGACAGCTGAGCCGGGAGCGCGGTATCTCAAAATCCACTGTCCTTGCAGCTTATGACCGGCTTGAGGCGGAGGGTCTGATCGCTGCTCGTCCCCGTTCTGGCTACTACGTGATCGATACCACTACAAGAGATGCTGCTGCCCCCCGACTGCCACAAACCAGTCAGCCTGAATGTACGCCGTTGCCGGTCACAAGCGGTCAGATCCTACTTGACATCATGCAGCGTGGTACCGCATTTGATCTGCTCAAGGATACTCATCATGAGCAGGGCAACACGGCACTTCGGCGCTGTCTTTCCCGTGCTCAGCGACGCCAAACTCTTTCAGCCCAGCAGAACTACGACGAACCTCAGGGTTCAGAGCGCCTGCGGCTACTTCTATCTCAGCGTCTGATGCAGGGAGGCAGTCGTATTGGCAGGGATGAGTTGGTTATCACTGGTGGCTGTCAGCATGCCCTGATGTTGGCATTGATGGCGACTACCCGGCCTGGTGATATCGTCGCCGTCGAGTCGCCTGGCTATTACGGTGTGCTGCAGCTTATCGAGGCGCTAAATCTAAAGGCCCTTGAGCTGCCAAGCTCCGCCAGCCACGGGCTGAGCCCGGATGCCCTGGAGCTGGCTTTGCAGCACTGGCCGGTCAAAGTGCTGGTGGTCTCTCCCAGTTACGGTACCCCTACCGGCGCCTGTATGCCGGAATCAAACAAACAGCGCATTCTTGAACTGATGACTCGGAAGGGGGTACCGGTTATCGAAGATGACATCTACGGTGAACTCAGTTTCAGTGGTCTTCGTCCTCCCACGCTGCACTCTTATGACAAGAGCGGTTCTGTACTGCTCTGCTCTTCCGTCTCGAAAAGCCTCTCCCGCGACCTGCGTGTCGGATGGATTGCTCCCGGGCGTTATCTTGATCAGGTACGACATTTAAAGCTGGTTACCACACTCGCCAGCTGCCAGGCTCAGCAGGAGGGGTTAGCCTTCTATCTGGAGGCAGGTAATTTCGATCGATACCTGAGACTGAGGCGGGAGCGGCTGCGTATCCAGTACCGGGAATTACGGGAGTTGCTGCATCAGCATTTGCCGATGCTTGAAAGTTGCAGCCAACCTCGGGGTGGATTGTCGCTGTGGCTCGAATTGCCTGCATCAATTGATACCATCCAGCTCTATCACAGGGCGCAAACCGAAGGATTGGTTCTGACCCCGGGTCGTCTGTTTACCGCCCAGTCCCGATATGGGAATGCTCTGCGGCTCAGTTTTGCTTTTCCCTGGACTGAACAACGACAGAAATCGGTAACCAAACTCGGAATGCTGATCCGCGAACAGCTGAGTCAGCCTTGAGTTCAACAGGGTGGAGTAGGGAAGTATTGATATCCTCATCTGGTATCCGCAGGTTTCTTAAAGCCATCCTTGTTATCTGCCGATAGATATCATCAAGTGGCCGGACTCCGCTGGGAGCACCTGTGCCGTCTCATATTATTTACAGCGAGGTACGCGACGTGCGAGCAGCGATTCACTATTGCCTATCCACAGTGATTATGGTGCTCTACGGTTCTCGAGTATGTCCTTTTCTTGAGTCACTCACCACGCTGCAACTGGCCATGCCGATCGCTATGATGCTGCTACTGCAGTGGGTTCTGCGCACCCCCGTGCGAAACCTGATGGAACGGAACTTCTCCATGGAGAAGATCGGTCACACCTTCGCCATTGAATTTGGCCTGTTTATCGGCGGGGGCGTTCTGCTGGCAATCTTCAATGTCGTTTACCATGGTTTCCCCCTGGACAGCGGACTCAAGCTAATCGTCGGTTTCTTCAGTCTCGGTTTTTTTGTGGCCCTCGACCTGGCGCTGGAACAGGAACGCAAACTGGCCAATCGGTTTCATCAGAGCGATCAAGCGCAGATTACACTCACCACACTTTTCCCTGTCTCACGCAAACTGGGGCTGTTTGCCACCCTTACCGCACTGTTGGTGGTGCTGATACTCTTTCTGGTAGTAAACAAGGATCTCCTGTGGCTTCTTGAAACCAACAATCAGGTAAGTCTGGAAGATGCGCGCTCTTCGATACTCAAGGAGTTTCTGTTTGTCGCGATGGTCGTGCTTGCCCAGGTGCTGAATATCATTCACTCCTATTCAGCCAATCTGCAACTTTTCTTCGATGCCGAAAACAGTGTGCTGCAACGGACCAACAAGGGTGACCTGGACGGCCGGGTACCGGTCAGCACAAATGATGAGTTCGGACTTATGGCTTACCATACCAATCTGATGGTCGAAGGGATCCGTAATCGAACGGGGGAAATCGTGCGCACCCAAGATGTCACCATTCTAAGTCTGGCCTCCTTGGCGGAGACCAGGGACAATGAAACCGGTGCTCACATCCTGCGAACCCAGCGCTATGTACGCGCCTTGGCTGAGCAACTCAAGTCCGATGAGCGATACCGTGAAGATTTGAACGAAACCAGTATCGACCTGCTCTACAAATCAGCTCCGCTGCACGACATTGGTAAAGTTGGCATCCCCGACGCAATCCTGCTGAAACCGGGCAAACTGACAGATGAGGAGTTCGATATCATGAAGACTCATGCGGTACTCGGTGCCGAAGCGATCCGGGTCGCCGAAGGTGAATTGGGAGAGACCTCATTCCTCAGGCTGGCTCGTGAAATTGCCGAGACGCATCACGAGAAGTGGGATGGTAGCGGTTACCCCAAAGGCCTGAAGGGAGAGGCGATTCCCCTCTCCGGTCGATTGATGGCGGTGGCGGATGTTTATGATGCCTTGATCTCAAAGCGGGTATATAAACCGGCCTTCAGCCACGACAAGGCGAAGTCGATCATCATCGAAGGCAGGGGCGGACATTTCGATCCGGA
>JAKSBX010000103.1 GCA_022360905.1 Chromatiales bacterium
ACCTGCTTCGCCAGGTTTGCCAGGCAGGCTGTCAGGTAGCCGCTACCGGTGCCCACCTCCAGTACTTTGTCCCCGGGTTGCAGGTCGAGCGCCTGCATCAGCCGGCCTTCGATTCGCGGGAACATCATGCGTTGTTCCTGGCCGATGGGAATTTCAATATCCGCATAGGCAAGATCCTGGTAGGTGTCCGGAACAAACGCCTCCCGAGGCAGAGTCTCCATCAGTGACAGGACTCTAGGATCGATCACTTCCCATGGACGAATCTGCTGTTCCACCATGTTGAATCGGGCTTTTTCAAACTGGTTTGCCATCATGCGAAATATCCTGGATTTTATTGTGGTTTAGTCTGGCAGAGGCATAAGCCTACGTTTTTTAAACCGCTTGGGCAAGATTTCCAAAGGGGTAGCTGATTGCTTTGGCGATCGCTCGTAATCAGCGGTTTACAGAAATAATTCCTTGAATTTTATGGGCCTGGGCTATTCTCAATAATCTCTCAAATTAGTATTTAAATGGTCCTAAGTGGCTGTAAATACTGGTTGTTTTAATTTTTGTGCTGATTTACTACCGGAGCGCGTGCAGTTTGCCTGTATTCGGTCCCTATGCTGGATGAGTTTGTGCAGTCGCGCCAAGCGGGCGGTTTCGGGTTATACTCCTGCGAATCATAGGCTAGGGGTGTCCTGTGGACAGTAGATGAGTTCACGGGCTGAGATAGACCCTTAATCACCTGATCCGGATCATACCGGCGGAGGGAAGCTGTGAAGCCCACTGGGGTGTTCGCGCTCTCCGCCCAAACGAGGTTTCCACCATGAGCGCCATTCCAGAAGATTTCATCAAAAAGACCGCCACGCTTTCAGAAGAGGTTACCCGTCCCTTCTACAATTCACGCAAGATCTACGTGGAGGGTTCGAGTCCGGATATCAGGGTGCCGATGCGGCAGGTCGAGCAGGAGGCCACCTCGGCCAGTTTCGGCGCTGAAGAGAATCCGCCGATCCCCATCTACGATACCTCCGGCCCGTTTACCGATCCTCAGCACTCAATCGATCTGATGCAGGGAATGCCCGATCTGCGCACCCCCTGGATCGAGGCACGAGCCGATACGGAACGGCTCGACGGGCCCACTTCCGAGTATGGCCAGACCCGACAGAATGACCCGGAGCTCGCCCACCTGCGGTTCGAGCACATCCGTGCGCCGCGCCGGGCCAAAGCGGGTGCCAATGTGACTCAGATGCACTATGCCCGGCAGGGTATCATCACCCCGGAGATGGAGTTCGTGGCGATCCGGGAAAACTGCCGTCTGCAGGAGTTGCGCCAGGATCCCCGCTACGCCAAGCTGCTGCGCCAGCATGCCGGCGAGGGCTTCGGTGCCAAGATACCCGATGAGATAACAGCGGAGTTTGTCCGCTCTGAGCTGGCGGCCGGTCGGGCGATTATTCCAGCCAACATCAACCACCCCGAACTGGAACCGATGATCATCGGGCGCAATTTCAGGGTCAAGATCAACACCAATATCGGTAACAGTGCGATCACTTCCTCCATCGGTGAAGAGGTGGAGAAGATGGCCTGGTCCGCCCGCTGGGGTGGAGATACCCTGATGGATCTTTCTACCGGCAACAATATCCATGAGACCCGGGAGTGGATTCTGCGCAATGCGCCGATGCCGATCGGTACCGTGCCTATCTATCAGGCCTTGGAGAAGGTCGATGGTAAGGCGGAGGAGTTGAGCTGGGAGATCATGCGCGACACCCTGATCGAACAGGCCGAGCAGGGGGTGGACTACTTCACCATCCATGCCGGAGTATTGTTGCGCTATGTTCCTCTGACCGCAGAGCGGGTTACCGGCATCGTCTCCCGTGGCGGCTCCATTCTCGCGAAGTGGTGCCTGGCGCACCATCAGGAGAACTTCCTCTACACCCATTTCGAGGAGATCTGCGAGATTATGAAGGCCTACGATGTGGCTTTCTCTCTGGGTGACGGCTTGCGTCCCGGATCGCTGGCCGATGCCAATGATGCGGCCCAGTTCAGTGAGCTGGAGACTCTGGGTGAATTGACCAAGGTGGCCTGGGAGCATGACGTTCAGGTGATGATCGAGGGGCCGGGCCATGTACCGATGCAGATGATCAAAGAGAATATGGAGAAGGAGCTGGAGGATTGCTTCGAGGCGCCTTTCTATACCCTGGGCCCCCTGGTGACCGATATCTCCCCTGGCTATGACCACTTCAGTTCCGGGATCGGTGCGGCGCAGATCGGTTGGTACGGTACCGCCATGCTCTGCTATGTAACTCCCAAGGAGCACTTGGGCCTGCCGAATAAAGAGGATGTTCGCGAAGGCATCATTACCTACAAGGTCGCCGCCCATGCCGCCGATCTGGCGAAAGGATTCCCCGGTGCCCAGTTGCAGGACAATGCGATGTCCAAGGCGCGCTTCGAGTTTCGTTGGGAGGATCAGTTCGCCCTCAGCCTCGATCCGCAGCGGGCCATCGAGTTCCACGATGAGACGCTGCCTCATCAAGCCCATAAAGTCGCCCACTTCTGTTCCATGTGCGGGCCCCATTTCTGCTCCATGAAGATCACTCAGGATGTGCGGGAATACGCCAAAACCCACGGGGTCAGTGACGGTGAAGCACTGCAGCAGGGTATGGAGGAGAAATCGGTGGAGTTCAAGCAGCAGGGAAGTGAACTCTACAAAGCTTTATGAGACTCGACCGGTATCTGAGTCAGGTCACTGAACTGAGTCGCTCTGAGTCTCGCCAGTTGATTCGCGCCGGGCGGGTGAGTGTCGATGGATTGGCGATCGCCCAGCCGGCACACCATGTCGACCGTCGTGCGGAGATTCTGCTGGATGATCGGCGGCTGGAGAGACCCTTGCCCCGCTACTATATGGTCAATAAACCAGCCGGCGTGGTGTGTGCGACCCAGGATCCCAGCCATCGCACCATCCTGGATCTGTTGGATCTGGAGCGGTCGGACACGCTGCATATTGCCGGGCGGCTCGATATCGATGCCACCGGCCTGGTGCTGGTCACCGATGACGGGCAGTGGTCACACCGTATTACCTCCCCCGCCAGGCGTTGTGGCAAAACCTATCTGGTGGCGTTGAAACATCCGTTGAAGGAGTCACAGGCCGCCACTCTTCGCCAAGGGGTCTCGCTACGTAATGAGAGCAAACCAACCCGCCCTGCGGATCTGCAGATGGTGGATGAAACCCACCTGCGGCTGACCATCACCGAAGGCAGATATCACCAAGTAAAAAGAATGTTTGGGGCAGTCGGTAACCGGGTGATTGGATTACATCGTGAATCCATCGGTTCTCTGACTCTGGATCAGCACCTTTCGCCGGGAGATTGCAGAGCCCTGACCCAGCAGGAGGTCGACTGCTTTTGAAGCGGAGTTCGGCTCGGGATTTGTTTGTAAAAAACCGTTAACTCTAGCGGATTGTTAAAGTTCTTTAGAGAGTCGCCGAACTATTATTAACCTGGCCACTGATAATTTGATTGTTCACCGGCAGTCACACTGTGGCTGAAATCAATCGAGTCGGTCGTCAGATAGGGGTTGTTGGTGCTGGGTAAGCCGGGATTGCTCATGCGCTAAAATTTCAGTTAGACCTAATGTTATCCAAGGTGGATGAGCAGTGGATTTCCGCTGTCGTCATGGAAGATATGATTGGGTGTTTTCAGCAGACAAACCATTGATTGGTTTGCTTGCCCATATTCACTATCTTGGGGCGGTTTTAGGGTACTTATTGTGCAGGGGAAGGTCTCAGCGGCGACTGATCGATGGTCTGAGCTTACTGAAGATGAGCTATTGCATCTGCAGGAAGTGATCGATGCCTGTGATGTGGGGCTCTGCCTGGTTGACCGCAATAAACGGGCCTTGATGTGGAATCCCTGGCTGACGGAGTATCTGGGCAACCAGCATCAGTTTGATCAGCAGTCGCCCATCGAGGCGCTGATTCCCGCCCTGGCGGGACCTAGATTCGATAGCATGGTTCATCTGGCAATAGCCCAATCGCAAAAGAAAGGGTTGCAGGCCAGCAAAAAACAGACGCAAATGTCGCGTCATCTCTTCAGCCTGGAAAAAGGCCAGTTTTTGAGGGTCAGTGTTCGCCCCATGATGATGCATCCGGGCTTCTGCCTGGTGCAGATCAATGAGCTGGCTGCAGAACAGAAACCGGGGAAATCTTCCGGTCTGGGAGGACTTACTGAAAATCGCACCAAAGCGATACTCTCCTCGGTCGAAGATGCTGTCATCCTGGTCAATGAACAAGGTATGGTAGAGTTTGTCAATCTGGCTGCCGAGAGCATGACAGGCTTTCAAAGCCAACGCATATCGGGTTGCCCCCTGGCTGAGATCTATCAGGTCTATGATGAGATGGCTCAGTCAGCCCCGCTGCTGAGCCTTGAACAGATCCTCGCCGATGATAGCCGGCAGCTGGTATTGATTCATCGTGAAGGGTTGACCATTCCCATCCAACAGACAATCACCCGCCTGAAGGGGGATGATGGTCAGCCGGAAGGTTTTGTGCTGGTTTTCAAAGACACCAGCCAGTCACGTAAGCTGGCGGCCCAGCTGAATTGGCAGTCGAGTCATGATCCGATCACCCGACTCTACAATCGGGCCGAATTCGACCGCCGGCTCTCACTGCTACTGGATGAGACCCAGTTCGAAGAAGAGCAGCACTGCCTGCTCTATCTGGATATCGACCGCTTCCTCATCGTCAACGACAATTGCGGCTACGCTGCAGGTGATGAGTTACTGAGACAGCTCGCTTCACTGATCAAACGCTCAATCCGCAACAGTGATTTGATCGCCCGACTGGGGGGGGACGAATTCGGTATTCTGCTTAGCCAATGTACTCTGGAAGTGGCCGAACGCATCGCCGAGACTATCCGCCAGGAGGTTCAGGATTTCCGTTTCGCCTGGGAAGGTAAGACTTTTTCCCAGAGTCTCAGTATCGGCATGGTACCGATCGATCGACGTAGCGGCAGTGTGGAGCAGATTCTCGGTTTGGCAGATATTGCCTGCATCACGGCAAAAGAGGAGGGGCGCAACAAGGTCCATGTCTACGATTCTGTGGATAGTTCTGCGGCCAGACGCCATGGTGAGACCCAGTGGGTCACCCGTATTCGGACCGCTCTGGAAGAGGATCGCTTTACACTCTACGTGCAACCGATCTCATCGCTCAATGGTGAGGATCAAGTTCAGGAGCATGTGGAGGTATTAATCCGCTTGCACGATGAAGATGAAAATCTGATTCCGCCCGGCGCCTTTATTCCAGCGGCAGAACGGTTCGGTCTGATGCCTGCCGTGGATCACTGGGTCGTGGACCAGGTAGCCCGTTTCATCACCCGCAATCGGGACTCCTGTCTGGCAGCCGGCCGTCGCTTTTTCGTCAATCTATCCGGCCATTCCGTCTGTGATGATGAATTTCTACAGTGGATTCTGCTCACCATCAGGGAGCGGGAGATTCCCGTCGGAATGCTCTGTTTCGAAGTCACCGAGACCGCCGCCATCTCCAATCTCACCTCGGCCGAGCATTTCATGCGCACCCTGCAACGCTATGGCTGTGAATTTGCCCTGGATGATTTTGGCAGTGGGCTCTCCTCTTTCGGCTATCTGAAGCATCTGCCGGTGGAGTATCTTAAAATTGACGGAGCTTTCGTCCACGACATGCTCGACAATGCGATCGATGAATCCATGGTGGAGGCGATCAATCGCATTGGCCACATCATGGGGCTGGAGACCATTGCCGAGTTTGTCGAGACAGAGGAGATTCTGCAGCAACTCAAGTCGATCGGTGTCGATTTTGTGCAGGGTTACGGCGTTTGCAGACCCTTTCCCATCAAGCGCTTATTGGATGAGTGTTAACACCCCGAGCCTATCTCGTCTTAGATTCTGTACCATACAGGGCTATCCCAATACGCCAGAGCGAGGCGTGGCTTAACAGCTACAGCGCTTTCCATGACAGCCAAGCATTAATGAAGCATCGGGTTAGTGTCTACAGTGTGAGCCGTAATAATTCTCTGTCTTAGCGTTCAACTTTGGGTCAACTCTCTCCCCATCTACCTGAAAAAGGTTTGGCCAACCCACTTGAAGACCCAAGCATCACTCTCTTCTCCGGTGACAATATCATCGCCAGCAATAACGACTGGAAGCGCAGTGCAAATGCTTCGGAGATAGCGGCGCTGAACACGAACACAAAGAATCGGCATGTCTTGCAGCTAGCCCCTCGCTGACTGGTTGAAAGGTACAGAATCTATGAAAGGGGACACTAGAGCGTAACCACTAGCCGTATCGCATCCAGTCGTAGGCGGGTAGATTGCAACTGCTGGTGCAGCGCCATCCCCTGCTGCTGGAGCATCTCGATCTCTTCACTGCGCACCGAAGGGTTGTGCTTTTTCAGTGCCTGCATGCGCTGAATCTCGGTTGTGTAGTATTTCATCATTTTTGCCGCTGACTGTTTTACCTGCTCATCCACCAGGTTGGCCGCGGCCTCTTCCGCCGCACTGATCAGCGAGCGCAACTGTGACCGATAATTGTTGATCACCGGAAGCAGGGCTTTGCGGTCCAACTCCTCAGCATGTTCGAGCAGGCTGTCGCAGTCCGCCAGATGGTCGAGTCGCCTGCCTTTGGCATCGATCAGGATGCGGCTTAAGGTGGTTGGCAGAAATCGGCCTACCTGGAGTTTCCTGGGGGCCGGACACTCAACCACGAACAGGCACTCCAGCAGCAGCTGTCCTTTGCTGAGTTTCGGATGCTTGCAGGCCAATGCCGTGCTGTTACCGGTCTGGATGCCAATTACCTGATCCATGGCGTTACGCACCAACGGGTGTTCCCAGGTCAGAAAGTGCCGCTCTTCGTGGGCCAGGGCGTCACGGCGACTGTAAGTGGCGGTCAGGCCGTCGGCCGGCAGGCCGGGTAGTGAACCGGCAATCACCTGCTCCCCGGGACGCAGGATCAGGCCGGCCTCCCCCAGCTCTTCCGTTTCGATGTTGTAGCAGTCAAACAGCTGTTCGAGATAATCCGAGAGATCGCTTGAGTCATCCTGTTCTGTCAGCTGCTCAACCAGTTGGCTGGCAATGGGCTGCCGACAGGCGCCAAGCTCAAGCAGATGGTCCCGCCCCTGCTGCAGGCGCTGCTGTATTTGCTGTTTAAGCTGGTGGGTGCGTTCAATCAGATCGGCCAGAGCGCCGGGCTCCTGTTCCGCTTCGATCAGTTGCCAGAGTTCACCGCCGAGCTGTTCGCTGATCTGTTGAGCGCCGGGTACATGCTGGCGAAAGGCGTCCAGGCCATCCCGATACCAGTGCAGTATCACCGACTGGGGACCCGGGTCCATATAGGGCTGATGGATGGTGACGGTCTGCTGCTGGCCGATCCGGTCGAGACGTCCGATGCGCTGCTCCAGCAGATCCGGGTCCGCCGGCAGATCGAACAGAATCAGGTGGTGGGCAAATTGAAAATTGCGCCCTTCGCTGCCGATTTCCGAACAGATCAACAGTCGGGCCCCTTGCGGATCCGCAAACCAGGCTGCCGCCCGGTCTCGCTCGATAATCGTCATCTCCTTATGGAAAAGCCCGGCGGAAATGCCGGACAGGTTGCGAACCGCCTGTTGCAGCTCCACAGCGGTCTTATCGTGGCTGCAGATCAACAGAAACTTGTTGTCGGTCTGCTTGCGTAGCAGCTCAATCAGCCAGGATACCCTGGGGTCGTCCTGCCACCAGTCGGGATGTCCCTGCTCGCTGTAGAGCCGCTCCGGGGTAAGTCGGAGGGTGGCTGACGAGATTCCGCTCTGCTGTAGGGCATCTGCATAGCTCTCGGGCATCGGCAGCGGGTAGGCGATCAGCTCTCGGGCCGGAAAACCGCTGATCCGGGCGCGGGTGTTGCGAAACAGCACCCGTCCGGTGCCATGTCGATCGAGCAGGCTGTTGATCAGGCTCTCTCTGGCTTCGTTGCGTTCAGCCGGATCCCGGGTTGGATCGTTGAGCAGACTCAGCAGCGGGGTGCTCTCGGACTCATCCAGTTTGCTCAGCAGCGCCTGAGTGGCTTTCTCGGGCAGGGGTTCCTCCTTCAATAGATGTTCCACGGCTTCGGCGACCGGCTGATAGTGCTGCTCTTCCTGGAGAAAACTCTGCAGATCGTAGTAGCGGTCGGGATCGAGCAGGCGCAGTCGGGCAAAATGGCCCGCCTGTCCCAGCTGTTCCGGGGTGGCGGTCAGCAGCAGCACCCCGGGTGTTCGCAGAGAGAGTGCCTCGACCAGCAGATACTCTGCACTGGGATCCTCTTCCGACCAGGTCAGATGGTGTGCCTCATCGACGATCAAGAGATCCCACTCCCCGTCCAGTGCCTGGCTGAGGCGGGTTGGGTTGTCGTGGAACAGGTTCAGACTGCAAAGCACCAACTGTTCCGCATGGAACGGGTTGTCCGCCTGTCCGGAGTCCTGAATGGCCTGGCAGGTCTCTTCATCGAGGATGCGGAATTTCAGATTGAAGCGTCGTAACAGCTCGACCAGCCATTGATGGACCAATGGATCAGGCACCAGGATCAGTACCCGGCTGGCCCGCCCGGTCAGCAACTGCTGGTGGAGAATCAGGCAAGCCTCGATGGTTTTACCCAGGCCCACTTCGTCAGCCAGCAGTACCCTGGGTGCCGGGCGTCCGGCCACCTCATGGGCGATATAGAGCTGATGGGGGATCAAATCGATGCGTGGACCCACCAGGCCGAGCAGCGAGGATTGTTGCTGCTTTCCCAGATGGCTGAGGGTCAGCTGGCGCAGGTTGAACCAGTGGGGGGGATCGATCTGACCGGTGAGTAGCCGCTGTTTAGGTTGGTCTATACGCAGGGTGTCGCTCAAGCCCAGCTCTTCAAGGCTCGCCTGACTGCCATCGGATCGTTCACCCAGGTAGGTGATCAGGCCGTCGTTGAGCAAGGTCTCACGGACGCGCATCTGCCAGCCTTCGCGGCTCTCGATCTGATCACCGGCGGTAAAAGCCACCCGGGTCAGAGGAGCCCCCTCAATGGCGTATACCCGGCTCTCGTCGATGGCCGGGAAGTGGATGGTGACCCGGCGGCCTTCACAACCGGTAATCACCCCCAGACCGAGTTCCGATTCCGTGTCACTGATCCAGCGCTGACCCGGCAGAAAAGATGGCATAGTTATGGTCCTGCGAAAAAAGGGGCTGATGATAATGGCTATCTGTACGGTTTAACACCCTGGAGTCAATGGTAACCCTGTTGTCAGGCCTCAGTTTGATCTTCTCTGATATGATTGCCTCACCTTGAAAATCGAGAATAGATGTTGTGGAAGCGATGTTTGAAAAATTACTCTGGAACAGCCGGCTGATTGTCCTGGCGGCTGTGATTGCCAGCCTGCTGGCAGCCATTGCCATGTTCTATATGGCCTCTGTGGACGCCTTCTATATGATCAGCCATTTAGGTCATTACGCCTCGCCGGCCCTGACAGGTGAGGAGCGGGTGGCGTTGCGCTCAACCACGGTGACCCATGTGGTGGAGATTGTGGATGGATATCTGTTGGCGACGGTATTGCTGATCTTCTCGCTGGGATTGTATGAGCTGTTCATTAGCAAGATCGACCATGCCGAGGGTTCGGACAGCGCCTCCAATGTTCTGATGATCACCAGCCTGGATGACCTGAAGAGCCGCCTTGCCAAGGTGGTGATGATGATTCTGGTGGTTCGTTACTTCGAGTTTGCCCTCAGTATGGAGTTCTCCACCCCGCTGGACCTGCTGCAGTTTGCCGGGGGAATCGCCCTGCTCGGGCTTGCTCTCTATCTGTCCCATATGGCGGATAAGAGTGGTCACTGAGCGATTGTACGGCTGAGGCACGACCGATCATCGGGACCTCCCACAAATCGGCTGGCAGGGCGGCACGCTCGGGACTTGCCCAGGCAAAGTCCCCCGGGACCTATGTGTTGCTGCTGCACAATCCCAGGCGCCAACAGATCCAGGTGGGTCGTCTGGGGCTGTGTGAATTCGTCCGCGGCTGGTATCTCTACGTCGGCAGCGCTTTCGGCCCCGGTGGGGTGGCTGCGCGCTGTGCTCACCACCGGCGGATCAGTCCACGTCCCCGCTGGCATATCGACTATCTGCGGGCGGTCACCAATCTGCGCCAGATCTGGTATAGCAATGACCCCCAGCACCGGGAACATCAATGGGCAGACCTGTTGGGCGATCCCCTCGGATTGGCTCAGCCGATCCGAGGATTCGGTTCATCCGACTGCGATTGCGGGAGTCACCTCTTTATTTCTGCGGTCAAACCCGATTGGAAGAGGTTTGCGGTGCTGGCTGGTGAGCGTTTGAGCGCCCAACAAGTGATTAATTGTGAAAATGTTTAATTGACAATTATCCTTTATAGGCATTTTTCATATGTTTAACGTATAATCCAGCATTTTTGTGGGAACGGACTCAGTGAAATCAACCCCGCAGCTGTATTTATCTAACCGAACTATTGAGGATAAACTCCTGATGAATAAGATGAAATCGTTATTGCTGGCTACCAGCGCTTCTGTCCTTGCTCTTGGTGCCGTTGCTACCGCATCTGCCGATCCTGTTGCGCTGGCAACCCAGCGTGGCTGCATGGCGTGTCACCAGATTGAAACCAAGGTTGTTGGTCCGGCCTACAAAGAAGTGGCTGCAAAATACAAAGGCCAGGCTGATGCTGTCGCAGCACTCACCGGCAAAGTCAAAGCTGGTGGTTCCGGTGTCTGGGGTCCTGTACCTATGCCACCTAACGCTCATGTCAGCGATGAAGACATCAAAGTCATCGTCGAGTGGATCATGACCCTCTGATTCGGCTTGTTTAACGGTCTTCCGGCCGTTAAGGAAAAGGCGCCAGGCAGATGCCGGCGCTTTTTTTTGCCTGTTATTCAGCGAATTTGGCTGTTCAACGGAGCAGTGTGGCCGGGTTATATGCCCTGAATGGGTCATTTGACACACTTTTTATCATTTTTTAGCGTCGATTGAATGGCTGGGATTGCCTTTTCAATCCCTTTAATGCCATGCTCCCGGGCCATGGGAATTTAATCTTGTTATCGTTCGGTGGTTGACGGTTTTGTCGTATGGCAACTGGCTGTCAGTCACCCCTGGTAAATCTGTGTTCACTGGAGAAAGAGATGAACTTGCAACGTTTGCGTTCGATCATTGGCTTCTGCCTGGTCTTTATGAGTCAACAGCTGATGGCCGGTTCAGCCGTGATGGCCGACGATCCCTATGTACGTGCCGTACCACCCGGGCAACCGAATTCTGCCTCATTTATGACCCTGCACAATATGGGTAAAAAGGATCTTGCTCTGGTGAGTGCCAGCAGCAGCGCTGCAGAGGTTGTCGAGTTGCATACCCACACCATGGAAGATGGCATGATGCGTATGCGTAAAGTGGAAAAGATCGATCTGCCTGCAGAACAGAAAATCAGCCTGAAACCGGGTGGTCTGCATGTCATGCTGATCGGCTTGAAGCAGAAACTGATACCGGGTGAGAAGATCGGCCTGACCCTCTCCTTCGACGATGGATCCGAGCTCAAGCTGGATGCCCCGGTGCGCAAGCTGCGTATGAAGATGAAGCATTCTGGCCAAAGCGGTCACAATCACTGAGCTGCATCGGGTTGATCAGGCTGCAATTTTAAGCGAGTCTCACGCCGCAAATGAGCGGGAATGAAGGCCATACAGCCTTGCTGTCGTTGATACGGGGGCGGTTATGCCACCCCCGGCCAATTTATGGCTACACTGACGCATTGGCGTTGGGCCGGGGATCGTTTTTATGCAACAGTCTCCCTTAAAATCTCGCGCTGCCATGCAGCAGGCTTTTGCCGCCGGGCTCGAGCGTCTGCTCCAACAGCCCGGTCTCGGCAGTTACATCCTGGTACATGCCAACGCCAGTTTCGATGTGGAGATCTATCGGTCACTGAAAAGCCAGCTCTGCCGTCGGTTCGATCAGCATGCGGAGTATTGCCGCCTGACCCTCAGTGAGGGGCGTGAGCTGGTTGGGGCGGCCGATGACAACCTGGTGTTTCTGAAATTGATGGCCATCGGATTCGATGGTGTGCATGCGGCTGAATTCCGCAGTGAGGCGGATTGGGAGCTGCAGTTCAACCATATACGCGCCTTTCGCCCATCGCGAATGACTGGTGAACCGGCGCTCGGCATAAGCCGTCCCTATGACCCGAACGGCTTTCATTTCAACAAACCCTTTCTACGCAGAGAGGCCTTCTGGGCTGGCGATCTGTATGGCGTGGAAGTCGAACTGCTGTATAACAAGTTTCCCTTTGTACCGATGCACTGCCTGCTGGTTCCGGATCGTACCCAGCACCTCCCCCAGCTGTTGACCCGCAAATACCATGAGTATGTCTGGGCGTTGGCTGACCGGCTGGGGAGCGATTTGCCTGGTGTCGGTATCGCCTACAACAGTTATGCCGCCTTTGCCTCGGTCAATCATCTTCACTTTCAACTCTTCATCAGGCCACAGCCGCTGCCGCTGATGCGCGACCACTGGCGACACAATGGCGGAGAGCGGGACTATCCACTGAAATGTGAAATCTTTGAATCGGCGGAACAGGCCTGGCAGCGGATTGAATCGTTGCACCTGGCAGAGGTCAGCTACAACCTAATCTACCAACCGGGCCGACTCTACTGCATTCCAAGAAAACGCCAGGGCAGTTATGAACATCAGCCCTGGACCAGAGGGTTTGCCTGGTATGAGTTGGCTGGCGGCTTCACGACCTTCAGCCGGTCTGATTTCGACACCCTGGACGCCGATGCGATCACCCGGGAGCTGGTCAAGCTGCAGCCTGAATCCGTCGCTTCAGCCCAGCCAGTGGACCAGATAATAGAGACGAAACCCCTCTGACGAGCGGGATGGCCCATTGACCTGTGCCGCGTGGAGGTTCTCCTGTTCGGCGGCCTTTTGGATCGCTTCTTCCGCCGATGAGGCGAGGGTGACGCAATTTTCCGGAAAACGGTCCCGGCGTCGGCTGGGGGTGTAGATGACCGCATAACTGGTCCGTACGATCGATTGGTCCGGATCTTTCTGCATCTTGATGGGCCTGAGCGGATAGGAACCTGGAGTTTATCGGTAACCCGGTTTGCAGACAAACAGGCCGGCTGTTCGATCGCCGGGGTGGTTGGTCATGGCAATCCCGGATTGGCGGGATGGTCATGCTTTGGAACCATGGGTGGAGATGATGATCGAAGGCTGATGTGCGGCACGCGATCTGTGTGGATGATCCTCTCCGCCAAGTTCTTGCTCATGCAGAGTTTTCGGAGTCGACTGGTCATTGCAGAGGCGATGGATTTTGACCTTTATTAGAAAATTCTGGTATAGTTCCGCAGCTTTTTTAGGGTCTTTGGGTGTGCTGACAATGCTCTGGCTGCCACCGGAAGGTCCGGGATTTTTAACATATCCAGCATAATTCAGAGCAGGATTGATCATGAATAAATGGCTCGTAACCGCAACCCTAGCCCTCTCTTTCACTGTTGGCCTGGCGCAGGCGGCCGGCAATGCAGAAGAAGGTAAAACCAAATCCGCTGTCTGTGCCGCTTGTCATGGCGCTGAAGGCAATAGCCCCCTTAATCCGGTCTGGCCCAAGATTGCCGGGCAGCACCCCGAGTATATCGAGAAGCAGATCAGGGATTTCAAAGCGAACAAGCGTAGCGATCCCATGATGTCGCCGATGGCCACTCCCCTGAGCGACCAGGATATTGCCGATCTTGCGGCCTACTACTCCAGTCAGACCATCAAGACAGGTGTTGCCGCGGCGGATAAAGTTGAAGCGGGTGAGCGCCTCTACCGTGCCGGAAATGCCGATACCGGTGTGGCCGCCTGCATGGCTTGCCACGGACCGTCCGGTATGGGTAATCCCCAGGCTAACTTCCCGGCCATCGCCGGTCAGCACGCCACTTATGTGGAAAAGGCATTGAAGGATTTCCGAGCCGGTACCCGGACCAATGACACCAGCAGGATGATGCAGGGTGTGGTTGAGAGAATGACCGATCAGGAGATTGCCGAAGTGGCCCAGTATATTCAGGGTCTCAGCCGCTAAGCGGCCCGGCTGTTTCGATCGAAAAAGGCGGTACCTGGTGTACCGCCTTTTTTTTCGGGATACCACTAGGCTTTTGAGGGTGCACTATCAGGCGGGCCCGGTCAGCAGAGGGGCCGGGGGCTGGAAACAGTCGCCAGGTCACACTATTATTCCGAGATTGAACCTGGTTCCTGAACAGTTTTTGCTTTTTGTCTAAAGTGACGGTTGTAACTTAAGTTTTTTTATATTTATCCGCCATACAAAGTGATATCAGAAAAGAAAAAAGCGTCGCAGAACGAATGAATAAGCAAATCATAGAGAATCAAGCCACGCTGGATGAAACCCACCGGTTGCGTCTGCTCAGTTACAATATTCAGGCCGGTGCGGACACCCGTCGCTACCGGGAGTATGTGACCCGCGGCTGGAAGCAGGTGCTCCCCCACAAAGACAAACGCCACAATCTGAATCGCATCTCCCATCTGTTGAAGGACTTCGATGTGGTGGGACTTCAGGAAGTCGACTCAGGCAGCTTTCGCAGCGGATTCATCGATCAGACCGCCTATCTGGCGGAGTTGGCAGGATTTCCCTACTGGTATCGTCAGGTCAATCGCAAGTTGGGTAAACTGGCCCAATACAGCAACGGGGTGCTGAGTCGGGTAGAGCCCAGCATGATTGCTGAACATCGGTTGCCTGGTCTGCCGGGCCGGGGTGCGGTGCTGATGGAGTTTCAGACCAATGAGAAACCCCTCGGTATCTGCATGATGCATCTTGCCTTGGGTCGGCGTGCGAGACTGCGCCAGTTCTCCTATGTCAGCGAGCTGGTCTCCCACTACTCACATCTGGTACTGATGGGGGATTTCAATTGCGGCTGCAGCTCCACAGAGTTCCAGTACCTGATGGAGAACACCAACCTGCAGGGCAGTGCCTGCGACATGATGACCTTTCCCAGCTGGCGTCCGAGCAAGAAACTGGACCATATTCTGGCCTCGCCAAGCCTGAAGGTGGCGAAGTCCGAGGTGCTCAACTATGCCCACTCGGATCACCTGCCGATCAGTCTGGAGATTGAACTGCCTGAAAACGTCGTTTTGCCTGCTGCCGCCTAATTTCTCGGTTGTCGAGCCGATACGAGACCTATGAACGATACCGACTGGAAAAAACGCTATGATGAGTTGCTGCGTCAGTCTGAGAGTGAAGGCGAGGCGAATAAGGCATTAGAAGAGCTGCTGACGAGGACCGTTATCCGTTTGACCATCGCTGCCAGTGGGCTGGACAGCCGGCTGGAACCCCACCTGAAAGCGGTCCGCAATGCGGTCAGAGGGGGAAGTGGCTCGATTTCCCAGGATAAACTGAATCAGATCACAGATGGGCTGCTCCATTTTGCTGAACAGCAGGACAGTGAGGTCAAGGATGAGAGTGAGGTTTATCTAAAGCTACTCAGCCCATTCAAACTCTCAAAAAAGGCGTTGGCCGAAACCACAGAGCTATTGGAGCAATTGGTCAGCGATCCGGCTGAGATGGAAGAGAAAGCCTTCTCCCGGCTGGTGCGTCTGCTGGGGCAGAGTGATGAATCTGCAGCTGAAAAAAAATCCACTGGCCTGTTCGGAAGGCTGCTGGGGCATACCGAAGAGTCGGGTCCCAAGCCGAACCAGATTCTGTTGAACCTGCTGGAACAGGCCTCTTGGCCCGGTCACTGGGGCGAGTCGATCAGTAGTTTCAAACATCGCCTGCTGAAGGATGCGGCGGCCGATGCCTGGGTCGGTGTCCTGGATGATCTGCTCGCCTTGTCAGCCAAGTCCTTTGGCGAGATCCAGTCGGAGATACAGGAAGCTGAGGATTTCCTGGAAGAGTTGACTCAGCGCCTGCAGGACCTGGGTCTGCATCTGCAGACGGCCCATGAAGGGCGGGATAAAATGGTGCGGCATGGGCGTACCTTGAGTGAAAAGGTACACGGTCAGGTCGGGGATATCGGCACTCACGTGGCCGAGGCTACCGATCTGCAGCAGTTGAAAGATGCGGTCAGTCAGCGGATCACCCTGATACAGCAGAGCATCGACAGCTATCTGGAAGAGGAGCAAAGCTGGCATCAGCAGGCCGAGGAGGGGGAGCAGGCACTGCGTGAACGCCTTACCCAGTTGGAAGAGGAGTCCACCGAGCTACGTTCCCGTATGGTCGAGGCTCATCACATGGCGTTGCTGGATGCGGTCACCGGGCTGCCCAACCGGCTGGCCTACGAGGAGCGGATCGAGCAGGAGCTGGCCCGTTGGAAACGCTTTGACAGTCCGCTGACCATGTTGGTGTGGGATGTGGATGACTTCAAGAAGATCAATGATCGCTATGGACACCAGGCCGGTGACAAGGCGCTCAGAGTGATCGCTCAGAGTCTCAAGGCCCGTTTACGTGAAACCGATTTTATCGCCCGCTTTGGCGGTGAAGAGTTCGTCTGCCTGCTCTGCGGAGCCGCGGATGAGGAGGCCCTGAGTGTGGCCGAAGAGATGCGCCAATCGGTCGAAAGCAATGGCTTCCATTCACACGGTAAACCGGTGGTTGTCACCATCTCCTGCGGGCTGACAAGCTTCCGCGAGGGGGATGAGGTCGAGCAGGTCTTCTCACGGGCCGACAAGGCGCTCTATCAGGCAAAACGCAACGGTAAGAATCGTTGCGAACTGGTCTGATATCCGACCTGTGTTTTTAAAAAGTCCGCAAATGAATGCGAATAAACGCAAATGTTGTGGATTTACCCGATAGTAGTAACTGCTTTCAGCTATTCTGATCGTATGCCATTAATTTGCTACAAGACGCGGTGTCTTGGTGGGGCATGGCCCCACCCTACACCCTGATTTTTACAGTAGGGTGGGGCCATGCCCCACCAAATAATACTCATTTGCGGGCATAACCAAGGGGTCAGTCTGCTCACACTGGAATCCCAATCAATCCTGTTGATAGAAATGGTGCCATGGTGCGCCGTTACTGGCCTGTTGCAGAACCTCGAGCAGGCGGGGTGAGGGGATCGCCTCCTGGGGGAAGATATTCTCAATCTTCAGTAGAAACCGGCCAAACCCCGCGCTCTGTTTGAAATCGTAGCTGGCCGGGTCCTGATGATGCCCACAGTGGGGGCATTCAGCCAGTTGTCGAGGCTCAATTGGCCAGTCGCTGATACGCTTTCGGCAGGCCTCGCAGCGGGGTGGGAGACTGTTTTTACCGGTCAGCAGTATCGGTTCCGAATGGGGGCCGTCCACCCGCAGATGGCAAAAGGGCTCTCCGCTCTCATCCGGTTCAAGTCGAATGAAGGGTGAACAGCCCATGAAGGTGATCAGCTGCATGAACGCCTCACCCAGCAGATAACCTTGTTCCGCTTCGAGGGGTGAGGCAATCAGGCCGATATCCCTCAGTGCATCAAATAGGTCGGTAGGATTTTTCGGTACAAAATAGGGATCCTGAGGTGTCAGTACCAGCCGACCGGTATGCAACCGCTGGGTCATTGTTCAGTGGGGCCGGGGAGTTGTGGCGGCTGAGGACGGAACAGGGGTACCGCAGTGATGCTGTTTTTCGGTGATCCATCCACTAGCTTGTCGCTGTAGGTCATATACACCAGCGTGTTGCGCTTGGCGTCGTAGAAGCGCACCACCTGCATGGTCTTGAACAGGATCGACGTGCGCTGTTTGAAGACCTCTTCCCCATCCCTCGACTGATTGAGAATGTCGCCGGGAAGGTTCACCCGGCCGGTCTGGCGGCAGGCGATCGAGGCATCTGAGGTGTCCTCGGCAATTCCCATGGCGCCACCCATGCCACCGGTCTTGGCGCGACTCAGGTAGCAGGTGACACCCGGAACCGCTGGGTCGTCAAAGGCTTCGATGACCACCTTGTCGTTCGGGCCAAGCATGCGGAACTTGGTGCTGACCTCGCCCAGCTGTTCGGCCTTCAGAGGATTCAGGCAAAATAGAATCAAAGCTAAAGTCCATAGAGTTTTTGATTTCATGGTGCTGTTACTGGTGAATTGACTGGTATCGGGTGTTTTTCCACAAACACCGCTTCGATTTTAGCAAGCGCTATGATACGCATTTTTCAGGCAGACTGTTTGGTTGTTTCTGATTGTTAAGTCTGCAAATGAACGCAAATGGTATTGATTGGCCGGAGGCTATATGGCTGGCTGGCCGGTGGAAAGGGGAGATCTTTTCAGGTTCGTAAAAGTTGTGGGAAACGGTCGGTTCGATTAAAAAGTGACGTGCCCATCGGGCTGTGTGTTGATCCGGCTTGCCACACGGCGGGGATAGGCACGTGGTAGATACCCCATCAAATCGTTATCAAGGATTGTTGTTGTGCCCCTTATAAGCAGCTGCGTCCTACCGGTTGGCTCAGTCCGGCATAGCGACAGGCCATTTTGGCGCCACCCGGAAACAGGGTTTCGATATAGCGCTTGGTCCAGTGGCAATCGTCTTTGTCTTTGCACAGGTTTCTCGCCAGGATTGGCATTTCCGGGGCAATGCCGTACTCCTCGTAGAAGCGATGCAGAAAGTCGATCAGTAACCAGTGCTCTTCTGTCAGGGTCACGCCGTCGGCGTCTGCGAGTGCCTCTGCAACGGCCGGTGTCCAGTCATCGAGGGTTAGCAGATAGCCACCATCATCGACTTCAATCATGCGTCCTTCCACTTCAATAGGACGGTTTGCTTTCAGGTTTTCAGGAGAGGTGCGGGATGCTGAGTGTTCTAACCTCATAGTGGATCTCCTTTGGTGAATGCAGGTAGTTCTAATCTGTTTTAACCATGAATCCATGGATTGGTCGCGGTTCTAAAGCGTAAGCTATTGGTTTTCCGGCGGAATCAAAAAATAATTTTCACCCGTAGCTTATACGGGTTTTTTTTTGAACTGCTGGGGAAGCAATAGCTTGCGGTTTGTGCCGCCCCTGAACCCACGAATTCAGGTTTTAGGTACTGCTCCTTAAACAATAGCAGCAGATATCTGGTGGTTTCGTGCATCGTTTGATCTGAGTCAACTCTTTTATACTTAAGGGATATTGAATATAGTCATATTTTATCAACTGCAAGTGATCAATTCGGCTTGATAATCCGGTCCCGGGTCCACTGATAAGAGAGTTTTCATGAGTATCGATGAATTGGATAGCAGGCTGTTGGGCCATTTGGGTCGGCTCTATGGTGAACAGCAGGCGGCAACCCTGTTGCCAAAAGTTCATGAGTTGATCCGTCGGCATATCGAGGTGCGACAGGGCAAACGCCTCGAGATACCCCGTTGGGATGAGAAGGACAGCGTGCTGATCAGCTATGGGGACAGCATTCAGTATCCGGGGATGACACCACTGGCCTCCTTGAAACAGTTTTTGGACAGACGCCTGAATGGGGTCTTCAGTATGGTGCATCTCCTGCCTTTCTTTCCCTACAGTTCAGACGATGGGTTTTCGGTTTCCGACTTTCGTACCGTCAATCCCCAGCTTGGGGATTGGCAGGATATCCTGGCGCTGGGGGAGAATTTCTCCCTACTGTTCGATCTGGTGCTCAATCACATGTCCCGGGAGCATCTCTGGTTCGTCAACTTTGTGCATGACGAGGAGCCCGGGCGCGACTATGTGATCCAGGTGTCGCCGGATGAGAATCTTTCGATGGTGGTGCGGCCACGCAGTACACCCCTGTTGAGCCGGGTTCGTACACCCCGTGGAATGCTGGATGTCTGGGCCACATTCAGCAATGACCAGATCGATCTCAACTACGCCAACCCCGATGTGCTGCTCGAGTTCATCGATGTGTTGTTGGAGTATATTCGTCGCGGTGCCCGTGCGGTGCGACTGGATGCGGTGGCCTTTCTCTGGAAGGAGATCGGCACCAGCTGTATTCATCTGCCCCAGACCCATGAGGTGATCAAGCTCTTCAGAACGCTGCTTGATCTGCTTGAACCCGGGGCGATTCTGTTGACCGAGACCAATGTTCCCCATCAGGAGAATATCAGCTATTTCGATCAGGGTGATGAGGCCAATATGGTCTATCAGTTCAGCCTGCCGCCGCTGATCCTGCATGCCATCATGTGTCAGACCACCGACTATCTGGTGCCCTGGGCCCGCTCCCTCGAACAGGAGACCCTGCCGGAAGGTTGTACCTATCTGAACTTTACCGCCTCACACGACGGGGTGGGTCTGCGTCCGCTTGAAGGGCTGGTGCCGGATGAGGATCTGGATGAGCTGCTCGACATGATGCGCAGGCGGGGCGGCTATGTCTCCATGCGCGCCACAACCGAAGGCCGGGATCGCCCCTATGAGCTGAATATCAGCTATTTCGATGCCTTCGCGGCCGAGGATGACGACGTGGATCCCTGGCATATCGCCCGCTACATGCTGTCCCAGACGCTGCCACTCTCTTTTCGCGGTATTCCGGCAGTCTATGTCAACGCCCTGGGAGCAACCCCGAACGATCCGTTAGGGGTGGAGCGTACCGGCATGACCCGCAGTATCAACCGGCGTAAGTGGGATGGTGCCGAGCTGGAGCGGCTGATCGACCTGCCGCTGACCGATGCGGGTCAGGTGTTTCCGGAGTATATCCGCCGTTTGCGCATCCGTAGCGGGATCAAGGCGTTTCATCCCGATGCGCCGCAACGGGTGCTCGATATGCCTGACGGGGTGCTCGGCCTGGAGCGAGTCAGTCTGGATGGGGAACAGCGTGTGTTCGCCATCCATAATATGACGGGAGACTTGAACTCTGTCGACGTCTCCTCACTCGGGGGGTTTGACACCCGTTGGTTCGATGCCCTGCATCAGGTGGTGCCGGATATGGATGAGCATGGTGTGCGTTTCCGCCCTTATCAGACAGTGTGGCTGATGGCC
>JAKSBX010000252.1 GCA_022360905.1 Chromatiales bacterium
ACCAAGCTGGTGCTGGCCATCAAATCGGCGCGGGTGCCCCAATCCCAGGACGTGGAACAGACCCCGCCCGACGGCGTCCTGGACGGCGACGAGGTCTACGATGCGGTGTTCCACCGCGCGGGCGTGCTGCGCGTTCACAGCACGGACGAGTTGTTCGACGCCCTGGCCACCCTGAACCACATGCGCCCCTTGCGCGGCGAGCGCCTGGCGATCATCACCAACGGCGTCGGACCCGGCGTGTTGGCCACCGATCGCCTCGTCCGCGAGGGTGGCCGCCTAGCCGACCTGAGCGTCGGGACCACCGAAGCCCTGGCCAAGATCCTGCCGGCCTTCTGGACCCGCCGCAACCCGATTGACGTCAGCGCCGACGCGGGCCCCGAGCGCTATGCCCAGGTCGTCGAATGTGTGGGTCGGGATCCCGGTGTCGACGCCCTGCTCGTCATGCACGTGCCGACCTTGATCGCGCCACCGTTGGAAGTGGCACACGCCGTCATCGAGGCCGGTCGCAAGATCAACCGCAACCTGCTGACCAGTTGGATCGGCATGACGTCCGTGCGCGAGAGCCGGGCCGCCTTCGACGCCGCCGGCGTGCCCAACTACTTCACCCCCGACAAGGCCGTGCGCGCCTTCCTTCACATGGTCCAACACCGTCGCCATCAGGAAGTGTTGATGGAGACCCCGCCGGCACTTACCGACAAGAGCGTGCTGGACCGGGTCGGCGCCGCTCGGGTGATCGACGCCGTCTCCAAGACCGATCGCAGCTATCTGATGCCCAACGAGGTGCGCGAACTGCTGACCCGATTCGACATTCCCTTCGCCGATACCCACTACGCCGAAAGTGTGGAGGGGATCCAGGCCGGCGCCGAACGGTTCGGCTACCCTGTCGCGCTCAAGGTCATTCACGAGGCCAATTGCCACCCCTTCGCCTATGGCCGCGGCACGGGCCAGCGCTGGCGCGGCGTCGCCCTTGGCATCGACGGACCCCAGCGCCTGAAAGGCATCGCCGAGCGCATGAAGCGACGTGCCGGGGAGCGCTATACCAAGGGACGGACCCTCGGGTTCGCCGTGCAACCGATGCGCAGCGGCATGGG
>JAKSBX010000014.1 GCA_022360905.1 Chromatiales bacterium
CGCATCTAAAAGGGCCTGCTGGGGAAAGGGCCTGAAGGTTTTGACTTTAATAAGCCCCACTTTTTCCCCGGCCTTACGCATCTCATCCACGGCATCTTTTCCCGCACCGGTCATTCCGCCGATGGTCACCACGGCATACTCTGCATCATCAAGCCGGTATTCCTCAACCAGGGGGGCATAGCTGCGCCCGGTCAGGCCTGCCCACTCTTCATGAACCTTTGTGATCACCTCAAGGGCATTCTGCATCCCCTTACAGGAACCTTTTCTGTACCGGACAAACCGGGCCGGTCCGCCGCCGCCGGCACCGCCGGTGAGAGGATCCACGCCCATGGGTTTTTCAGGATCAAGCGCCACATGCCAATTTACGTTTTTGTCACCCAGAAAACTGTCCACCATGTCCTGGCCCGGAACCAATACTTTTTCCACGCCATAGGATTGATAGTTTCCGTCATGGCAGACATTCACCGGCAGCATTACTTCTCTGTCCTCGGCAATCCTGTAGGCCATAATCATGGTGTCCAGGATCTCCTGGTTGGTTTCGCAATACATCTGGATCCACCCGACCTCTTTGACAGTCATGGCATCCTGCTGCCCGCCCCAGACACACTGGGGGGAGATACCGTCCCGGGTGACCAGGGACATAACAATGGGGAGCCGCAACGGCGGCGTTCTGAAATAGGGCTCAAACATGAATGCCAGGCCCTGTCCGCAGGTGGCGGTAAAGGTCCTGGCACCGGCCAGGCAGGCGCCCTGGAGTACTGACAGCACACTGTGTTCACCTTCCACATCCATAAGATCCGCCTGGATGACTCCATCTGCTACAAACTGGGCAATATATTCGGCAAGGGAAGACTGCGGCGTGATGGGGTAGACAGCCACCATGTCCGGTTTTGCTTTGGCAACTCCCCAGGCGGCAGCTTCATTGCCGTCACAAACAATAGTTTTACTCATACTTCTGTTTCCTCTTCCATTTTAATGGCGTTCTGGGGGCACTCGGCTGCACAAACCCCGCAACCTTTGC
>JAKSBX010000013.1 GCA_022360905.1 Chromatiales bacterium
CAGGTCCTGTAGGTAACACAGAGCCGAATAACGATCCGCAGATCACCAGCGATGGCGGTGGTGATACAGCCGCGGTCTCGGTGGCTGAGAACAGCACGGCAGTAACTACCGTGACGGCTACCGATCCCGATGCGGATAACGCCACACTGACCTACAGTCTGTCGGGCGGCGCGGATCAGGGTCGATTTATCATCGATGGAGCAACCGGCGCATTAAGCTTTCTGGTGGCGCCCAATTTCGAAGCCCCGGCGGATGCGGATGGAGACAATGTCTATGAGATCGAGGTAACGGTTACCGATGATCATGGGGGAACCGATACTCAAACTATCAGCGTCAGCATTTCCGATGTGACTGGTGGTGGTGATACCACACCAGCAAATCAAGCGCCGGTTATAACGAGTGATGGTGGTGGAGCTACCGCGACAGTTGATGTTTTGGAAAACAGCAGTGCCGTCACAACGGTCGTTGCTACAGACCAGGATGGGCAGACGGTGAGCTACACCATCGTTGGTGGCGCCGATGCCGACAAGTTCAACATTGATTCCGCTAGTGGCGCCCTGAGCTTCAATGTCGCACCCAATTTCGAAGCGCCTTCTGATCGTGACGGTAACAATATTTTTGAAGTGATTGTGCAGGCCAGCGACAGCCAAACACCTACGGCGGCTTTTGATACTCAAACCATCACAGTGAATGTCCTGGACGATCCGACGGTGGGTGATCCGGTTACTACCAATCAGAACCCGACAATCAACAGTTCACCAGTTGTGAGTGTGGAAGAGAATACTCTGTTGGCGACCACGGTAACGGCGATAGAACCCGATGGACAGGATGTGAGCTTCAGTCTGACTGGGGGCGTTGACCAGGCTAAGTTTACCATTGATGCTGATACGGGTGCGTTGAGCTTTCTGGTGGCGCCCAATTTTGAGGCCCCGGCGGATGCGGACGGTGACAATGTCTACGAAGTTGAGGTAACCGTATCTGACGGATATGGCGGAACAGACATCCAGGCTATCACGATAACGGTAACCGACGTAGTGGGTAGTGGTGATACCACGCCGGACAATCGACTGCCGGTTTTTAGCAATACAGACACGATCAGTGTCCCTGAAAACACAACTTCGGTCATGACTGTCGCTGCCAGTGACCCGGACGGACAGGATGTCAGCTACGCGATTATCGGTGGCAGTGATGCGGGATTGTTCAATATCGATGCCGACACCGGCGCATTGAATTTCCTGGTTGCACCCAACTTCGAAGCACCAGCGGATGTGGGCGAAGATAATGTCTATGAGCTGACTGTCGAAGTGACGGATGCCAGTGGTGGAACTGCAACGCAAAATATTACGATTACGGTTACAGATGTCATTGTTGGCGATCCCAGCACCGGCAATCAGGCGCCTGTCATCGGCAGTGGTAATAGCTTCAATATCGATGAGAATCTGACCGATGTGGGTTCCGTCGTGGCCAGTGACCCGGATGGGCACGGCATTCTCTACAGCATCAGCGGTGGCGCGGATGCGGCGCTGTTCCAGATCGACAACGCAACCGGGGCTTTGAGTTTTCTGGTGGCGCCGGATTATGAAAATCCCACCGATCTGGGTGATACCGCAGGCAACAATACCTACGTGGTGGAAGTGACGGTATCTGATAACTACAGTACACCGCTGACAGCGACTCAGACCATTACAGTGACAGTGAATGACACCAATGTTGGTGCAGGTCCTGTAGGTAACACAGAGCCGAATAACGCGCCGTTGATCACTAGCGATGGCGGTGGTGATACAGCCGCGGTCTCGGTGGCTGAGAACAGCACGGCAGTAACCACCGTGACAGCCGCCGATCCCGATGCGGATAACGTCACACTGACCTACAGTCTGTCGGGTGGCGCAGATCAGGGCCGGTTTACCATCGATGGAGCAACCGGTGCATTAAGCTTTCTGGTGGCGCCCAATTTCGAGGCCCCGGCGGATGCGGATGGAGACAATGTCTATGAGATCGAGGTAACGGTTACCGATGATCACGGGGGAACCGATACTCAGACGATCAGCGTCAGCGTTTCCGATGTGACTGGTGGTGGTGATACCACGCCCGGCAATCGCTTGCCGCTATTCAGCAGCGGCACAACCGCCAGTGTACCGGAGAATACCACTGCGGTGATGACGGTTGCTGCCAGCGACCCGGACGGACAGGCGGTGAGTTACGCTATCGTGGGTGGTGCGGATGCTGCCAGTTTCCAGATAGACAGTGCAACAGGTGCTCTTATCTTTGTTGCTGCGCCGGATTTCGAGGCGCCGACGGATGTCAACGGGGATAACGACTATGAGGTTACTGTGTCGGCCACAGATACCTCTGGTGGCAGCCAGAGTCAGTCGCTTGTCGTGACTGTTACCGATGTGGCGGTTGGTGCAGGCCCGGTGGGCGACACCGAACCGAATAACGAGCCGCAGATCACCAGTGATGGCGGCGGTGATACAGCCGCGGTCTCGGTGGCTGAGAACAGCACGGCGGTAACCACCGTGACGGCTACCGATCCCGATGCGGATAACGTCACACTGACCTACAGTCTGTCGGGTGGCGCGGATCAGGGCCGATTTATCATCGACGGAGCAACCGGTGCATTAAGCTTTCTGGTGGCGCCCAATTTCGAGGCCCCGGCAGATGCGGACGGAGACAATGTCTATGAGATCGAAGTAACGGTTACCGATGATCATGGTGGCACCGATATCCAGACCATCAGTGTGACGGTTACCGATGTCACCGTTGGCGATCCCAATACCGGCAATCAGGCGCCTGTCATCAACAGTGGCAATAGCTTCAATATCGATGAGAATCTGACCGATGTGGGCTCCGTCGTGGCCAGCGATCCGGACGGGCATGGCATGGTCTACAGCATCAGCGGTGGCGCAGATGCGGCGCTGTTCCGGATCGACAACACAACCGGGGCTTTGAGTTTTCTGGTGGCGCCGGATTATGAAAATCCCACCGACCTGGGTGACACGGCAGGCAACAATACCTACGTGGTGGAAGTGACGGTATCCGATAACTACAGCACACCGCTGACAGCGACTCAGACTATTACTGTTACGGTGAATGACGTGATTGTTGGCGCAGGTCCGGTTGGCAACCTCGAACCGAATAACACACCGGTGATCACCAGCGATGGTGGCGGTGACACCGCGACGATCACTGTTGCAGAGCACACCACAGCGGTAACCACTGTGACGGCTACTGATCCCGATACCGATAATACTGCGTTGACCTATAGCATCATTGGTGGCGTAGATGCCCAACGGTTCGTCATCGATGCCAATACCGGCTTGCTCAGCTTCCTTGTCGGGCCTGACTATGAGGCCCCGGCGGATGCCAATGACGATAATAGTTATCAGGTTCGGGTTTCGGTCGCTGATGATAATGGTGGTACAGACATTCAGGCATTGACGATTAATGTAACTGATGTGGTGGTGGGTGATCCAAGTACGGAAAACGATGCCCCTGTCTTCACCAGTAGCGCAACTGTATCGGTTCAGGAGAACAACTTGACCGCCACTACAGTGACGGCTGCTGATCCGGACGGACATGCCTTGAGTTACAGTATCGTGGGTGGGGCGGATGTGGAGAGTTTTACAATCGACCCTGATACAGGTGTATTGAACTTTCATGTGGCACCAAACTTTGAAGCGCCTGCGGATAGCAATTTAGATGGTATCTACACCCTGACTGTCCAAGTGGATGACGCTCATGGCGGTGTGACTACGCAGAATCTGACAATCACAATCACCAACGACCTTACCGGTGCCGATCCGTCGACTACCAATCAAGCTCCCATCTTCACCAGTGCCGCGGATCGTGTGGTTCCGGAAAACAGCACTTCGGTAGGTGCGGTCACCGCAAGTGATCCGGATGGACAGCGTATAACATTTTCCATCGCCGGTGGGGTGGATGCAGGCAGCTTCACCATTGATCCAACAACAGGTGCGCTGGAGTTCATCACAACACCGAACTTTGAAGCGCCTCATGACGCTGAAGCAGACAATGTTTATGAACTGATGGTTACTGCGACAGATGCGGGTGGGGCAAGTGCAACCCAGAACATGCTGATCACTGTGTCAGATGTGAATGAGTTCGTTAATCAACCACCAGCAGCAACTGGAGAAGCGCCTGTATTCACTAGCGAAGCCATTCGTGTGGTCCAGGAAAACAGTGTGGGGCTAGGTGCGGTAACCGCAAGCGATCCCGATGGCGATCAAATTACCTACACTATCGCCGGCGGGGCCGATGCCGCCAGTTTCTCCATCGATCCGATCACGGGGACTCTGCAATTCATTGCTGCTCCGGATTTTGAGAGCCCGCATGATGTTGACGCAAACAACGTCTACGAATTGATCGTCAGTGCGACAAATGAGCGTGGTGATCAGTCTAGCCAAAGTTTACTGATAACAGTTACGAATGTAGACGAATCTACAAATCAGGAGCCTGTCATTACCAGTGTGGACAGTTTTCTGGTCCCTGAAAACACC
>JAKSBX010000134.1 GCA_022360905.1 Chromatiales bacterium
CCGCATTCGTTTCGTGCATCGACGGCAGAAAGGGTTTATTCTAACCCAGGTCGAGGCACGGCTCGGCAGGCTTTTACGGCGGGCCCGCCCAATGGAGTGTCCGAGCGGCTTCACATGTGATGAAAACGCGGCCGACGCGAAGGTCCGCAAAGCCAAGGCTCGATGATCGACCGCCTTCGGAGACCATCTTCCCGAGCCGAGTCGACGAACGGAGGTCGTAGGGCCAGGTCCTAAAGGGGCCCCCGAGACAACGAGGCACACCGGCTAGAAGCCTCTCCGTGAAATGTGCAACACAGCTTCCTCGTCCAGGTTGTCACACCATGCTCAATCAGGGTCAACGCGTCGTCCTCCCTTTGAATCAGGCCGACATGAATCGCTCCCTTTCCGACTATGTGGCGCGTCATGCCCCCATCTTCCGAGGTCACGATGTCGCCAGTTACCTCGATGAGCGGCGCTTTCGCGTCAACGGGGAACCGGCACCGGCCGAGACGATTCTTCAGACAGGTGACAGACTGGAACTGATGCGCCCACCGTGGCAAGAGCCAGAGGTCCCACGCGATTTCCCCATCGTCTTCGAAAACGAGGACTTACTGGTCGTCGACAAACCCGCCGGTATTCCAATCACCCCGACCGGTCCTTTCCTGACCCAATCCCTACTCCACCTCCTGCGGGATGAGACCGCGAACCCCGATCTGGCTCCGATTCACCGGCTGGATCTGGAGACATCCGGTCTGATTGCCTTTGCCAAGCGCGTCGAAGCCCGCGGGTGGTTCCAGAGCCAGTTTCAACGGCAAACGGTGGAAAAGCGCTATGAAGCGCTGGTATTCGGCCACTTCCCAAAAGATCTGCATCTCGTGGATATCGCACTCGACCGCGACACGCTGATCCATTCCAAATTCGTCCCGCATCCGCAGGGCAAGCCCGCGCGAACGGAGATCCTGGACTGCCGACATTGGCGAAACTTCGCATTCGTGTCACTCAGGCCACTTTCGGGCCGAACCCACCAGATCAGAGCCCACCTGGCGGCGGTCGGCCATCCAATCGTCGGCGACAAAAAATACGGATCCAACCCCGAACTCTTTCTGAAGTGGCTGGAGACCAAAGACACGAAACGCTACTTAAACGCGTGGAAACTGCCGGCTCAAGCGCTCCACAATCGCGGACTGACCCTGCAAGATCGCAAGGGTTCCAGGCTGGAATTGCGTTCCGAGCGCGACGTCGACCACTCGTGGCAACGGGGTATCGCATCCATCGACGGCGACATACAGATCC
>JAKSBX010000022.1 GCA_022360905.1 Chromatiales bacterium
CCTGCAGTAAAGAATAATTCACTGATTAAAATCAGTCTTGCAGCACAATTATTGGCAGAAACAGTAGTATTGATATTGGGGTGGTAATGGGAGCTCGCGTCAAGCATGTAGATATTGCGAAAGGGATTTCTATTGCCTTGGTTGCTATGTACCATACCAAGCTTAGAATGTTTGTTCCCGATATTGTGGATCCCTTGTCTCTTTTCAGGTTGCCTCTGTTTTTCTTTTTGTCGGGTATCTTTTTTTCATGGGCGGCCGCTCCCAAATCATTTGTAAGCCACAAATTTGAGGCGCTTTTGAAGCCTTACCTGGTGGTTCTGCTCTCCCTGTTTCTGTTAAGTTTTTTGTCTGGTGAAGATGGGTTGGCAGAGCAGCTTGTAGGGATCTTTTATGGGGTTGGTGACACGATTGAATGGATACCGATGTGGTTTCTGCCGCACCTCTTCGCAGTGTTCCTGTTCGCTTACGTTCTCTTTCGTTGGTTTAAGTTTTCAGATTGGTCGACAGGTTCGAAAGCTCTTTTTTTACTGCTTCTATTAGGGGTTGGCTCAGAATATATTGGCGTGTTTTGGTATAGGGAGATCAATTTTCTCGGCAGTGGGTATCAGTTGCCAGGCCTTCCCTTCTCAGTCGATCTTGTGATGGTTACTTCGGCGTTCTTTCTGTTCGGTCATATGATGAGGGATCGAGTAGTCAACTTCAAACCTAATATTTGGTTGTTTCTGCTCGCTGTTATTGTGTTTCTTATTGTCGAGACTCTTACTGATGCCCGAATTTCTCTTAATAAAAGACAATATGATTTTCCCATGTATGCAACCATCGGTGCTGTTTGTGGTGGCTATGTGGTAATTACTTTATCCTGGTTGATCGCTAAGAGTGAGTGGCTCAGTATCATTCCTCTGCGATTGGGTGAAGCGAGTCTGTTTATCCTTATTTTTCACAATATCATCAATACACTTTTCTACTCGTACTTTTCCGACGGTATCAACGATATTCAGCTATTGACTGCAATTGCTTTTTTCTGTTTCGGCTTGAGTATTTTCATACCTCTGCTTATTAGATGGGGTGTTGTGAATAGTAACGTTCTGGCGCTTCTTTTCCTGCCGGCAAAAGTTCGATAACGGTTTTACTGGGTTGATAGAGCAGTTGGCTGATTATCTGTTTTGCAGTTCTGCATTGGTCTGATTTGTCATACCGTCTCTCAAGTATTGGATTCGAATATTCTGACCCTGTTTTAGGGATTTGAGTGATTTGGATAGATCTCTTAGGCCCTGGATAGGAGTTTGGTCAATGCTGATAATGACATCCATCTTTTTCAGTCCTGCCCTGTCAGCCGGTGAGTTTGGCACCACACCAGCCAGGCGGTAACCACTACCTTGATAAGTAAAGTCAGGGATGGTGCCGAGACTGACTTTACGTTGTTTGGATCTCTTTTGCGGCTGCTGGATGCCAGACAGTTGAATTGTCATCGGCTCCTTACGAGCTGCCAAATACTCCACCACCTGTTTGCTGACTTCGGCTACCTTGATCATGCCGTCAATATCGATCTTGTCTGCGGTATCCCCAGGTCTGTGGTAGTCCGTATGAGCACCGGAAAAGAGTTGTACCGCTGGTACGCCGGCTTCATGAAAACTGATCTGGTCACTGGCATCGAGGGGTTCATTGACCATTACGGACTCTATGCCGGTAACAAAACCTATGCCTCTGAAGATATGGGGCCACTCTGAAGCGCTCTCTGCACCGAGTACAATCAGTTTGTTATCGAGCAGACGACCGACGGAGTCGAGATTGAGCATGCCGATCGTATTGGTGACAGGGTACATTTGTTGGTGTTTCACGTAGTACTTTGAACCCAGGCGCCCCGCCTCTTCACCGCTGAAAGCAACAAAAACGATATTCCGCTCGGGTTTGTAGCTTTGCCCCAGTATTCTTGCCAATTCGAGCATTACGGCAATGCCGCTGGCATTGTCATCCGCACCGTGGTGTATCTTGCCCCGGTTGTCTTCACGAACATCAGGCCAACCAAGTCCAAGGTGATCGTAGTGGGCGCCGATCACAAGGTTCTGTTTTGAGAGTTGTGGGTGTCCGCCAGGAATAACGCCGATGATGTTTCTCAGTTGCTGCGAATTTCCCTGTTCATCGTTGGCATAGAAATATTGGAAGTAATCCTGTTTCTCTCCGCCAGGCATAAGTCCGGCTTCTTTAAACCCAGCAGCTATGTAGTCTGCTGCCAGATCAAGACCCTTTGAACCCACTCCTCGACCCTGCAGTTGCTGATCGCTCAGGTAGCGTACGGTTTGCATCATTCTGTCTGGATCGTATTCGAGAATTGGTTCAACCAGGGGCGTGGACAGCTGTAATTTTGCTCTTGCGGCATCTGCTGTGAACAGTCTGGTCATCGGTGAATTTGAAACCGGCCAGCGTCCCTTTAGGCTGTTCTTGGGTTCTGTGCCGCTGAAGGCCAGGTAGCTGTATTTATGGTAGTGGGGTATTTTTCGTCCCAGTCCTGGCAGTGCGTCGGGCAGATCCGCAGTGATCAGTGCCAGTGGATAGGGTTGTTTGGCTTGGTTTCCGATTCTTGTTACCCAGGCAAAAGCACTGTTTTGTCGGTTGATCTGTTCAGTTCCGACACGGACATAATTGGGAGTGAATGCCAATGGGTGTTGATTCAGCTGTTGTTGAACATCTTTGGTGAATCGGTTGTTCCAGCCGAGTACCACTGCTGCACTGTTTTCAGGTAGTCTTTCTATCTCATTGTCTGCAATGATGGTGACTTGTTCCGGTCCCATATGGGAGATGTCATCAGCAAAGGCTTGCCAGGCTTTTCTCATCTCGCGTGACGCATCACTGGGATAGATTACGAGCAGTTTGGCTGAGCCGAAGATCTGTGTGAACGCCGGGGGTGTCTCTTCCAGTGCCAGTTTTCTGAATAGATCAAATTGTGGATCGATATCGAGCCGGGTGGGGGTTGAAGGCAGATCGATTTCAAATGTCTGCTTTCGCTTCGTCATGGTGACGACCGACTGTTTTGCTTCAGTTTGATTGGTCAGTGAAACCGCGATTGGGATATTCAACTCGTATACATGATCCGCTTGAAGCTGCTGCAGTGTAAACTGTAAGCGAACTTTATCCGCTTGCTTATCGATTCTGCTTTCGCTGAGTCGAAGTTCAGGCGCACCTGTGTATTCGACCCATTGAGTGAAGAAGCTTGTTAATGATACTCCACTAACTGCTTCAAATGTCCGCTGAAGGTCTGCAAAGGAGGCAATTTTAAACTTGTATTGTTGGTAGAACTGTTGAAGCGCCTTGGTGAAAATTTGATCACCAAGTTGTTTGCGCAGCATATGAAACATCATCAGGGTTTTGCCGTAGCCTACCGCTTCAGTAGCTGAACTGTGCCTGCTTTTGAATGCTGTGAGGGGAAAGTCTCGTTGCTTGGCTGCATAGTCCCGATACTTTTGCAGGCTCTGCTGGCGGTAGTTGACTCCCTGGTTCTGCTGTTCCTTGATCAGGTGGTCTGCCAGATAGGCGGTTAATCCCTCACTCCAGTTGCCGCTATCGAAATCCACATAGACCCCGTTGCCCCACCAGTTGTGCAGGATCTCATGGGGATAGGATGTATTGAGTATGAAAGGAAGACGGATCACTCTGGAACCAAGCAGGGTGAATGAAGGCATACCGAATCCGGTTTCCCAGAAATTTTCCACCAATGCGAATTTGCTGTAGGGATAGGCTCCAATCAACTGTTCGTACATCTTCAGATATTTGACTGTTGCCTGCAGGTATCGGTCAGCCAGTTTCTGGTCTGCCGTACGAAGGAATACCTGGGCTGATACCGGTCTCCCCTGAAGCTTTGCAATCTGCTGATACTCGGTGAACTCTGCTGCAATCAGATAGATCTCATCTTGTGGTTTGTCGATCTGCCAACGATCGATATTCAGTATGCTGGTGTTTTGAGTTTTTTCACGATGACCCTGAGTGACCGAGGACCAGCCTGACGGTAGGGTAACCTCCATGTTGAAAGTTAGATATGGATGCCCCTCGAGTTGTGGATACCACAAGCTGCCTGCGGCTAGAAAAATTCCCTTTTTATCAATGAGTCCGGCGCTGCTTCGGTATCCCCTTGACTGTTCTTTGCGGCTGGAAGTCAATCTATGGTGAATGCGGCCTGTGTATTCCACCGTTAAGTGGTTTGCGCCTTTGGGCAGGCTGATGAGATAACGCTCGGCAAAACTATCCCGATGGTCAAGTCTGACCTTAAGCTTACCCTGGTCTGTAGAAAAACGGGGATTCAGGTCGGCATGCAGGATCAGCTTGAGATTTGACAGCGGTTCTGTGAATGAGATGCGATCGGTGACGCTAAGCGTCTGCCGTTGTGGCTCGAGCTTGACATTAAGTTGATGATGGATGGGGGATTGGCTCTCGAGTGCCAGCAGGGGTGTGCAAAACAACCAGAGTAGAATCAGCAGGCCTCTATTCATCTATTCAGTCCAGTCAGCAATGAAAATATCCGTTGCGCGAGGTTTGTCTGGATTGCGGTTGGAGCCAAACACAATCTTTTTGCCGTTGGGTGAGAACATGGGGAAACTGTCGAATACCTGGTTGTAGGTGATTCTCTCAAGTCCCGATCCATCGCTGTTGATCAGGTAGAGTTCAAAATTGTGACCATATGTTTTGTAATCGTCCCGCCAGTCATCCATGTTGCTTGAAAAGACGATGCGCTTACCGTCAGGATGCCAGGATGGTGCCCAGTTGGTGGCGCCATTGTCCGTGAGGCGTATTTTGTTACTGCCGTCCGCATCCATTACCCAGATATCCAGTGGCGTGGATTGAATGTAATCCTTTTTCATGTTTTCCTGCCACTGGGACTTTTCAGCGGCAGTGGTGGGATGCCATGCACGCCAGACAATCTTTGTGCTGTCTGGTGAAAACCAGGGTCCACCATCATAGCCTACTGTGTCAGTCAGGCGTTGAACATTGCCTCCATCCACATCCATCCGGTAGATGTCGAAGTCCCCCTCGCGCTGTGAACCGAAAACGATCGACTTGCCATCTGCGGAGACAATCGGTTCGGCGTCATATTTTGGGTTATCGGTTAACGGCGTCAGGGCCGAACCGTCGGCATTGGCCCGGTAGATGTCGTATGGGTGCAGGGGCCAGGCATAACGTATGTGAGACGGCAATTCGGGTTTGCTCGGGCAGTTTCCCTCAAGGTGGCTGGTGGATGCAAAAACGATCTGCTTTTCCCCGGGTTGAAAGAATGCGCAGGTGTGTGCGCCATGGTTCGGGCTGACCATGGTTTTATTGGATCCGTCGATATTCATGGTCCAGATCTTGTCACACTCAAAACCACCCCGGTTCGACTGGTAGATCAACTGCTGTCCATCGAAACTGAAATAAGCCTCACCATTGTCCCCCTTGAACGTCAGCTGAGTGAGGTTTGACATATGGCGGTCATCCGATTTTTTCAAGGCTGGCGCCTGTTCTGCGTAAACCGGAAGGGCGTAAATCAAGGTAAACAATAGGGCTATTCTGTAGTACATTGGATCTCGTGTTCGGTTTTATAGTGGTGTGTGAAGCACTCAGATTGATAACCTACAAGTTAACACTAGCCGTCGCCTCCGAACAGTCGGAAAGTTCGATAAATAGAGGCTAGGGCCTGTTAACAGGCCCTGGAGCAAATCCCTGGCTAAAATTGTTGAATTTTATCCGCTCAATATGGCTAAGATTATCTTCCTGGTTAGGGCCCAATGGAACCGTTCGGATAGACCATTAGAAATTAACTGAGAGCTGATTAATTATGGAATTGGACCTTGATGGTGGCCGTTTGCTTCTGTTTTTGGGCGGATTGAGTTTCTTTATCCTCCTGGAAACCATCTTTCCTGCCCGTATCTGGCGGGGCAAACGAATCAACCGCTTCATGTTTCATGCCGCTGTGGCGGCACTGAATACTGTGCTTGTCAGGGTATTGATCTATGTGCCCTTTCTGCTGTGGATTGTCTATGTCGAACAGCAGGGCTGGGGTATTTCCCGCTGGCTGGGTTTGAATGGCTGGTTGGAGATTGTGGTTTCACTGATTATGCTCGATCTGTTCGATTACTTTTGGCACAGAGCCAATCACCGCTTTCCTCTGCTTTGGCGTTTTCACAAAGCCCATCATGCGGATACCGAGATGGATGTGACCACGGCACTGCGCTTCCATCCGGGTGAACTTTTTCTCTCATCCTTCGCCAAAGCACTATGGGTGCTAGTCTGGGGTCCCACCGCGATTGCCTGGTTTGTGTTCGAGGGATTGATCAGTCTGTGCGCCCAGTTCCACCACAGCAATATTGATTTACCTGCACCAATAGAGCGGGTTTTATGCAGAATTATCGTGACACCAAGGTTTCACACCTCCCATCATCGGGTTGAGCGGACCTATGGTGATGCAAATTTCTCCACCATATTCAGTTTCTGGGATCCCCTGTTCGGCAGCTATAATCAGATGCCCAGAGAGGAAAAAGGCGCGGATAACGGAGACCTGATCGGCTTACCCCAGGCGCGGGAGACGGCTTTCTCCTTCAAGGCCTGGTTGATTGAGCCATTCACTCGGAGAAATATGGGTTTGGCTGACTGAGGTGCGGCGGGAAAATATACCAGACCAGTCGAGATTTCATAACTTAAAAAAACCGTGAGGAGAGATATCGTGAAAAAGTTACTTGGCCTGTTGTTGCTGATTCCATTGGCGGCCTTTGCCGCTGAACATGCAGGTAAGGCTGCGGAGCATGGTGGCAAGGCAATGAAGGCAAAGCAGCAGGCAGCTGAACATGGCGGCAAGGCAATGGAGGCAACGGAGGATGAGGCGAAAAAAGTCAGCGAACATGGCGGGGAAGCGATGAAGAAGATGGAGCATGGCGGCAAACCTGCGGAACATGCAGGGAAACCGGTAGCCAAATAGGATTCAAGAGATGATGAGATATCTGCTGCTGATTGGTCTGGCGGGCTTGGCGACAACCCTATGTTTGGCTGATGAGTCAGACGACACATCCACCGATAGCCGCAAGTATTACGTCGAAGACATCAAGTCAACCATGATGCAGCACATCGAGGATGTGGTGGATGAGAATGGTGTTTTTCGTCTGCGGGACGATAAAACCGGGGAAGTGCTGACGCTGAAGTTCGTGCGTATACATGACCCGGTCAGACAGATCGGCAGTGATATCTACTTCGCCTGTACCGATTTTCATGTGGTGGGTAAGCCGGATAAGTTATATGATCTCGACTTCTGGATGAATGACAAAACCGGTCAGTTAAAGATCTATCAGTCAAAGGTACATAAAGAGCCCCGTTGGTCTTTTTTGTATGGCTGGTATAAGCAGCCCCGCTATACCTTTGTGAACGATGAGATAGAGTATCTTTATTAAGTCCTGAGATTCATCCAAGGGTAGGGGGTCTGGTGCAGATGGCTGTTCGGCGCAGACCGTTGTTGTAATCAAAGGTCTGCGGCTTGGGTCCCAGCCGTTTTGTGCATTATGACGGAAGCGTATCAATCACTGCAGCAGCAGCTCGAGTTGGATCGAGGTATCCCCTATTCCCCCAATTGGTCTGCAGCGGCGGATTTTTTACAAATCATCGTTGATGCCTGTCTGCAGCAGAAACCCTCGTTGATATTTGAGTGCAGTAGTGGTCTGACAACCTTGATGTTGGCTCGTTGCTGCCAGATCAATAGAGTCGGGCGCGTAATCAGCCTGGAGAATGGAGCGCAATACGCTGAAGCGACGCGCAGTTATCTGCAGAGATATGGATTGCAGGATTTCGCCTTGGTCAGGGATGCCCCACTGCTCAAGCAGAAGTTTGATGCGGTGGCGTATGATTGGTATTCCGTGGCAGATATGCCGGATCAATTGATCGATATGTTGGTGATCGACGGTCCCCCCGGATTTCTATGCAAACATGCCCGATACCCTGCGCTGCCGGTCTGTTACCCCCATCTCAACCAGCAGAGCACTATCTATCTTGATGATGCGGCGCGGGAGGATGAGCAGGAGACCGTATCACTGTGGTGTGATCGCTATCCTGGGCTGAGCCATGAATATGTCGAGACTGAACGGGGCTGCTCCATTCTGACCTTAAGAAAGCCTTAGGTTTCTTACTAGTTTAATTACAGGCCCTGCGTAAGGGTAAGCATCATGTTGATGCATTGTGGCGTGTCTGCCACTCTGTCAGGGCGCTTTGCAGATCCCCTTCTGCTCCAATCTGCTGCCAGAATCTTTTGAAGTCCTGCTCTGCCTGTTCAAGCCTGAAGC
>JAKSBX010000012.1 GCA_022360905.1 Chromatiales bacterium
CAGACTTCACCTTGTGAACTGTCCCCTCTTTGGTTTTGACCAGCCCCCAAGCAACGCCTGTCTGCTCCAAAGTACCCACCATTCGAATTGAATCGAGCGGAAAGCTCTCCAACTCTTCTTTGCGACGATTGAAATCCGGTGTTAATCCATTTCCGGAGATACTGGAGGACTCAGCCTCTTCTCCAGACATATCGATGAATGGATTGCGTCGTCCAGCCGCAGAGTAGAGAAATGTCTCGATCTGCTTGATCTCCGGAAGTGGTTCGATACGTGCTGGAGGGGCGGCTTTTCTTTCAGCCACGTAGCCCTTCAGCTCTGCCAGGTTCGGGTTGGCACACCCACCAAGGATCAGCAGTGGCAGTAGCGTGATCAATAACCGGTATCTTCGCTGCACAATACTCACACTCACTCTCCTTCCTCTTCATCGAGATAGCGGTAGGTTTTGGCAGTAGCCTCCAGTCTCAGCTTGGTATCTGAAGATTTGGGATCTCCCCGCTTAATCTTGATATCATGAATGGTGACAATCCGGGGCAATGCCGCCAGCCCGCTGATAAAGTTACCGAATTCATGGTACTCGCCTTTCACTATAACCTGGATCGGCAGCTCGGCATAAAAGTCTTTGGGCAGCTCCTCCTGTGGTTTGAAGAGCTCGAACTCCAAACCGGAAGCCAATCCCGTCTGAGATACATCGACCAGCAATTCAGCCACTTCCGTCTTGTCCGGCAGTTGACGAAGCATGGTTCCGAAAGACTGCTTCATCTCTTCCAGTTGCTGTCGGTAGGCATCCAGATTGGAGGCTTTAGCCTGCTTGGTTTCGAACTCTTTACGCAGATCCAGCTCTTTCCTCTCCACTGTATCGAGCTGCGTGAGCTGAGCCTCGATAACCAGATAGTAACCCGCAACCATCACCGCAATGGCAACCAGCACAACGGCAACCATTTTGACCGGCGTCGGCCAAATTCCGACATTACTGAAATCTAATTCATTGAGATCTTCTAAGTTCATTCTTCAACCTCCTCGGTCTGGGAGGTCTGTTTTACCGTGAGCTTGAAATGGCTGTAACCGGTACCGGTTTTCTCTTTACTCTCTATAAAGTCGAGAGTTGGATTCTCCAACCACTCCGAGTTGTCTATGTTGCGCATCATGGAGGATACCCGTGCATTGGACTGGGCCTGTCCTTCGAATGTCACCTTGTTGGCCGTCTGATCAATCTCATCGAGATAGACCCCCATCGGAAGGGTAGCCACTACCTCATCAAACAGATGCACGATCTGTGGCCGGCTACTCTGCAGCTCCTGGATGATATTCATTCTGGCCAGCAGATTCTGCTTGGTCTTATCCAGGTCACGAATCTCGCTGATCTGCTTCTCGACCGTCTTGATCTCTTGCTTCAGAAAGTTGTTGCGCTGGTTCTGCGCCTCAATTTGAGACTGGATGATACTGTGAACACCGTATACAGCCAGGACGGAGAACAGGGCCCCGGCCAGCACCATCATCCCAAACTCTTTTTGGCGCTCTTTGCGTTCTGCTTCCCGCCAGGGGAGTAAGTTAATCCGCGCCATCAGTCAAAACTCCTCAGTGCGAGACCACAGGCAATCATCAGTGCAGGTGCATCAGCACTCAACGCCTGGGGTTTAACCCTGGATGATACCGACATGTTGGCAAATGGATTTGCCACCGATGCAGGGGTTCCCAATTTCTCTTCCACCAGATCATCTATGCCCGGTATGGACGAACTGCCACCGGCCAGAATGATATGATCAACACTGTTATAGGCACTGGACGAGAAGAAGAACTGTAGCGAGCGGCTGACCTGCTGAGCCATCGCCTCTTTAAAGGGCTCAAGCACTTCAGGTACATAGTTGTCAGGTAGGCCGCCCTGACGTTTCGCCATCCCAGCCTCTTCGATAGAGAGTCCGTAACGACGCTGAATCTCTTCTGTCAGTTGGCGACCACCGAAATTCTGTTCACGAG
>JAKSBX010000093.1 GCA_022360905.1 Chromatiales bacterium
GCGGACAGATCCCAGGCAGTACGCCAGCTCGATCTGGCTCTGGCCAGTTTCGACCGGGCGGCGATTTTCACCATCCATGGTTTCTGTCAGCGGGTTCTGACTGAGTTCGCCTTTGAGAGTGGACAATCCTTTACCACCGCGCTGGTCCCCGATCAGGCTGAACGGCTGCAACAGATCGTAGATGATTTCTGGCGACTTGAGATGTCCAACCTGCCGGAGCATTTCTTTAGCGCGCTGCAGGCGTGGATCGCCACCCCCGATGATCTGCTTGCCCGACTCAAACCAGCGCTCGGCAAGCCCTATCTGCAGGTGCGGGGTGCTTCATGGCCGGAGGATCTGGCCGCGTTGGAACAGCAGGCTCACCAGGCTTTACATGAGTTGCGGGCCTGCTGGCATGCCGAGCGGCAACAGGTCGAGAAACTGCTGAGTGACAAACAGGTGCTGAAAGGTTATCGCACCGACTGGCTGGCAGGCTGGTGTGCCCAGCTGGATCAGTGGCTCAACGGCAATCTCTATGAGGCTCCCTTCGACAAGGTGATCCGATTTACCCCGGAGTTTATCGGGCAGGCGGTAAAAAAAGGCAAACAACCACCGGAGAATCCGTTTTTCAATGCCCTGGCGGACTATCTGTCCCTCTCTGAGCGCTGTGTGGCTGCCTTCCATCAGGCCAAGGTTGCCTGGCATGCCCGCCTCTACGACTACCTGCAGCAGGAGTTGCCGCGTCGCCAGATGGAGGCGGGGGAGTGGTCCTATGACGATCTGTTGCTGCAACTCCATCAGGCGCTGCAACAGGATCACTCTGCAAAGCTGAGTGGTCTGCTGCGCAGCCGCTATCAGGTGGCACTGGTGGATGAGTTTCAGGATACCGATCCGATTCAGTACCAGATTCTGCATCGGATCTACGCCAATTCGGAACAACCGCTGATCCTGGTCGGCGATCCCAAGCAGGCGATCTACAGTTTTCGTGGTGCCGATATCTACACCTACCTGAAAGCCAGGGATGGAGCCGGGGGCAGACGTCACAGCCTGGATACCAACTGGCGCTCCACCCCGGATATGGTGCAGGCGATCAACCAGCTGTTCAGTTTTTCGCCTCGCCCCTTCTACGACCACAGAATCGCCTTCCAGCCCACCGGGGCCGCCGAGCGGGCCAGGGATCTGCTGACCGAGCGGGGCAGATCGGCGGCCACACTACAGATTTGGCGATTGCCTGCAGAAGATGGTTTGTCGCTTGAGACACTGCGTCAATCCGTCGCGGAAACCACCGCGGCGGAGATTGCCAGCCTGTTGTCA
>JAKSBX010000011.1 GCA_022360905.1 Chromatiales bacterium
CGAAAGCCCGCCGCGCCAAGAAAGAGAAGGTCGAAGCCAACCTTCGACTGGTGATCTCGATCGCCAAGAAGTACACCAACCGGGGTATGCAGTTCCTCGACCTAATCCAGGAAGGCAACATCGGCCTGATGAAGGCGGTGGACAAGTTCGAATAACGGCGCGGCTACAAATTCTCCACCTACGCCACCTGGTGGATCCGGCAGGCCATCACCCGCTCCATCGCGGACCAGGCCCGCACCATCCGTATCCCGGTACACATGATCGAGACGATCAACAAGCTGAACCGTATTTCCCGTCAGATGATCCAGGAGATGGGCCGCGAAGCCACCCCGGAAGAGCTGGCGGAGCGCATGGAGATGCCGGAAGACAAGATTCGCAAGGTACTGAAGATCGCCAAGGAACCGATCTCCATGGAGACCCCCATCGGCGACGACGAAGACTCCCATCTTGGAGACTTCATCGAGGATTCCGGCGTGGTATCCCCCATCGAATCGGCCACCGCCGAGGGACTGGGAGAAGCCACCCAAAACATGCTCGCCGGTCTCACCAGCCGCGAAGCGAAAGTATTGCGTATGCGCTTCGGCATCGACATGAACACCGACCACACCCTGGAAGAGGTGGGCAAACAGTTCGACGTCACCCGTGAGCGTATCCGTCAGATCGAAGCCAAGGCGTTGCGCAAACTGCGTCACCCTTCCCGCTCCGACAGACTCCGCAGCTTCCTCGACAACGATTAATTATCGGTTTTAGATAGGTAGCATCACTAGCTATACCGGCAGTGATGCGATCTGTTAAAATCCTGCCGTTTTCGGGCCCATAGCTCAGTTGGTTAGAGCAGGGGACTCATAATCCCTTGGTCCTAGGTTCGAGTCCTAGTGGGCCCACCAAAAATAAAACCAAACATCTCTCGCTCTTCCCGGTAAGCTAAATATGGAAGCCAAAATCTAAACCGGATCACCATTTTATTCTTGCATCGTTCGATAAAATTCAAAAAGCTAAACCATTGGTATATTTTTATTGGATTAATTGAACTAAACCCTATCTTTGGTTTAATAAATACTCTATAAATATACCATGAGTATACGAAAAGACTTAAAATTAAACCGACTACAACAGCTGATTCCTGAGGGAGTGGCTGTCCCCAGCACTTGGCTATCTGCAAATGGCTACACCCCTCAGTTGGTTAGCAAATATGCGCAAAGTGGATGGCTCAACACGCTCGGCAGCCGCGTATACGCTCGACCTGGTGAACCGGTTACCTGGGAGGGGGTGGTGCTCGGGCTACAAAAACTGGCCCAGTTACAACTCCATATCGGTGGAGTCACCGCTCTCAATCGCCAAGGTCTTGCCCATTACCTACCACTCAGCGGCGATACCAATATCCATCTCTGGGGGAAAGACCGGCCACCATCCTGGGTCGAACAAGTTTCTATCAATGCACAGTTGTCTTTC
>JAKSBX010000154.1 GCA_022360905.1 Chromatiales bacterium
ACCAAAAGAAAGGGCGCCCGGCCGTCACGCCCCTTCGGGTCCGCTGCGATGCTCGGCAAAAACCGGCGGGCCTGAAACTCGCTTTGCTCAAACAGTCAGGCCCGCTGATCGGTTTTTGCCTGCGCTTCTCGCTCGTGCCGGGACGGGATTCAGAGGTGGTGCATTCTGACTTTTGAGCCTTTAGTTGTTTTGTCCGCTAATATACGCAAATGGTGTGGATGTGTTGAATAATCAATCAGGCTCTACTGAGTTATTGGCGAGTATTTGCGGTGATTGGCGTCATTTGCGGCCATCCGATTAGGGCGGTCCATAAGAATTTCCGCTTAGTGCCGCTATGATTTCGAAAGGTTTTAATCGTTTGGAAGGGTCATCGGATCCTGGGATTGGTGCATGAGGCTGAAGCAGATCGGGCGTTTTCAGGTTGGCAAAGAGCTGGGCTCGGGTAATCAGGGAACGGTATATCTCTGCCACGACAGCCAGTTGGAGCGCCAGGTGGCGATAAAGCTGCTCGATAAGGTATTGCAGGATGCTTCGTTTCGGGATGAAGCGCGTACCATGAGTAAACTGCAGCATCCCAATATCGTCTCGATCTATGAAGCCGGTGAGCATCGGGGTACGCCATTTCTTGTTTTCGAATATGCTCAGGGTAAGTTGCTGTCGGACTATCTTCAGGGTGAGCCACTGGAGCTGCCTTTGGCGTTGCAGATCTTCGAGGGTCTGTTGGAGGGTATGAGTCAGGCCCACCGGGCCGGGATCGTGCATCGGGATCTGAAACCGTCGAATATCATCATCGGTGAAGATAAGCAGCCTAAGATCATGGACTTCGGCATTGCCAGATTGCTCTCTGAAGCCAAGGGTCCCGACAAACAGCTGATCGGCACACCCAGATATCTGGCCCCCGAGTATATCCAGGCAGGAGAAGTGGGTCCCCAGGCGGATGTGTTTGCCTTGGGATTGATTCTGGATGAGATGTTGACCGGAATGCCGGTGTTCAGTGGACAGAGTCAGCAGATCGTCATCGATGCCATTCTCAAGCTGGAGCCGAAGCCTCCGTCACAGTTCAATTCCGCCGTGGATGAGAAGCTCGACCGTTTTATCCTCAAATCCCTGGAGAAGGATCCGGCACTGCGCTACAGCGATGCACAGGAGATGCGGGATGCCTTCAAGCAGATTTTCAAATCGGCCGAGTCAGAGCCGGTTTCCGATGTGGAAGCCAGTGGTACCGTCGATTTTCTATTGCGGCGCATGAAGCGTAAGAGTGACTTTCCCGCATTGTCACAATCGGTTCGCAGCATCAATGCCATGTCGGATGTCAGCGATCGCAGTGTCAACCAGATGGCCGGTGTGATCGTTAAGGACTTCGCTTTAACCAACAAGATCCTCAAGGTCGTCAACTCAGCCTTCTATGGTCGATTCTCCGGGCACATTGGAACCGTATCCAGAGCGGTGGTGGTGCTTGGCACTCAGGCGATCCGCTCACTCGCCGCATCGTTGATATTTTTCGAGCATATTGAGAATAAACAGCAGGCCGACTATCTCAGAGAGCTGGTCTCTTCTGCCCTGTTTCGCGCCACCTTGGCACAGAATGTAGCCGATGAGATCGATCAGCAAGAGGCGGAGGAGTATTTTCTGACCGGGTTGCTCAGTGATCTCGGCAAGGTGCTGGTTGCCTTTTATCTGCCGGAAGAGTCGAAAGAGATTGAGCGGTTGATCGAAGTCGAGAAAAAGGAGCCTGTTTCAGTACAGCACACTGTGCTTGGGGTCAGTTTTGAGACCGTCGGTATTGAAATTGCCAAGCAGTGGAATTTTCCCAAATCGTTAACCGACAGCCTGAAAGCCTGGCAGGGTGATCACTCACCGGTCAACCGGACTGAGAAGCGACGATTGGTCTCCCAGTTTGCCGATGAGACGATGCAGGTGATTGTCGAGAGTGGCTTTGATGATAAGGCCGCGTTGGATAGCCTGACTAAAAAATATTCCAAGAGCCTGAAACTTGGCAGTAAGAGAGTGGCAAAGCTGACAAAACAGTCGGTTGAGGACTTTCAGGAGTTGGCCGAGGCGATTGCAACTGATGTATCGAGCAGTTTTGTAAAAAAACTGAGGCATGGTCAGGAAATACCAACCGAGGAAAGTGCAAAAAAGCGGGAAAAAACCGCGGCAATCGCTCAGGATGGTCTGGATAATACACAGATACTCGATGAGGCTACCCAGGCACTGGATGAAACGAGTGTCGAGATGACCGTGCACAGTGCGGAGGATACTGAAGCGTTGCTGATGGATGGTCTGCAGGAGGTAACCGGGATGCTGGTGGGGGAGCACAGTGTTTCTGAAATCTTCAACGTGGTGTTGGAGACCATGTATCGGGCGGTTGGTTTTAAACGGGTCATCCTGGCACTATTGAATCCCAAGCAGGGTGAGATGGCTGGGCGGCTCGGGTTCGGTGACTCAGCCGATGAATTTACCAAGGCATTTCATTTCTCCACCAAGTACAGAGTCGATGTTTTTCATGGCGCCATGAAAAATGCGGTTGATGTCTATATTGCCGATGCGACGGATAAGAAAATCCAGGGTGACATCCCGGAGTGGTATAAAAAGATCTCCAAGGCGGGCTCTTTTTTGATTTTTCCCATTGTGGTCAATAAACGTGCTGTTGGCTTGATCTATGCGGACCATGCCAAGCCCCATGGGCTGGCGATCGATAAGAAGCGTTTGAATCTGCTTAAGTCTTTGAGAAATCAGATTGTGCTTGCGGTTAAGTCTTGAGTTTTTTTTGTCCGCAAATGAACGCTAATGAACGCAAATAAGAGTCGCAAATTGAATTAGTGTTTGGGGTTGGATTCGATTCAGGCAGTAATATGCTCAGTGACTTTTTTGTGGCTATTGGCAATGCTTGGCCTCCATTTGCGGCGTGAATCAACGGCTCCAGGCCTATCAGATACAATACAACCATTAGCGTTTATTCGCGTTCATTTGCGGACTGAATTCTTAAAGAACCTCTGCCACTCGTTATTGTTCTCTTGCCTGAAACTCGCTTCGCTCAAACAGTCAGGCCCGCTGATCGGTTTTTGCCTGCGCTTCTCGCTCGTGCCGGGACGGTATGCAGAGGTGGTGAATTCCGGTTTGGGAGCCTGTAGTGGTTTGTGTTTATTTTTAAGTCCGCAAATGAACGCTAATGAACGCAAATAGGAGTGGCAAATTGTATTAGTGTTTGGGATTGGATTGGCCTCATATATCAACATACCCTGTGATCATTTAGCGGCTTGATTTAATTGCTCCAGGCCTACCCGCATCAGCATAACCATTAGCGTTTATTCGCGTTCATTTGCGGACTGATTTAAAAAATTCTTAGTGAAACTTTGAACCGTGGAGCGGCAGGTTTTTGCAGCCCTGAAATGAAGCACCGGGTTACAGATGGTGTTCTGTAACCCGGTGCTGAGTGCCAACCAATCGGTTGTTGGTGCAAATCCTTTTGCGGTGGTCTTTACTACATGGTGTCTTTCGCTACCACATTGGAGAGGTCACTTTCATTACCAGAGAGGTCGTATGCGGTAATTGCGAAGTAGTAAGTACCGGTTTCCAAGTTTTCAATCACATGGTTGTTGATTGTGCAGTCATCTACATCCACTACGGGTGAGAGGTTGCTGTTGCTGGTTCCCATGTAGAGTCTGTAGCCGGAGATTTCACTCAGATCCAGTGAGCTGCCGTCGGTTCTGGTGGCAGGTGCTACCCAGGAGAGTGACACGCTACCCGTGGTAGGTGTGGTCTGGGAGGCTTCCACGACCAGGGTCAGTGGGCTCAGTGATGCAGTGTCAGTACCATCGGATACGGTGATCACGATGTTGCTGTAGCTGCCTTCGTCCGCTTCTGCCGGGGTACCGCTCAGGGTGCCGTTGCTGCTGTTGAAGCTGGCCCAGCTTGGCAGGTTGCTGATGCTGAAGGTCAACGTATCGTTGTCTGCATCGGAGGCGGTTGGTGTGAAGACATAACCGTCGCCAACTACCACACTCTGATCAGGTGTGCCGCTGATAACCGGAGCGTTGTTCGGTGCTTCGACATCATGGATGGTGACAACACTGACGGATGGATCGTTCAGGGTGTAACCCGTGCTCGGCTCGTTAAGATGAACTTCGAAGGTCTCCGCACCCTCGTCTGCTGTGTCAGACATGGTGTTGATGCGGATGGTCTTGCTGGTTTCACCATCGAGGAAGTTCAAGGCTGTCCAGACATAACCGGTGTAGTCCTGAGAGTGTCTGGCTTCGACGCCGTAGGTGCCGTAGTTGACGGTTGCTGCGCCATTGCCGTTGTTACGGGTAACGGTCAGGGTTACAGCGCTGCCTTCTTCCACATCATAGCCGTTGCTGGCGAACTGGAAGGTGCCGCCCTCTTCAGCCACATCGGCAACCGTGATGGCGAAAGGTGCCAGGCTTGCCTGCTCGCTGCCGTCAGAGACGGTGATCACGATGTTTGAGTAGCTGCCGGCTGAGTTGGAGTCAGGGGTGCCGCTCAGTTGGCCGGTGCTTGAGTTAAAGCTGGCCCAGCTGGGCAGATTGCTGACGCTGAAGCTCAGGGCGTCGCCATCGGGATCGCTGGCTGTCGGGGTGAAGCTGTAGGCGCTGCCTTCATCCAGACTGGTCGCCGGTGTGCCACTGATGGTAGGTGCACGATTGGTGTCGGAGACCGTGATGCTGAATGCGCTCAATGAAGCTGTGGCGGAGCCGTCAGAGACACTGATTCGGATGTTGCTGGTGGTGCCGGCGTCATCCATACCCGGTGTGCCGCTCAGTACGCCGGTAGAGGTGTTGAAGCTGGCCCAGGAAGGACGATTTGCGATGGAGAAGCTGAGGCTGTCGCCATCGGCGTCATCGGCTGAAGGTGCAAATCGGTAGCTGCTACCCTCGGCAACGGAGGTTGCCGGCGAACCACTAATGGTGGGTGCCTGGTTGGTGCCGGTGACCGTAATGCTGAAGGCACTCAGTGAAGCCGAGGCGGAGCCGTCAGAGACACTGATCTGGATATTGCTGGTGGTACCTTCATCATCCATACCCGGTGTGCCGCTCAGTACGCCGGTAGAGGTGTTGAAGCTGGCCCAGGAAGGACGATTTGCAATGGAGAAGCTGAGGCGGTCGCCATCGGCGTCATTGGCAGAGGGGGCAAATCGGTAGCTGCTACCCTCGGCAACGGAGGTTGCCGGCGAACCACTGATGGTGGGCGCCTGGTTGGTGCCGGTTACGGTAATGCTGAAGGGACTCAGTGAAGCAGAAGCAGAGCCGTCAGAGACACTGATCTGGATATTGCTGGTGGTACCTTCATCGTTCATGCCTGGTGCGCCGCTCAATACACCGGTAGAGGTGTTGAAGCTGGCCCAGGAGGGACGATTCGCAATGGAGAAGCTGAGGCTGTCGCCGTCGGCGTCATTGGCGGAGGGGGCAAATCTGTAGCTGCCGCCTTCGGCAACGGAGGATGCCGGTGAACCGCTGATGGTGGGCGCTTGGTTGGTGTTGCTAACAGTAATGCTGAAAGCACTCAGAGAGGCTGTGTCAGTACCGTCAGAAACAGTGATACGGATATTGCTGGTGGTGCCGGCATCGTCCATATCCGGTGTGCCGCTGAGCTGACCGGTGGAGCTGTTGAAGCTGGCCCAGGAGGGGCGATTCGCGATGGAGAAGCTGAGGCTGTCGCCATCGGCATCACTGGCGCTTGGACGGAAGCTATAGGCCTGGCCTTCGGCTACCTGGGTGTTGGGAGAGCCACTGATCACCGGTGGTGTGTTTTCCGGAGTTGGATCTGGATCGGGATTAGGATCTTCACCGGCAACGAAACAGTCGCTGGGAGCTCGGCGAATGGCTGCACCGGCTGATTCTGAACCGGATACCACGTCAACTTTACAAGGTACGAACGGAGGAGCAACCTGCTTGATCCGCCAGATGCCTCTCTTGTCGACAGTAGCTGTGCCGACTGGCAGGATTGAATTTGCGACATAAGCGTTGACTTGGGCTCCAGGCACTCCCTGACCTTTGATCACCAATTTATCCTTTGCATTTCTCCATACAGCTTTGTAGATGGATAGATCGGCGGCTTGGGCGAGGTTGATATCTGCAGAAAACAGAGCCGGGAATAAAATCAACGGAATGAGTTTGCGTGTTGCGTTCATGACCTTTGTGACCTCGAAATGAGTTTTCCCTAAAAAGTTGTTGCTCACTATGGCGGTCAATGGGGGTTTTTATGCATACACAAGGTCACAGTTTTGGTGGACGGAATTCACACTATTTACGCTTCCTCACAGCAGTGTGAATTGGCTCGAAAATAGAGTAGAAGGAGTTCACAATTTATTCCTCAAGTTGCACGGTCTGCCGGGTTCAGAAATGGGCTTGATGGGTCCACGGTTTCTATTGTTGACTGTTAAGCTATGTTTTAAAAAAGGGCCTATTTTCAGTAATTGAGCGGCGTTGCTTTAAATCCGGCAACTGAAAAACAGGCCGATCTGTTTTGCGACCGAAAAAATGAAAGTGCGAGTGAGGATGGTATGAAAAGCGTTACCAGAATGATCTTATCGGTATTTTGTATGATGTGTTTATACACCCAGCAAAGTACCGCCTCTTCCTATGTCATCGATACCGAGGGGGGGCATGCCTTTATTCAATTCAGAATAAGCCATCTTGGATACAGTTGGCTGGTCGGGCGTTTTAATCGGTTTTCCGGGGAGTTTGTCTACGACACGAGCAACCCCTCCGAGGCATCCGTTAACGTGCTCGTGGAAACGGCGAGTATCGATTCGAATCATGCCGAGCGGGACAAGCATCTGCGGGATGAAGATTTTCTCGCAGTGAAACAGTTTCCGGAGGCCCGATTTGTCAGTAGTTCATACACTGAGCGTGAGGATGGCACCGGGCTACTGAGGGGGAATCTGACCCTCAGGGGAGTCACCCGGCCGATCGATATCGAAGTGGAGCATGTGGGAGCTGGAAGCGATCCCTGGGGAGGCTATCGGCGTGGTTTTACCGGTAAGGCCAGATTGGTGCTGGCGGATTTCGGTATTACCAAGTATCTCGGTGAGGCCGCCAAAGAGATGGAATTAATCCTAGGCATTGAAGGGATTCGCAGCAAGTCGCAACGTGGCTCCAGAAAACCACGGTAATATCCCTGTCGTGTGGCTTCGGTATCATCGGAAAGCTTCGCTGGGATCACTGGATTCGTGTTAACGGGCCCTAGGAGACCCACTCGGAGGTGCGTTCGCCGATCCAGGTGACCTGAAAACGAATCCTGCGCCAGGGATTGTCATCGTCCAGCAGACGTATGATGGTGGCTTCCAGGCACTCCCCCTGGTCGAGCAGGCGGGCCAGAGTGCGGTTTTCCCGCATCGGGATATAGCCCAGGTGCTCGTTTTTAAACCATACTGCGATGGCGAAACGGTCGTGGGGATTGCTCGGTTCCCGCTTCAGATGGAGGGTCTCTCCCAGCTGGAGAAACGGCCAGATGGCCGGTCCGCGATGGTATTGGAAGCCCGCCAGCGGGGACTCCTGCAGGATGACTTTTTTCCGGCTTGGGATGGTTGTTGTTCTGCTGTGAATTTTTCTCGCCAGATGTTTGGCGGGAAAGCGGAATAGGGCAGCAAGCATTTGGCTCTGTTTCATCGTCTGTGCTCCTGGTCGATGGTGTCAACGAGAATAACATTTGAAGAGACTCATTCCGTGAGTCCGTAGTGAGGATGAATTAGCCGTGCTGGAATATGTTTTTTTCGATCAACGTCCGTGGCAGGATTTCATCGATTACCTGAAACACTTGGGGGTGACGCTTGAGACCGCCCGTGATGATGAGGAGTGGCTGGTCTACGTTCCGGAGGAGCTGGACGATGAGACCGATGAAAAGATTGAAGCGCGTTACGAAACTCTGCTTGAGATGAATGAGCGGCTGATTGCCGACCAGCAGGGAAGCGCACATGTGGATAGGGCGGGGATCAATGTGAGACTGATGGACGGCCGGGTTGTGCAGGCGGAGGTGGATCCGCAACTGATCAATCGCCTGCTGCAGGTCGTTTCGGTTGAGGAGCTGGGTGAGTTTGTCAGTGCAGTTGCTCAGGCGGTTGAGCAAGGGGATGAGCGGCCACTCTGTCAGCGTTGAGCTTTTTCAGTGGATTCTTTTCCTGCATCGTCGGTGCGTTGTTCGTCCGCTTTGCGGGCCTTTTCATTAGCAATCCTTGCCGCTTTTTTCTGTTCCACCAGTTCGATGTACTCTTTCGGTGACTGATTGATGCTGGTCTGGGGTGGATTGTCGCTGCGTTGCATGACATAGGTGATGCCAAGGATCAGGGCGATGAATACCACAAAAAAAGCTGTCCTGGACATGATTCCTCTTCTCCTCAAGGCCTGGACCGATTGGATTGGCGTCACCAGGCCCGAAATGGATCGTAGCTCACCTTCTTCTTGGCTGAGCGCAGCAGGCTGGCCATGCCAAACTGCAACCCTATAGCGGGAATTATAACAGGCCGAGGGTGGGGTTATCGGCTGTGCAGTTGCAGTATCGGCCAGTTACGCTGTTTCGCCACCTCGGCGAGAGTCTGGTCTGGGTCAACGGCGACCGGGTGCTCCACCTGCTCCAGCAGTGGCAGGTCATTATGGGAGTCGCTGTAGAACCAGCTGCCCTGCATGGTTTGCTGAAACTCATCCAGCCACTCATTCAACCGGCTGACTTTACCTTCGCGGAAGCTGGGGGTTCCGGCAACCTCGCCGGTGTAGTGGCCGTCGATCTGTTCCGGCTCCGTTGCGATCAGGTGGTCGATGCCGAAGCGCTGGGCGATGGGGGAGGTCACAAAGGCGTTGGTGGCGGTGATGATCAGCAGCAGATCCCCGGCCTGACGGTGCTTCTCAACCAATTGCCGGGCCTGCTCGCTGATGATCGGTGTAATCTTCTCTTCGATAAAAAGCGCCCGCCACCGATTGAGCTTCTCCGGTGGGTTTTTTCGCAGCGGTTTCAGTGAGAATCGCATGAACTCCTGGATATTCAGTCTGCCGGCCTTGTAGTCCTCATAAAAGCGTTCGTTTTCACGCTCGTATTGGGCTCCGTCCACAATACCCTGTTCCACCAGGAAACGGCCCCAGAGGTAGTCGGAGTCACCGGCCAATAGGGTGTTGTCGAGGTCGAAGATTGCCAATGCCATGGTTCTGTCCTGCTCTTTTACTCAATGAGTTATCTGTGGTCTTTCCGGCTATTTTACCTGGTTGAGCGATAAATGTTGTTAATGGATTGTTGCCGGTTTTTCCGATTGTTTAATTGAACGGTATCCAGAGGTTGTCTGGTCTATTCCCTGGCTGATCCGATGAGCCGCTTTCGTCGATAACCGTAAAAAAATTAGGTTTCTTGGGCATGTTTGGAATTTCCATGATTTGCAAAGGCTTAAGTTTGCTGCCTTGCTGCACTACATGGATTGTGGAAGAATCATAGTCTAAGAATGTGGCAAATTTTGGCGGATCAATTGATTGACTCTGACGGCTTTAGACCGAATGTCGGCATCATCCTGTGTAATGACGATCGTCTCCTGTTTTGGGGGCGTCGCACCGGTCAGGATGCCTGGCAGTTCCCCCAGGGCGGTATAAAGCGTGACGAAACCCCTGAAGAGGCGATGTACCGGGAGCTGAATGAGGAGGTGGGCCTGAACGCCGATCAGGTCTCGATCATCGGCTCCACGCGCAGCTGGCTGCGCTACCGTCTGCCGGAGCGCTATATCCGCCGCCACAGCGAGCCGCTCTGTATCGGCCAGAAGCAGATCTGGTTTTTGCTGAAAACAAACTGCGGTGAGGATGCCTTCTGCCTGGATCACACGGAAACCCCGGAGTTCGAGGAGTGGCGCTGGGTAAAATATTGGCATCCGGTTCGCGAAGTGATCTATTTCAAACGTAATGTCTATACCAAGGCTTTGGAGGAGCTGGCACCGCTGCTCTATCCCGAGGGGGTTCCCGGGCGCTCCCTGACAAGCTATCTGCGGCAGAATCGTCGCTGATAGTAAATTATTTCCCCGCCGGGTAACGAGAAGAAACCGCAAATGGGCGCCAATTACCGCTAAATGCCGTGAATACCTCTCCTATTGCGGCCTCTATTTGTGTAGATTCGCGGTGATTGGCGTTCATTTGCGGTTAACCAAAGATAGAAATTTCCCGGCTTTGCCGGGGGGTTGTTACTAGGACCATGCTTGAGACCCTTCACCGTATTGTAAAAGAGGTTAATGCCGCTTCCGACCTGGAACAGGCCCTGGCGATCATCGTTCAGGAGGTGAAGCAGGCCATACAGGCGGATGTCTGTTCCGTCTATCTCACCGATTTCGAGCGGCGGGATCATGTGCTGAAGGCGACGGATGGGTTGCATCCAGAAGCCGTCGACAAGGTCAGGTTACCCTACCACCGGGGATTGATCGGCCTGGTCTGCGAAAGGGCGGAACCGGTCAATCTGGCCGATGCACCGAACCACAAGCGCTATCTCTTCACCCATGAGACCGGCGAGACCTCCTACAAGGGATTTTTAGGAGTACCGATCATCCAGAATCGCAAAGTTCTGGGTGTGCTGGTGGCACGTCAGATCGAGCAGCGCAGCTTTGAGGATAACGAAGTTACCTTTCTGTTCACCCTGGCGGCACAGCTGGCCGGCGCGATCACCCATGCCCAGGCCAGCGGCAATCTGGTTACCCAGAGCGATCTGGCACCACCGAAACGGTTTCTTCAGGGGCGGCCCGGGTCCCCGGGCGTCTCCATGGGTACTGCGGTTGTGGTCTATCCTCCCGCCGATCTGGAAGCGGTGCCCGACCGGCCGGCAAAGGACCCTGACGAGGAGGAGGAGGCCTTCAGGACCGCTGTTGCGGCAGTGGTGCAGGATCTGATGGCGATCGAGGATCGTTTTGAAGAGAGCCTGCCGGCCGAGGACAGAGCCCTGTTCGATGCTTGGCTGATGATGTTGGGCAGTGATTCCCTGATCGGCAATACGGTGCGACGCATACAGCAGGGTAACTGGGCGCCAGGCGCCTTGCGTGAGACCTTTCAGGAGCACGCCCGGGTATTCGAGAACATGGAGGATATCTACCTTCGGGAGCGGGCCTCCGATGTGCTCGATCTGGGGCGACGTATCCTGATGCATCTGCAGCAGAAGGTCTCTACTCTGGATGAATTTCCGGAAAATACCATTTTGGTCGGCGAAGAGGTCAGCGCCATGCAGCTTGCCGAGGTGCCCCGAGAGCGCCTGGCCGGCGTGGTCTCGGCCCGGGGTGCCAGCTTCTCCCATGTGGCGATACTGGCCAGGGCCCTGGAAGTACCCGCTGTGATGGGGTTGAGCAATCTGCCGGTGAGTCGCATGGAAGGGCATTTTCTGATTCTTGAAGGTTACCTGGGGCGGGTCTACGTTTCGCCCGCGCCGTCGGTGATCGAAGAGTATCGGCGCCTGGCCAGCGAGGACCAAGCACTCTATCAGGAGTTGCAGGCGGACAAGGATCTGCCTTGTGAAACTACCGATGGTACCCGGATACCGCTCTATCTCAATACCGGCCTGCTCTCAGAGCTGAGCAATCAGGGTATGGAAGAGTCGGAAGGTGTGGGGCTCTATCGCACCGAACTGCCGTTCATGGTGAGAGACAGCTTTCCCGGCGAGTCGGTGCAGGTTGCCAACTATCGAAAGGTACTGAAGCTATTTCACCCTCGCCCGGTGATCATCCGCACCCTGGATATCGGCGGAGACAAGCCGCTGCCCTATTTTCCGGTGGAGGAGTCGAACCCGTTTCTGGGGTGGCGGGGGATTCGAATCTCGCTCGACCATCCGGAGATCTTCATCACACAGGTGCGCGCCATCATGCGTGCCGCCATCGATCTGAACAACTTGCGCCTGCTGTTGCCGATGATCAGCCATGTGCAGGAGGTCGATGATGCGATGCTGTTGATCCAGCGGGCGCATGACGAGCTGCTGGAAGAGGGCTTTCAGGTGAAGATGCCCAAGGTCGGTGTAATGATTGAGGTGCCGGCTGCGGTTTACCAGGTCGAGGCACTGGCTCAGCGGATCGATTTTCTCTCCGTGGGTACCAACGATCTGACCCAGTATCTGCTCGCGGTCGATCGAAACAACGCTCATGTGGCAGACATCTACAACGATCTGCATCCAGCTGTGTTGCGGGCGTTGATCCAGATCGTCAATGGCGCCGCCCAGTACGGTAAAGAGGTGAGTGTGTGCGGTGAGCTGGCGGGAAATCCGGCCGCCGCGGTATTGCTGCTGGGCATGGGTGTCGACAGTCTGAGTATGAACGGCGGTAGTCTGTTACGGGTAAAGTGGGTGTTGCGATCGTTTTCGCACAATCGTGCCAAGCAGCTGCTGCAGACAGCCCTGCGCTGTGAGCAGGCGGGAGAGGTCACCAACCTGCTGTCGAATGCTCTGGAGGAGATGGGGCTGGGTGGACTGATGCGTGCCGGCCGGTAGGGATTGTCATCCCGATGGACCTATAGCTCGTCGCTAAGCCTGGTAGAGCTTTTTTAAGAATTTAGTCCGCAAATGAACGCGAATAAACGCAAATGTCAGGAGTAAGAAAAATATAAAAATCAAAATATGTGACACTACACTAGTGTCTTGCTGCAGCCAGCCTCGCTGCGGTTGAAAACAAACGAATTGGTCGTCTGGTTATGATGAATCCGCAATCTGCATTCTCCAGCATAGAGTGGTCGAAGCAGTTTTTCTTCATCCTGCTGCCGTTTGCGGCGATTTTTGCATTGGGCGCCTACGTCCACTACTACACCAATTCTGAAACCGCTCGGGTTACCCTCAGAACCAATGAGTTACTCAATGTGGGTTTGGCCCGAAGTGTTCTTAACCGCGACCTTTCGAATGTCATATCCGATCTGATCTTTCTCGCCAGCTATATCGACAGGCAGAGCTTTGATGCTTCGGGTCGCCTGAGAAAAAAACAGGTTGAAGAGTTGTTCTTCACCTTCATCAAAGAGAAACGACTCTACGATCAGGTACGCTATATCGACCGTCAGGGCCTGGAGAAAATCCGCGTCAACTTCGCCGGTGGAAATCCAACACTGGTTCCCGATCGAGAACTGCAGGATAAGTCCGCTCGCTACTATTTTGTGGAGACCATGGCGATGGCTCTCGGGGAGATCTATATCTCGCCGTTGGATCTGAATATCGAAGAGGGGATTATTGAGCAGCCGCTGAAACCGGTGATGCGGTTTGCGGTACCGATCTATGCACAACGTGACCGGATCCAGGGGATACTGGTACTCAACTATCTGGGTGAACGACTGTTGAGTGATTTTGCCAGGGCCGGCGCCAATATTGCCGACCATATCCATCTGTTGAACAAGGACGGATACTGGTTGAACAGTCCCCGGAGCGGTCATGAATGGGGTTTTATGCTGCCCCATAAAAAACATATCACGGAACTCTATCCAGCCGCCTGGGAACTGGTCAGACAATCGGTTTCCGGTCAGTTGGAGACGAGTGATGGCTTGATTACCTATGAAACGGTAACACCCAGAACCGTTGCCTCCCAAACAATTCGGGGGTATGAGCAACAGCAATTGACCATGGCCCCGCTGGATGAGTTACGCTGGAAGGTTGTTTCCCGCGTCTCCCTGGATCGGTATGCACCGGGCTTTATAGGTTTCATCCGGCAGCATACACCACTCTATTTTGTGATTATGGTGGTTTTGTTGTTTGGTTCCTGGCTGTTGGCAACCGCCAATCTGCGTCATCGCAACGCACAGCGTCAGAGTGAGTATGAACGGCGCTTCCGGCGTACCCTGGAGGATATGCAGCTGGCTGCGATTACGCTGGATCGTGAATACCGTTTAGTCTTTTGCAACGACTACTTTCTGAAGCTGACCGGCTGGACCCGTGAAGAGGTACTGCATGACGAGTGGATTGAACGCTTTGTCAGGGTTGAGCACAAAAAGCTGTTTCGCGAGACATTGGAAAAACTCCACCGTGAGGGTGTCGAATCAAGGGATGTGGAAGTGGATGTGGTGATGAAGCTCGGCGGTTACCGGCGGATCGCCTGGCACCATACGCCTTCAACGGATGCCCACGGCAAGATTGTCCGTGTCACGGCGATTGGTGAGGATGTAACCGAACGTCGCAAAGCCGAAGACAAGGTACGCAAGCTATCCCATGCGGTGGAGCAGAGTCCCAGTATCGTGCTGTTAACAGACCGGCATGGCCAGATCGAGTATGTGAATCCGAAGTTCACCCAGGTGACCGGCTACGATGCGGACGAGGTGATCGGTAAAAAGACCAATATCCTGAAATCCGGTGAAACCTCAGTGGATGACTACCGGCAGCTCTGGCAGACCGTACTGAACGGCGATGAGTGGCGGGGTGTCTTTCATAATCGCAGAAAGAACGGTGAACTCTACTGGGAGTCCGCCTCGATCTCCGCGCTGAAGGATGAGGAGGGTGAAATCACCAACTTCGTGGCGGTCAAAGAGGATATTACAGAACACAAACGGCTTGAGCGGGAAGTCGAGATGCAGCAGCAGGAGCTGGTACGCACTCAGGCGCTGACCGTGATGGGGCAGATGGCCAGTATGATCGCCCACGATCTGAGAAATCCCCTCTCATCGGTCAAGATGAGTATGCAGATTCTGGGAAAGCATGCGGCCAACGAAGAGAAAGAGCTGTCGGCGATCGGTTTGGATCAGATTCGATACATGGAGAACATTCTCACTGACATGCTGACCTATGCCCGACCCGAAGCCGTTCACGTCGATTGGGTCAATATTGAAAAGCTGATGGATGCAACCGTATTGAGCCTGCATAAACGGATTGAAGAGGTACAGTCGACCGTCGATGTGGAGTACCAATCCGGATTGCCCGCATTACCGGGTGATGCCAACAAGCTTCGGCAACTGTTCTCCAATCTGATCGTTAATGCACTGCAGGCCAGTGAAAAAAATGAGCGTGGGTCGAGTAAAATCAATATTAAAGTGATCCAGGTGATGGATCAGGCGGGCAGTGCCGTAGAGATATCGGTTTGTGACAACGGCATCGGTATTGATAGCGAGGAAGATCAGAAGCTGTTCGAACCTTTCTATACAACCAGAACCAAGGGGACCGGTCTCGGTCTGGCAATCGTCAAACAGATTATCGATCAGCATCAGGGCCGGGTTGAACTGGTACCCCGCAAGGCAGGCGGCACCTGTGCCATTGTTACCCTGCCGACAGCACCCAGGGACGATGAATCGGCGTTGTGAATATGCATGAACCGAGTTTGGCTGATGCCGGAACAACCATTGGACAGTGGAGAGTTCAATTCATACGGTGAGTGGCTGCAGTTGCCGTTTATAGAAACAACAGACAATCGAGATCGAGTAGGTCCGGGTTAATAACATGACTAGAATTCTTCTCGTTGACGACGATATTGCGAGTTGCCGCACCCTGCAACTGCATCTCTCCGGGCTCGGTCACGAGGTCAGTATGGCTCACAGTGTGGATGAGGGGCTGCAGGTTCTTGAAGACTTCAAGCCCGGTCTGGTGGTGCTCGATATCCGCATGCCGGGAAAATCGGGCCTGCAGGGATTGCCGGAATTCAAATCGGCGCTACCCGGCGTGCGCATCATCATGATCACCGCTTTTCACGATATGGAGAGCACCATCGAGGCGATGCAGAAGGGGGCGGACGACTACATCCACAAGCCGATCGATATCGACGAGTTCGATGGTGCGGTGGAAAAACTGCTGAGCCACGGGGAAGGGGAGTTGGTGGATACCGACAATCAAAACTTCTCCTCACTCACGATGGTCGGCCACTCCCGTGCGATGAAGGAGATCTTCAAAACCATCGGCCTGGTGGCGAAAAGTCCGGCCACGGTACTGATCACCGGGGAGTCGGGTACCGGCAAGGAGCTGGTGGCCAGAGCGATACATCGAAGCGGCGGAAATCCGGATGGGCCTTTCGTGGTGGTGAATTGCGCCGCAATCGTCGAGACCCTGCTCGAATCCGACATGTTCGGCCATGAGAAAGGTGCGTTTACCGGCGCTGTGGCCAAGCAGGTCGGTAAGTTCACCCTGGCGGAGAATGGCACCATCTTTCTCGATGAGGTGGGTGAGCTCTCTCCGGTGATGCAGGCGAAGCTGTTGCGGGTGATTCAGCATAAAGAGTTCACCCCCCTGGGTGCCAAGGAGAGCAAGATCACCAATGCGCGGATCATTGCGGCGACCAACGTCAATCTGGCCCAGCAGGTCTCTCACGGGGCGTTTCGGGAGGATCTTTTCTACCGGCTGCAGGTGGTGAATATCCATCTTCCTCCGTTGCGCGAGAGGAAAGAGGACATCATGGGACTGGTGCAGGCACTGCTCGCCCGCATCAATGGTGAGCTGAACCGTAAGGTGGCGCGCATCACCTCCGATGCTCTGCGCTGTCTTCAGGATTACCACTGGCCGGGCAACGTCAGAGAGTTGGAGAATGCGTTGATGAAGGCGGTGGCGCTCTGCCCCACGGATACCCTCTCCTGCGACCTGTTACCGATGGAGATTACCGGCGTGAGTCTGGAGGAGGTGGAAAACCGGCCGGTGGGCGGCAGACCGGTAAGCCTGCAGGCGATGGAGAAAGCCCATGTCAAACAGGTGTTGGAGATGGTCGATTGGCATAAGGGTCGGGCCTGTGAAATCCTGGAGATCTCGAGGCCGAGACTGCGGCGGATGATCCAGCAGTACGAGCTGCAGCCCCCGCCCGGTTTTGTGGCGGATAAGGATAACGGCGACTGAAACAGGCGCAACCCCCCCATATTGATACAAAATAGGCGGCCGGGTCGAATGGCACTTACTTATGTTCCAAGACACGCATTGCATCTATTAGATCAAAGGGTTTTGGTGGGGCAGGGCCCCACCCTACGGTTGAATTCTGAGTGTAGGGTGGGGCCCTGCCCCACCAAATACTGGTTAAGTCAGCACCATTCGTAGGCTGGGTCTGTTTTTGCGCCCAGCGGGACGGTTTGGGTTCGTGTTAACAGGCCCTAAGCATCCGGCATCAGGGCATGCAGGATGCCCTGAAGGTGTGGACGATCAGATCAGCGCATGCCAGCTGGCGCGGGTCAGAGGGTACCCCAGGAGTTGCGACGACGCTGAAATCTCAGGTGAGGCAGGATCAGTCCGATCAGGATGCCGGCAATGATCACACCGGCACCGATCAGGAACCAGTCACGGGTCGCTTCATTGCTCAAATCCCGATTGTCCTGTTTCAGCTCTTCCACTTCCCGAGTCAGTGCCGCGACCTGCTTGACCAGTTCATTGCGTTCATTGGAGATGCGGATCGCATTGGAGGCTGTTCGCTGAATGCTCTGCAGCTCCTGTTCCTGTTTATCCTTCACCTTTTGCAGGCTTTTGTGGTTGGTCAGCAGTTCACGGTGACTCTTCTGCAGATCGATCAGTTTACTGCGTAATTCACCCGGCGCCGCTTTCAGCTCATCGATCTCTTCACGCAGCGTACCAAGTTGTGCTCTCGCACTGGGTTCATTCATCAACTGACGGGTAAGGACGAATCCCTGGCTGCTACCGACCCGGACTTTGGTGTAGCCCGATTCCGGATTGGTGGAGAGCACATCCAACGCCATGCCGCTGTTGAGCATGCGCATAATGCGGTGTGAAGTACTCTCCCCGGTACGCATGGTGATCTGAAATGTATCGGTTACATAGAGGGTTTTGCCCTGAGCCAGCAGCGGTAACAGGAGTAACAGGGTGAACAGCAATAAGGATTTCTTCATGACAATATCTGGTATCTATCCGGAGCAGTGGGGCCATTGTACAACTGAAACCTTCCATTGTTGCCAAGCGGGCCACAGAATGTCGCGTTTTTGTGGATCATGCACCCCTCGGAGGCATCTGTAAACCGCTGAATAGGGTGCCGGGTTAAGCGCTATTATCGGCCGAGCAGCAGAAACTCCATCAAGGCTTTTTGTGAATGCAGACGGTTTTCCGCCTCGTCCCAGACCACGCTATCAGGGGTGTCGATCACCGAAGCGGTTACCTCTTCGCCCCGATGGGCCGGCAGGCAGTGGAAGAACAACGCATCTTTTTCGGCCTGGGCCATCAGTTCGTCGTTTACCTGGTATTTGGAGAAGGCTTTTTCACGCAGTGCCTGCTCTTCTTCCTGGCCCATACTGGCCCAGACATCGGTAACCACCAGGTCCGCGCCGCTGGCGGCCTCAAGGGGATCGCGGATGATGTTGGCCCGATCACCGGCCGCTTCGAGGATTTCCGCTTCGGGGTCATAACCCTCGGGGCAGGCGATGTTGAGACGAAAATCGAACTGTCTGGCAGCGTTCAGATAGGAATGGCACATATTGTTGCCATCACCAATCCAGGTGACGGTCTTGCCCTGGATATCACCGCGATGTTCGGCATAGGTCTGCATATCCGCCAGCAGCTGACAGGGGTGGTATCTGTCGGTCAGGGCATTGATTACCGGGACCTGGGAGTGGGCGGCGAACAGCTCCAGTTTCTCCTGTTCGAAGGTGCGGATCATGATGATGTCGAGCATCCGCGAAAGTACCTTGGCACTGTCCTCGATCGGCTCACCCCGGCCGAGTTGGGTGTCTCGGGGTGAGAGGAAGAGTGCGTGTCCACCCAGTTGGGACATACCGACCTCAAAAGAGACTCGGGTGCGGGTGGAGGATTTTTCAAACACCATACCCAGATTCTTGCCTTTCAGCGGGGTATGTATCTCACCCCGGTGTTGCATCCGCTTCAATTCGGAAGCACGGCGAATCAGTGATTGCAATTCATCGCGGCTGAGATCGAGAAGGGAGAGGAAGTGCCTGGTCATAGTGTTACGCCTTTGCGTTGGCTGTCAAAGAAAGTCGGCAACCAGGGCGCTGACTTTGTCGATAATCTGTTTGCACTCATCATCGCTGAGGATCATCGGCGGCAGCAGGCGGATGACATTGCCTGCGGTCACATTGATGAGCAGGTTCTGTTCGAGTGCTTTGCCGACCAGCTCTCCACAAGGGCGATCGAGTTCGATGCCGACCATCAATCCCTTGCTGCGAATCGAAGTGACGCCGGGCAGTTCGGACAGTTTTGCTTCAAACTCCGACTGGAATCGTTCACCCAGCTTGGCGGCTCTGTCAGCCAGCTGTTGAGACGCCACGACATCCAATACGGTCATGGCTACCCGGCAGGCGAGTGGATTACCGCCAAAGGTGGAGCCGTGATTCCCGGGCGCCAGCACATTCGCCGCTTCACCCCGTGCCAGGCAGGCGCCGATCGGCATGCCGTTACCCAACCCCTTGGCCAGGGTCATCACGTCCGGCAATATGTCGTTGTGCTGATGGGCAAAGAGTTTGCCGGTACGGCCAACGCCGGTCTGGATCTCATCCAGCATCATCAACCACTGGTGCTGGTCACAGATCTCGCGGATCCGCTTGAGGTAGTCCGCAGCCGGCACATTCACACCACCTTCGCCCTGTACCGGTTCCACCAGCACGGCAACCACATTGTTCTGGTGTTGGCCGATCTCCTCGATTGCCCCGATGTCATCGTAGGGGACCCGAATGAAACCCTGTACCAGGGGCTCGAAACCGGCCTGAACCTTACGATTGCCCGTGGCGGAAAGGGTCGCCAGGGTTCTGCCGTGAAAGCTCTGCTCCATGACGATAATCGCCGGATTCTTGATCTCTCGCTTATTGCCGTAGAGCCGGGCTATTTTGATCGCTGCTTCGTTCGCTTCCGCACCAGAGTTGGCAAAAAACGCCTTCTCCATGGAGGCCAGGGAGCAGAGTCGCTCGCCCAGCGCCTCCTGCAGGGGGATCTGGTAGATATTCGAGGTATGCAGCAGGCTGGAAGCTTGGTCGCACAGAGCCTTGGCGATTTCAGGATGGGCGTGGCCGAGCCCGCACACCGCAACCCCGGTTACTGAATCGAGATAGCGGTTACCCTCAGTATCCCACAGCCAGGCACCTTCACCCCGCTCGAACGCGACGGGTAGTCTTTGATAGGTTGTCATCAATGAGTCGGCCATTCTCAAGCCCCATAAAACAAAAAAGCATCCTAAAAAGGACGCCGGTTCAATACAGCCCTTTGGTCGATGAGCCGCCTGTTCAATCTGTGCTCAATCGGCAGGGGAATCGGATAGTCTACCCAGTCGACGGGTGTTTTTCAAATGAGTAGGTGTGCTTGTCGAAGTCTGACGGCTGCTGGACAACACCTGAAGATTCGGCACAATGTATCCATGGTCTACATGAACCGGAGTAAATCAACATGTCGATTGCACTGACTCTGCATCTGTTGGGCGTGATTATCTGGGTCGGTGGCATGTTCTTCGCGCATGTCATTCTTCGACCGGTACTGAATGAACAGTTGGAGCCCCATCAGAGGCTGCCGCTGCTGTTAAGGGTGTTCGATGGGTTCTTTCCCTGGGTATGGGGATCGGTAATCACCATCCTCGCCAGTGGTTATTGGATGCTGTTTACCCATTATGAAGATGTTACCGGCTGGTGGCTCACGCTGATGACCCTGGTGGGAACCCTGATGGCCGCCATCTTCATCTTTATTTATGTCCTGCCGTATCACCAGTTCGGCACCGCATTGAAAGGCGATGACATGCCCAGAGCGGTTGCCGCCATTTCACTGATTCGGCAGTTGATCCTGGTTAATCTAATATTGGGTCTATCGATTACCCTGATTACGACAATGGGTAAATACGGATTCTTCTGAAGCGCAAATCGGATCGCAGATTACCGAAGAGCGCAATAATTCTGAGACATTTATCGACCAGACAGGAATCGGCGCGGCAATGGGGAACATCTTTTTTGTCAATGCCTCACCCAACGTGTTTGCGCTTGTGGAAGGATTGGCTGCCGGACGCCTATTTCAAGGGGGGGCGGTGGTTGGGATGTCAACCCTATGCGGTTTCCTAACCGCGATCTTCTTCAAGACTCTGGAAGTTTGAATCAGGCCGATCATCCACCCAAGGCGGACATCGGTCTTATGATCGCAGTGGGCACTTCGTTAAATTGATGTCTGAACGGTTTCCGGGCGATTGCCGCGTGGATCGCTTCGCGCAGCTCCTGATCAGAGCAGCCACTGCGCATCATCTTGCCGAGAGAGAGCTTGTCCTCCTGGCCCAGGCAGAGATGCAGATCACCGCTTACCGAGACCCGTACCCGGTTGCAGGTATCGCAGAAATGTTGAGATTTGGGGGTGATGAAACCGACCACCAGAGGGCTGTCATCGATACGGAAATAGCGTGCCGGTCCGCTGCCTCGCAGTGTTGCCGGCTGTAGGCTATAGCGGGTGCGTAATCTCGATTCGATCTCTGCAAGAGGCAGATAGTGTTCACTGGCGGAACGCCCACCTTCACCAACCGGCATGGTTTCAATGAAGCGCAGGGTCAAGCCATGCTCAATGCAGTATTCAATCATCTCTGCGACATCCTCATCGTTGATGCCGCGCATGATGACCATGTTTATTTTTATGGGTGAATAGCCGCACTGTTTGGCGTGTTCAATTCCTTCCAGTACCGGTTTCAGCCGATGGCCGGTGATCTCCTGGAATTTTTTTTCGTTCAGGGTATCGAGACTGATGTTCAGGCGCTCTACCCCGGCCTTGCGCAGCGGCGAAGCAAACTGGGCCAGGCGAGAGGCGTTGGTACTGAGTGACAGCTCCTCGATACCGGGTATCGCGGAGATTCCCTGTGCGATTTCACCAACCTCTTTCCTGACCAGTGGTTCTCCGCCGGTAAGACGTACGTGTTTGACTCCGAGTGTCGCAAACTGGCTGATCAGCCGTACAATCTCGTCAGGGGTCATCCAATCAGCCGGTGTTTCAAAATCTCTGTGGCTCCTGGGCAGACAGTAGAAACAGCGGAAATCGCAACGGTCGGTTATAGAGAGTCTCAGATACTCGATATTTCGGCCGTATGAGTCGTTTAACATGGCTGTCTGGTCCGTTTGGATGAGGGTTAACAGGCCTTAAAATTATGGAGCAGGGAGTATCCGTTGGAGGATCACCCTGCTCCGTCAGGTCGTTTATGGTTTTATTAAGTTTAGATCGCTAGTCTGGGAACTCAATACTCCATTGCCGGGTCGTAGCCTTCCGGTAGAGCGTGGGCAATGCCTTTGTGACAGTCGATGCAGGTCTTCTGAGGCTCGTTGCCGTCCACCGCATCCCAGTAGTGGGGGTCGTGCTGTTCAGAACTGCGCGGTGTCTGCTTATCCAGATCCATAGAGACGAACTTGTGACAGTTGCGGCACTCCCTGGAGTCGGTCGCTTTCATGGATCGCCAGACGTTCTGTGCCAGTTCCAGGCGTTTAGCCTCATACTTCTCCGGCGTGTCTATGGTACCCATCACTTTGTGGTAGAGCTCGTTGGTCGCCTGAATCTTACGAACCAACTTATGCACCCACTCTTTGGGTACATGACAATCTGGACAGGTCGCACGAACCCCGGTCCGGTTGGTGAAATGGATCGTCTCCTGGAGCTCCTGATAGACGGTGTTTTCCATCTCGTGACAGGAGATACAGAACTCCTCTGTGTTGGTCATTTCCATGGCAGTATTGAAACCACCCCAGAGTATGATACCGGCAATGATGCCGACACCCACCAGGATCAGTCCACTTCTTTTTTTACTCTCACTCATTATTACACCAGATTATTGCTCGACTACTCATCAAATGGTTGGGTGCCCGCTCTATGAGCGGTACCCGACCAACCCCTATTTGGCACCTTGAAAGTTGTTTTGTACCAGTGGGTCCGCGCCGACTTGGGCGGCATGACACTGAGTACAGAAGTAGCGCCGGCTGGAGAGACTCTTCAGCATCTTGCCTTCCCGGTCCATGTAGTGGCTGTCGCCAACCCTGGGCGCCTTCTCTTTCTCGTAGGTGTCTTCGCTGTGACACTTCATGCAGCCATTGTTTTTCAGATTGATCTCATACTTGTCCACTTCATGGGGAACCATTGGGGGTTGCAGTTTGAAGCTGCGTTCAATGCCGCCTTTGATGTTGACAATCTTCAGGTTGGCTGGTTTTTTAGCCATGCTGTCCAGTTTGTCGCCCCGCAGGGATTGCACCTCGGCCAGGACAGCTGTGGACAGGAATATGGCTGCTAGTGCCGCAATGGTTTTTAATGCGATCTTTTTCATACCTTTCTCCATCTTCACTCTCAAATTCAGAAATTGTTAGGAACTGCCAGTCAGGCACCAACACCTGGACTGATTTCACCTTCGCGTTTGAACTCGTCTTTTTTTTTGGCGTGACGTCCGCCATAACTGAAAACATCTTTGGCGCAGATATCGATGCAGCGCCCGCAATTGGTACAGTCCGATGAGAGGATCACCGGAGTCGTGCCACGTTTCTCGCCTTTCAGGGCCGGTTTGATCACCTGGGGTTCCGGGCAGACTACATAACACTCCATGCAGTCGTTGCAGGCCTGGCGTTCAACCGCATTGACCCTGAGCAGACTCTTGCTGCCCATCAGGTTGTAGAAGGCGCCCACCGGACAGATATGTCCGCACCAGCCGTCTTTGGCAACGATCAGATCGAACAGAAAGATGCCCGCGATCATCACCCAGGCAGCCCCCATGCCAAACACGATTCCTCTGAACATCATCGAGACCGGATTGACCAGTTCCCAGATGATGCCCCCGGTAACCACTAACGGCAGAATCAGGGTCAGGCCCAGCATCCAATAGCGTGTGCTGCGGGAGAACTGGGAGTTGCTTCTGATGCCAAGCTTGCGGCGCAGCCAGGCGGCCAGGTCGGTCACCATGTTGACCGGGCAGACCCAGGAGCAGTAGACCCGGCCTCCCACCAGAAAATAGAACGCCAGCACGATTACCACGCCGATGATGGCGGCCGTCTCAGGTACCACGCCGGAGAGACTCGCCTGCAACAACACATAGGGGTCGGTAAGCGGCAGTACGTCCAAGGTCAGACTGGATGCCAGATTGCCTTTGACGATCCACAGGCCGAGCCAGGGGCCGGCCAGAAACAGAGCCAGAATGCCGAGCTGGCTGATTCGTCTCAGGATCAGATACTTGTGGGACTTCAACCAGCCTTTGGCCGCGATGGCGTCGTCACCCAATGTCGTCATATCCACCATACTACTTGTCCATGAAGCCGCTATTGAGTGTATCCAGAGGATTTGAAGAGAATGGGGTCTCCTCGGCCTCGCCATCGATGATCAGCCCCTCACCCTGCAAGTCGTAACGTACCCCTTCGGGCAGGTTGTAACGGTGCTCGGTATCAGGTGTGACCAGTGCTTCTCCGGCCTTCTCTTTCTCTTTCCAGCCCAGCCGGTAGTGTTTGCCCAATTCACCTTTTGCCAGGTGCATGGGAAAGACCTTGATCGCCGCCTCTTCCAGGATACAAGCCCGTTCACAGAGCCCGCAGCCGGTACAGGCATCGGAATGGACCACCGGGATGAACAGAGCATGCTTGCCGGAACGGGGGTTGTGCTGCATATCCAGGCTAATCGCCCGATTGCGGATCGGGCAGACATTGAAGCAGACTTCACAGCGCAGTCCGTGGAAGGCGATGCAGGTCTCCTGGTCGATCAGCACCGCCAGCCCCATGCGGGACTCTTCGATATCTTTCAGATCGTGGTCCAGTGCATTGGTAGGACAGGCCACCACACAGGGGATGTCCTCACACATTTCGCAGGGACCGGTGCGGGCGATGAAATAGGGTGTGCCGGTGGCTACTTCATCGCCTACTTCACCGAGAAAAAGAATGTCATAGGGACAATCGCGCACGCACAGGCCGCAGCGAATGCAGGCGCCGAGAAAATCCTCCTCCGGCAGGGCGCCGGGTGGACGGATATAGTTGGCCGGCATGGTGGAAGCCCGTTTTGAATAGGCGCCCAGTCCCAGTCCGACCAATCCCACGCCACAAGCGGTTTTGAGCATGTTGCCCAAAAACTGTCTGCGGTTGAGCTCGTTATTGTCCTTGCTGTTTGACATCGTTAACAAAGATTTTCAGTTGTTTCAGGTTTCAGCTACGGCGGTGCCGTAGCTGATCAGTGCCGCGGGCGGGTGCGGCATGGCCGCACCACGATCCCGACTTTAGCCGATCAAGCCCGGCTGATCTTGACACCGCACTTCTTGTAGTCCGTCTCTTTCGAGAGCGGATCGGTCTGGTCCAGAGTCAGCTTGTTGACCAGGCGTCCCGCATCGAACCAGGGCACGAAAACCAGCCCCTCAGGACATTTGTTTCTGCCCTTGGTGTCGACCTTACAGACGATCTCGCCGCGGCGGGTGGTGAGCTTGGCCAGTGCACCATTGCGCAGACGCCGTTTCTTGGCATCCTTGGGATGCATGTAGACCACCGCATCCGGAACGGCCCGGTAGAGCTCGGGGACACGACGGGTCATCGAGCCTGAGTGCCAGTGCTCCAAGACACGGCCGGTGCAGAGCCACAGATCGTACTCTTTATCCGGCGGCTCGGCGGCCGGCTCATAGGGAGCGGTGATGATGTTGGCTCGACCATCGGGCTTGCCGTAAAATTTCACCCCTTCACCCTTGGCGACATGGGGGTCGTAACCTTCACGGAAGCGCCACAGAGTCTCCTTGCCATCGATCACCGGCCAACGCAGGCCGCGGACCTTGTGGTAGGAGTCGAAGTCGGCCATTTCGTGGCCTTTCTTCGGGATTCCCTCGGCAGAGTTGAACAGGCGATACTCTTCGAACAGCCCTTTCTGCACATAGAAACCGAAGTCCTTGGACTCATCGTTTTCGTACTTGTTGCCCCGGCTGTCGGTGACCTGTTCCACCGGGAACTTGTCGACCTGGCCGTTGGCAAAGAGCACATCGAACAGAGTCTTGTCGGCATACTCAGGCGCCTTGGCGATCAGATCTTCGGGCCAGACGTCTTTCACTTTGACATACTTGGCGAACTCCATAACCTGCCAGACGTCGGATTTCGCCTCGCCGGGTGCGGCAACCTGCTGGCGCCAGAACTGGGTACGCCGTTCCGCATTACCATAGGCACCCTCCTTTTCGATCCACATGGCGGTCGGCAGAATCAGGTCAGCTGCCTGGGCCGATACCGTCGGGTAGGGGTCGGATACGGTAATGAAGTTGTCAGGATTGCGCCAACCGGGATAACTCTCGTCATTCATGTTGGCGGCGGCCTGCATGTTGTTGTTACACATTACCCAGAAGGTGTTCATCTTGCCGTCATTGAGGGCACGATGCATGGCCACGGCATGGATCAGGGTCTTACCCATGGGTTTGCCGCTGATGTCGGTCTGGTCGGCGCCGTCGGTTTTACCGTTCGCCCGGGGAATCGTGCCCGCAGGCAGCTTCCAGGTCTTCTCGGCAAATTTACAGTGGGCATCCTTTTTGGTCACCAGATCCGCCGGCAGGCGGTGGGTGAAGGTGCCGACTTCGCGGGCGGTGCCGCAGGCGGAAGGCTGGCCGGTGAGGGAGAAGGGGCTGTTGCCCGGTTCGGCGATCTTACCCATCAGCAGATGGACGTTGTAGCAGAGACCGTTGACCCACACGCCACGGGTATGTTGGTTGAAGCCCATGGTCCAGTAGGATGCGACCTTCTTGTTGGGATCCGCATAGGCCTTGGCCAGTTTCAGCAGTTTGTCCTTTGGTACCTTGGAGAGCTTGGATGTGTACTCCAGGGTATAAGGTTCAACCGATTTGGCATACTCTTCAAAACTGATCTTGGTGAGCTTGCCCTTGTTGCGGTTTTTAGCGGCCTTCTCGCGGGGATCGGAAGCACGCAGACCGTATCCGATATCGGTCGGGGTCTTGGTGAAATTGACGTGCTTGTCGATAAACTCCTTGTTATAGGCCTTGTTCTGGATGATGTAGTTGGCGATGTAGTTGAGGATCGCCAGATCGGTCTGGGGCTCGAACACCATACCGTTGTCCGCCAACTCATAGCAGCGATGCTCGAAGGTCGAGAGTACGTGGACTTCACAACCGGGCTTGGTCAGACGGGTATCGGTGAGGCGGGACCAGAGAATCGGGTGCATCTCCGCCATGTTGGCGCCCCACAGTACGAACACATCGGCATGTTCCAGGTCGTCGTAACAGCCCATCGGTTCATCGATGCCGAAGGCGCGCATGAAGGCGCCTACCGCAGAGGCCATACAGTGGCGTGCATTGGGTTCCAGGCTGTTGGAGCGAAAACCCGCTTTCAACAGTTTCTGTGCGGCATAGCCCTCCCAGACAGTCCACTGACCGGAGCCGAACATACCCACACCCTTCGGCCCTTTGGCCTTGCGTGCGGCAATCCATTTATCCGCCATGGTCTGGAAAGCTTCTTCCCAGCTAACGGCTTCGAACTTGCCGTTCTTGTCATACTTGCCGTTGGTTTTCCGCAGCAAAGGTTTGGTCAGGCGATCCTCTCCGTAGAGGATCTTCGGCAGAAAGTAACCCTTGATGCAGTTAAGCCCTTTGTTGACCGGTGCATCGGGATCACCCTGACTGGCAACCACCTTGCCGTCTTTCACCCCCATCAGCACACTGCAGCCGGTACCGCAGTAACGGCAGGCCGCTTTGTCCCAGCGGATACCGTCATCAGCGTCCGCTGCAACACTGCTGGACATAGGAAGGGTGACGCCGGCCACAGATGCGGCGGCTGCAACAGCATTACTTTTTATAAACTCTCTTCTAGTTAATTTCACGGTTCATTTCCTCCATCGACTCTTCACCGCCATAGTGATAAATCAAAGTTGTGCTCACCACGCCATCCACATTGCGCAGTTCATTCATGGTGTCTGAAACCGGTGACATGGATTCACCCTCGTCTTCCACGGTAACAATCAGTTTGTCCTCGATCATTCCACCGTGGACTTCTACGCCTTGGTACTGCTCGAGACGCTTGGAGACCTGGGGGCCCTTGTCGGGTTGGGTATAGACGATCAGGCTGCATATATTCATGTATGGCTTATTCCTCGCATTGGTCTGTCAGGCCGCTTGGGTCTGTGTGCCTGGCAGTATGGAAATGGAATGACTGGGGCAAACTGAAATACAGGCTCCGCAACTGTTACACTTTTGCTGATCAACCTGTGGAAAAGAACGCCCCCGAGTCGCAAGCTTGAAGCAGATGGCGGCTTCTTCGCAGATATCGCCGCAGCTTCTGCAGACTACGCCGTTTTGCGACAGACAGTTGTTTTCGATACTCAGTTCGAGGTGCCAGGGTGCCAGGTTCGGATCGCTGTCAAAGCCCAGCGCCTGATGTTTACAGGCCTTCACACAGTCGCCACAAAATGTGCAGTGTGCGGCAGAGAAATCGATTTTTGGAAAACCGGCAGAGCCTCGGGTAATGATCTTCTGGGGGCAGGCTTCGATACAGTCGTTGCAGCGTTCGCAAAGTTCTGTAAAGCGGCTTTCGGTTTGCGACCAGGGTGGCCGTATCTCGCTTTGTCGACCTCTCAAGTCACCACGTAAAAACTGCGATCTGTCGATGTTTCTTGGCAACAGTTGCGACCTCGTTTGATAGAGTTCAGTCGAATTTGATTGGCCTTTAAGAGGCACAATATTTTTGCTTCTGAAAGTGTTTCACCAGGCCCTTAATACTGCTTTGATTCTGATCAAGAAACAACTCGAAAACTTAAGAAAAAAATAATAAAAAACAGCAACTTACCAATATATTGGTAGAGGTATATACCCAGATGTGAGTAGTTTCTAATTCGTTATGGGTAATGAGTGGCTGGCGAGGTGGTTTGCAGGTGTCGGTGAGCGCATTTGGTCAATATAGGCCGTTGAGAGAAACTCAGCTGGCAGGTTTTTTTCCCCGGTTGAGGGCCCAAACGGCCGCCTCGGTTCTGGAGTGGAGGTTGAGCTTTTTCAGCAGATGTTTGACATGCACTTTGACAGTGCCTTCGGAGATGGCAAGATTTGTGGCAATCTGCTTGTTACTCAGTCCCTGGGCAATATGCTGAAGAATCTCGTTTTCCCTCGAGGTGAGATCCGGCATGCTGGATTGCTGATCCAGTCTGTCGTCCTCGCGTAACGCTTTGGCCAGCAGTTGGGTCAAATGGTCGCTGATGACTACTGTGCCCTCTACCGCTTTGCGGATCGACTTGAGAATATCTTCCGGTTCCATATCCTTCAGCAGATAGCCGTCGGCACCGTTTTTCAGTGCCGCGAGTACATCCTCTTCATTATCCGAGACGGTAAGCATCAGTATGCGGGAATCGAGGTGAAAACTCTTGATGGCTTTCAGGGTATCCAGGCCGTTGGTACCCTTCATATTGATATCGAGCAGGATCAGGTCCGGGTTGAACTCTCGTGCCAGCACCAGGCCGTCCTCGCCGTTGGCCGCTTCACCGATCAGTTCAAGGCTCGGGTCCATATCGATCAGATCGGAGACACCTTTTCTGAAAAGTGGATGATCGTCGATTGCCAGCAGGGTGTAGTGTTGTTCAGGCATCTTTTAATTGCTCAGTAAAAAGACGTTGTGACTCCCGGTTCGAGATATCAGCGATCGTGAAAACCAGATTGATTTGTGTTCCGCCTATCGGCGACTCATTGATGCGTAGTTCGCCGCCCAGATGTTCTGCCCGCTCTTTCATGATCGGCAGCCCATAGTGTTGCATCATATCACCTTCATCATCGATGCCAATGCCGTTATCCTCGATGTTGACCGTCACCAGACCCTGGTGGTCGCACTCCAAACTTACTCTTGCCTCGGTAGCATTCGCATGACGTATCACGTTGGATAGGGCTTCTCTTATAATCTGAATGATATGAATCTCGGCATTCGGTGTAAATTGGCAGTTACCCAGAGTATTGATGAATTCAATGGGAATGCCGGAGCGATTGGCAAATTCTTCCACGGTCTGACTGATCACCCGACCGAGATCCGCATCAGTCACTCTGAGGCGGAAGGTGGTGAGCAGCTCTCTCAATTGTCGATAGGCACCATTCAAAGCCGATCTCAGTACGGAGCTGATCTGTAGCACATCCTCTTTCGGCAGATCGTCGTTCAGGGCTTTTTCGAGGCGTGCCACCTGAATCTTCAAATAGGAGAGTGATTGGGCAATCGAATCGTGTAACTCTCTGGCGATGACGCTACGCTCTTCCATCAAGGACATTTTTCGGTTTTGGATATCTTGTTGAGTGACCGAGATCGCCAGTCCAATGTGGCTGGCAACGGTTTCCAGCAGACGTGCCTGCCAATCCTCCAGCATTTGCGAGGTCTGCAGCTCGACCATCAGGATGCCGTAGTACTGGGTTTTGTCCCGAATCGGTGTTGAAAAGATATTGATCTGTTTTCCAGTGGCTGGGTCACAGGTCTGAAAACTGTGGGTTTCCCCCTCACCCAGGCACATCGCACACTGGCCATCCTTGCGGTCGTTGAGCAGAATGTCTTTGCTTCTGGTCGAGGCATACCGATAGGCCTGATGGTCTCCGGGTTGACCCAGGCAGATTGTCCCGTTATTGACCCCGAGCAGGGCCTCGATGTCATGAATCACGGCAATCAGAACCTGCTCATTCAGAGATGAATCGCTCAATCGTTTGGTTGTGGAGTAGAGCAGTTCGAGGGTGCGATTACTCTGTTCCAGATCCTGGGTTTTCTCCTCCACGCGAAATTCCAGGTCTGAATAGATAACAGACAGGTTGTCTGCCATCAGATTGAAAGCATGGCCGAGCTGACCCAGTTCATCTTCACTTAAGAATCGACTGCGTACTGAAAAATCACCGTGGCGCGCTGCTTTGGCGCAGGCGAGTAGATTGCGCAGGGGATTCAAAACGGAAATTTTTGTCAGGTAGAGGCTTACCAGGGCGACCAGAAACGTGAGGCCAAGCAGGATGATCTGGATCAGTCTGAGTTGCTGGTTTTTCAGTTCCGCTTCAATCTCCAGTGCTTCAACGAAACTGTGGATGTCATCCACGAAGCCATCCACCAGAGCGAGATAGGTCTGTCGGCTGGTATTGATTTCTTCCGCCACTTGGGTGGCTGGATCTGACGCTTCAATCATCGTCAGGTAGTCGTTGAGGTTGGGTAGCATCAGCTGTTGCCACTGGCTCTCAACTCTTTGGTAGGTGTTGTTGACCTCGTCTCCCGTACCTTTCGCCAGTACATCGTGAATGCGTGGGCTATAAAGGCGCTGATTGTACTCATCCACCAGGAGCCTGGATCTGTTGCCTGGATGATTGCTGTGCGGATTACCGTGTACCAGACTGCTGGCAATGCGGTATGACTGCATGCGCAATGTGCCTGCCTGATTGATGGCCGCCGCATAGCCTTCTGCGGTCTCGGCAAAGATCACCGAACTGATCATCCCTGAGAGTGCCAGGATGAAGAGTATCGTAATGACGGTTCCAAAGCGGAGTAGCAATGAGTGTTTCACTTCATGGTCTCCTGTCGGGAGGGTCTGCTTGAGGCCCTGAGCACGACATACTGAGTTGCCGGGTTAATCATATCTATCGTTCGATAGGGTAATTCTAAACGCTGTTAGAAAGTGTGTAACAGAAGCAGGGTATCAGAGTTTGACGATCTGCGAATTGATCTGGAATTGGTGGCGGATGAATTGTCGAATGGGATTATTGGATGGTCAGTTTCAACGGTTGCATCTCTTTGTACATGATGATCAGAGGCTTTTGGGTTGAAAATGTCAGGATGCGGGTCTTGGATGGATAGATCAGGTGATTGCACAGGAACATATGCATCTCATTCCCGGCTAGCAGAAACTCTTTGAACCTCCGGATGTTCTGCAGATCGATCTTATCCTGCAGGGAGAAATCGAAGCTGTTGAACGCGACGGAGTGGTTGCCGAGCAACAGTTCGGGGATCGACTGGTGGCCGAGCAGTTCCTGCTGCGCACGCTTCAGCAGGTTGGTCGAGAGAATCAATCCCATCCGCTGGTCACCAAACAGCCAGCTGATATCCCGCTCATCATCATAATCCGCCGTATGTTCACCAAATGCCAGGCACCAGCCTTTGTAGTAGGCGTTATAGCGTTTAATGACTCGAGTATCTGACATGTGCCGATGCGGTGCTCTGCAAAAAACCAAACCTCTTACCTTAGAGTCTACCATGCCTGGCAGGAGTCTATGGTGCGAGATTATGCAAATGGAAGATTGTAAGATTCTTATTATTGGCTGGACTGGAATAGTACTTTAATTCTTAACGAACAACAATTCAGACGTCTGATTTTTACTGTTGTTTGATTTTTCGTCCGAAGAGCCGGGCTTTGTATGAGACCGGTTATCAGTGGTTTTATGCAGGCTTTTGCGTTATCTCTGTCGTGAACAGACACGACGAACCTGTGAATTATATAAAGTCAGGCCGCCCTGTGCCGGCCTGCAGCCAGGTTTGTCAGCTGGTTGCAGGCCCTAGTGTACTGACCTATTAGTATGAGTCAGTACACTAGAATCGCAGGGTTAGAAAACCAGGTTCATCACCAACATCATGACAGTCAAAAAGAGCACGGTCATGATTCCGCCGGCACGCATGAAATCCGCAACACGATAACCCGCCGGCCCCATAATCAGGGCGTTCACCTGATGGGTGGGAATGAGAAATGAGTTGGAGGTCGCAATCGCTACGGTGAGTGCAAAAACGGCGGGATTGGCGCCGGCGCCGATGGCAATATTAACCGCCAGGGGAACCAGCAGCACGGTTGCTCCCACGTTGGACATGACCAGGGTGAAAAATGTGGCCAAAATGGCAACGGCGAGTTGTATCACCCAGATCGGCATATCGCCGACCACGAACAGAACCTGCTCAGCGATCCATTTTGCGGTTCCCGTGGTTTCCACCGCCAGGCCCAACGGAATCAACGAAGCGAGCAGGAATACGGTTTTCCAGCTGACCGCCTCATAAGCCTCTTCGATATTGAGAACCCCGGAGATCACCATGCCCATGGCGCCGGTCAGCAGGGCGACGGAGAGACGGATATCGGTAAACAGCACCATCGATAGGGCAATGCCGAAAAACAGCATCGCCCATCCGATTTTGTGCGGGCGCAACTCTTCGTGGGGATATTCGGTGGTTACCACGACGAAGTTTTTATCCTTCTCGATTCTTGGCAGTACGTCCCAGGGGGTATGGACCACCAGGGTGTCGCCTGCCATGAAGGGCATGTTGCGGATATCCTCGCCTTCCCGCATGGTCTCGCCATTGCGGTGCAGACCGATCATCGCCAAACCATAGGTCTTACGCATCCAGACATCTCTGGCGCTTTTGCCGATCAGTGAGGAGCTGGGTGGAATGACCACCTCCGCAATACCGGCCCGGTTGGCGGAGAGATCACTGGCGAAGGTACGCAGTGCGTCGCGCTTCTTCAGGTTGAAGGAAGAGACAAAATTGTCCAACGACTCTGGATCGGCAACCACACCAAGCACCATGCCTGCCTGGATGGCCACATCGCGGGCCAGGGCACCCGGGCCGATCCGGTTGGCTTCGCCGGAGATCTTGGTGGCAATGATCCTGACCCGATAGCGGGTTTCCACCTCATCGAGCTCTTTACCGATCAGGCTGCTGTCATCGGTGACCACCATTTCGGAGAGGTGGTAGGAGAGTCCGTAGACATCCTGAAAGTACTGCATTGGATCGGTACCGCTGGTGCTGCTTTCACTCTTGGTTTTAGGCAGTACAAAGCGGCCGGCAATGACAAAATAGAGAATTCCGGTGAGGATCAGGGCAACCCCGATCGGGGTCACGGAAAAGAGCCCCCAGGTCTCCATCTGTTGAGCTTCAGGCAGTGCCTTGTTGGAGGTCAGGATCAGGTCGTTCAGCAGAATCAGCGGGCTGGAACCAACCATGGTCATGGTGCCGCCCAAAATGGCGGTGAAACCCATCGGCATCAACAGGCGTGACATGGGCAGCCCGGAGCGGGCAGAGATTCGGGATACGACCGGCAGAAACAGAGCGGCTGCCCCCACGTTCTGCATGAACGAGGAGATAAATCCGACGGTGGCGGAGATGATCGGAATGATGCGGCTCTCGGTGGTGCCGCCGATCTTGAGGATGAAGGCGGCGACACTGCCCATGATGCCGGTCTTGTCCAATCCGGCGCCAATGATCATCACCGCGATGATCGAGATCACCGCATTGGAGGAGAAACCGTCAAACAGGTGTTGATTGTTCACCAGGCCCTGTTCAAGCCCCATAAAGGGTGCCAGCAGACTGGTTAGACCGAGTAACACCATGATGCTGGCGGCGGCGACATCCACCGCCACAATTTCAAATGCGAACAGGTAGATGGTAAGCAACAGAATCACACTGACCCAGGCGATCTCGATGGTCGGCACGAGGTTGGCCAGCACCAGGGCGACAGCCAGGAAGATGCCTCCGGCAACCAGCTGTTTGATCGATAGACGGTTCCTTTCGGGGGTTAGTTGCAGGGTATTCGGCAACGCATTCACTTGTTAATACTCCATGAGATTGGTCGTTTATCAGCCGGCTGAAATAGCAAAACAGCAGACAACCTGTTGTTGTTCTGTCGGTTTGGTTCATTCCTGTTTGGAAATGTTGCTGCAAAGACAAAGAAGTCTTGGGGCAGGTCTGTTCGCTATGCCAGCCAGCGAAAGTGGGGGCATATTGCCTTTTCTGGGCTAACTGTTCAAATAAATAAAAATGTTTTAATATTCCCATATGGAATATAGAAGTCTACCTGATATGAACAGCCTGGCTACCCTGAAAGAGGTGGTCGAGCGGGGGGGTGTCTCACCGGCTGCACAGGTGCTGCATGTGGGGCAACCTGCGGTGACCAAGCGGCTGCGCAGCTTGGATGTCTGTTATGGCGTAGCCCTGATGCATCGTGAAGGGAGGCGTCTGGAGCTGACCTCGGCCGGTGAAAAAGTCTACGAGTATGCTTGTCTGGTGCTCGATCATCAGCTCAGCCTGTTGGATGATCTCGACTCCCTCTCCAGCGGACAGAACCGCCTGCGTCTCGAAGTCAACTTCGCCATCGGTGAGCATATGCTGCCTGATCTTCTGCTCAGGTTTGCTGAACTCTACCCCCAATACAACATCGACAGCCGGATGGGGTATTCGCGGCGGATTCAACGACGCCTGGCAACCGGGTTGTCCGATCTGGCTTTGCTGGAGCAGGCGCCGGACCATCCGGATATCCTGGTGCAGAAGTGGCTCGACGATGAGCTGGTGCTGGTTTGCGGCCCCGACCACCCCCTCTGGGGCTGCGGTCTGTTGCCGGTGACCGATCTGGAAAAACTTCACTATGTGTTGCGTGAGGCCCGCTCTTCAATGCGCCTTACCCTGGATAAAGCGCTCAAGGATATTGGGGTAGGCACTCTGCCTGTGACGATGGAAGTGGGTTCTACCGATACCATCGTCGAGATGCTGCAGCATGGTCGCCATGTCAGTTTCCTGCCCAGATTCACGGTTGACGACGGGCTGCGCAACGGCTCTCTCTACCACATTAAGATTCAGGGTCTCAGGATCAAACGGACACTCTGGATAGCACGTACAAGATCCAATCTGAACAATGATGTGGCAGAAGCGTTCATATCCCTGCTGCGCGCAAGCTAATCGATCCTTGATCGCGGGCAAGACCCTGTTCCGACATCACCGTTTTCGCTGAAGTGTGGATGGGTGCCTGCAAAGGATTGAGCAGGCTGAATCTGTGCCGAGAACTTCCTGATTGCCGTCCGGTAGTGGTTAAGGGAAATGTCGAACGCTCTCGCGCATAGGTGAGTTGGGCGTTCAGATCCGTTTTCCCTATACGTGACATTTTGTCATTCCACTATGCTTTGTTGTCATTATTTGTCGTTATTTTTCCCGTCATTTGGCACGTGCGATTCTCGCTCTGAAAATAGTTGTAGAAAAAATATTTCCCAACTACTCTAGAAAAAAACCAGCGGTTAAATACACAGAAATATAAGATTTCATAACTACTGTGTATGTACATTTTTCATCGTCAATCCATATTCGGCTGCCGGCACTATTTGTGCCTGGCCAGACAATATAATCATCGCTAAAACAATCGGTGACGCCGACTGTTTTGCATCAATTTGAGACTCAACCTGAAGTGCTGTGCCTGTCCAACTCAGGTATACCATGAAGGAAGGAGAATAAAAGCATGCAGAGATCCCTGCTTATTGACGCGGATAAGTGCACAGGATGTGTTCAGTGTGAGATGGCCTGTTCCTATGAGAATGAGGGTATTTTCAATCCCTCGAAATCGAGGATACGGGTCTTCACCTTTCATCATGAAGGTCGTTTTGTGCCTTACACCTGTACACAGTGTGCCGAAGCCTGGTGTATGCAGGCCTGCCCGGTCGATGCTATTTCACTGGATGTGAATAGCGGTGCAAAAGTGGTCAGTGCCTCATTGTGTGTTGGCTGCAAGGTCTGCACCATTGCCTGTCCTTTCGGTACGGTCAATTACAACGCCGGTACCGGCAAAGTAATCAAATGTGATCTTTGCGGTGGTGATCCGGCCTGTGCCAAGGCCTGCCCGACCGGGGCCATCACCTATGTGGATTCGGATCAGACCGGATTTGAAAAAATGCGCCAATGGGCAGGTAAAACTGACGCTGGCTCTACCGCTACAGCGTAATCGGAGGGTACTCAATATGTCTTGGTCTGGAAAATTACTTCGGGTAAACCTCACAAACGGCACCTGCACTTCGGAAGCGTTGAACATGGCATGGGCGCAGGAGTATCTGGGACAGCGCGGCCTGGCGAGCAAATATCTTGTTGAAGAGATCGATCCAAAGGTTGATCCACTGAGTCCTGAAAACAAGATGATTATGACCACCGGTCCGCTGACCGGCACCATGGCGGCCACCGGAGGAAGGTACTCGGTGGTCACCAAAGGTCCTTTGACCAACTGTATCGCCTGTTCCAACTCCGGTGGGTTCATCGGTGCGGAGATGCATAACGCCGGCTGGGATATGATCATCTTCGAAGGCCGCTCGGCCAATCCTGTCTATCTCTATCTGGTCAACGACAAGGCGGAGCTGCGCTCGGCCGATGAGATCTGGGGTAAGAGTGTCTGGGAGGCCGACGAGTGGCTGCATGCACAACATCAGGATCCAATGCTGCGAGTCGCCGCGGTAGGTCGCTCCGCTGAAGAGGGTTGTCTCTATGCGGCGATAGTGAATGATCTGCATCGTGCCGCCGGTCGTTCCGGTGTGGGTACGGTGATGGCATCGAAAAATCTCAAGGCGGTTGCCATACGCGGCACCCTCGGGGTTGGCAACATCAAAGATCCGGCGAAGTTCATGCAGGCGGTCAATGCCGGCAAGCAGGTGCTCGCCGAGAACGCGGTCACTGGACAGGGTCTACCGACCTACGGCACCCAGGTGCTGATGAATGTGATCAACGAGATTGGTGCTCTGCCGACCCGTAATATGAAAGAAGTTCAGTTCGAAGGGGCACAGAATGTTTCCGGTGAGGCGATGCATGAGAATCGACCCTCTGACGGTAAACCCAATCTCACCACAAACGCAGGTTGTTTTGGCTGCACCATCGCCTGTGGGCGTATCTCCACCATCGACAAGGGACACTTCTCAGTCGAGAACAAGCCTCAGTATTGGGGCAATTCCGGTGGTCTCGAGTATGAAGCCGCCTGGGCACTGGGCCCGGATACCGGCGTCGATGATCTGGACGCGCTGACCTACGTGAACTTCATCTGTAATGAGGATGGTTTTGATCCCATCTCATTCGGTTCCACCGTCGCAGCGGCGATGGAGCTCTATAAAATCGGCGCCATCAGCACCGCGGAGACCGGTGGCCATGAGCTGAAGTTCGGTTCCGCTGAAAGTCTGGTCTGGGCTGTGGAGGCGCTGGTCAGTGGTGAAGGGTTCGGTAAGGACCTCGGTCTGGGATCGAAGCGGCTTTGTGAAAAGTATGGCCATCCCGAACTCTCCATGACCGTCAAAGGACAGGAGTTCCCGGCTTACGACCCACGGGGTATCCAGGGTATGGGATTGGCTTACGCCACGTCCAACCGGGGGGCCTGTCATCTGCGGGGTTATACGGTTGCCTCGGAAGTGTTGGGTATTCCTGAGAAGACCGATCCATTGGCAACCGAGGGCAAGGCCGGTCTGGTCAAGGCCTTTCAGGATGCCACGGCGGCGGTGGACTCGAGTGGTCTCTGTCTGTTTACCACCTTTGCCTGGTCCCTGGAGGATATCGCGCCCCAGGTGGATGGCGCCTGTGAAGGTGAGTGGACTGCCGAGCGGATGGCGGAACTGGGCGAACGGGTCTGGAACATGGAGCGAGAGTTCAATCTGAAGGCGGGACTGACGGCTGCAGACGACACCCTGCCGAAACGGTTGCTGAAGGAAGCGGCCAATGTGGGGCCGGCCCAGGGTCGGGTCAACGACCTGGATCAGATGCTGCCTGAGTACTATGAGCTGCGGGGCTGGAGCGCTGATGGCGTGCCGACAGACGAGACTCGAAAACGCCTCGGACTGGGGTGATGTATCGCTGAAGATAGCTGATGGCCGTGCCCCCACGAGGGGCACGATTTTTAGGAGGCCGTGAATGCACTATGTAGTAATTGGCGCAGGTCCGGCAGGCGTTACCGCTTGCGATACCCTGCGTGAAGAAGATCCCCAGTGTCGTATTACGCTGATCGGTGGCGAGCCGGAGCCACCCTATTCGCGAATGGCAATCCCTTATCTGATGGTTGAGAAGATCGAGGAACATGGTACCTATCTGAGGCAGAACGACAGTCACTATGCGGAACGTCAAATCGAGTTGGTCGATGGACCGGTGAGCCGGGTCGATCCGCAAAATCGACGGGTCGTGCTGGAGAACGGCTCTGAGCTGGAATATGACCGTTTGATGATTGCCACGGGAGCAACCCCCCTGAAGCCACCGATACCGGGTATCGATCTGCCCGGGGTACACAACTGCTGGACCATGGCAGATACCCGGGCGATCGTGGAACGGGCCCAGCCTGGTAGCTCAGTGGTGCTGATTGGCGCCGGTTTCATCGGTTGCATCATCCTGGAAGCTCTGGTGATGCGGAAGGTCAACCTGACGGTTGTGGAAAAGGCGCCGCGCATGGTAGCCAGAATGATGGATCCAGTGGCCAGTGAACTGCTGCAAGGCTGGTGTGAAAGCAAAGGGGTGGATGTGCACACCAATGCCGGGGTTACCAGTATCACTCAGCAGGGGGGTGGGTTACAGCTCGCTGTGGATAATGGTGAGAGGCTGACAGCAGACCTGGTGATCACCGCAATGGGGGTACGCGCCAATACGGAGTTTCTCGAAGGTTCGGGCATTGAGATCAATGACGGTATCGTGGTCAACGCCCACTTTCAGAGCAACTTCCCGGATATCTATGCGGCCGGTGATGTGGCCCAGGGGCTGGATTTTTCCACCGGTCTGAATCAGGTGCAGGCGATACAGCCCACTTCGGTCGAGCATGGCCGGATGGCGGCAATCAACATGGTCCGCGACGCTGCTGTCGAGCATCGTGGCAGTCTGAACATGAATGTGCTCGATACCCTGGGGCTGATCTCATCCTCCTTCGGGCAGTGGATGGGGGTGGAAAATGGTGAACAGTCTGTGCTTCTCGATCGGGATAACTACCGCTATCTGCGGCTTGAGTTCGACGGGGACTACCTGGTCGGTGCGAGCAGTTTGGGACACACCCAACATATCGGTGTGTTACGCGGGCTGATCCGCAGCCGGGTTCCACTGGGGGAGTGGAAAGGGCGTTTGATGAAGGATCCAACCCGATTGATGGAGGCCTACCTTGGGTGTGTGGTGTCACCATGATCCAGGTGGAGTTTAAGCTGTTTGCAAGCTTGATGAGCTATTTGCCGGCTGGCGCCAAGGATCATGCGGTTATGGTAGAAATGGCCGACGGGTCCACGGTCTACGATCTGATGGACAAGTATCAGGTACCCAGGGAGCAGGCCCATCTGGTGGTATGCAACGGACTCTTCGTACCGCCGTCCCAGAGAGAGAGTCACTGCTTGCAGGACGGGGACAGCATTGCGCTCTGGCCCCCGGTTGCCGGGGGCTGAGCAGCGCGGTGGATCACCGGGAATCCCGCTTGATGGCGATTACCCATCGCGATTTTCTGCGCAGTCTCCAGCCTATGAAGCGTGACTACCCGATAAGGGTGGAGGAACAGGGAACGAAGTTTTTGATCACCAGGGACGGTCTTGATATGGAGATTCTGCTCGCCGAGGAGCAGTTGGTCAGAATGGGCGCTCTATCGATGCCCCGCACCAAAGTCGACTTTCTCTTTCATACCGCCTCGCCACAACAGGTGGCCGATTTTTTTCGCAGATTTGAGCTAAGCTTCAGACGGGGAGGTGGCTGAAGAATAGATCGGCCCACGGTTTCAGCTCATGGATATCCAGGGAACATCGGCAGCCTGTTGTCGTCAAAGACTCTGTTTGCGTGGAAACAGGTGATGCCGGATTAATAATAAAAGGGGGTCAACAGTGATGAGGCGGAATTTAGCAGCAGTCCTGATATATCTGGTTGTCGGTTTACTGCTCGTGCCGGGGTTGGCGACAGCCGGTAAACCTTTTGAGCGTTTAGTGGTGTTTGGTGACAGTCTCTCCGATCCGGGTAACGCATTCTATCTGACCGGAATCGCACTCAAGCCACCCTATAGCACTCTTGATCCGTTTTTGGTGCCGAATGCACCCTATGCCAGAGGTGGAAACCATTTCAGTAATGGCAAAACCTGGGTGGAGCGGTTTGCCAAAAAACTCGACCTGGAAGAGAGCGCAGGGCCCGCCTTCAAAGGGGAGAATGAGGATGAATTGAAGATGACCAACTATGCGGTTGGTGGCGCCCGGGCCAGGGATTCTGGACAGAATATCAATTTGACGAGCCAATTGGGACTGTTTTTGGCAGATGCCCAGGGTCAGGTTTCCGGTCGTGCGCTCTATGTGCTGGCGCTTGGCGGCAATGATGTGCGGGATGCGGTGTCTGCCCTGGCTCAAGACAGCAGCGGATTGCTCAGTGCGGAGATCATTGCCAATGCACTGAGCGCAATATCAGATGCAATCATTGCCCTCTACAGTGAGGGTGCAACGACGTTGATGGTCGCAAACGTACCTGATCTCTCGGTTACGCCTGCAGTACGCAGACTGGACACGGTGCTTCCCGGGGCGGCCTTGGGAGCGGCGATACTCTCCGCCAAATTCAACAGCGAGTTGGCCGGATTGCTCGATGTATTGGAGCAGAGTTCTCCTGGACTGAAAATCATCCGTATGGATTTTGCCGCCATCACACGACAGATTGTAGATAATCCCGAAGCATTTAAAATGACCAATGTCGAGGATGCTTGTGTGATGCCTGATCAGCAACCGTCAAGCTGCAAAAAACCCAATAGATATCTGTTTTGGGATGGCATACATCCAACCAAAAAGGTACATCGGATCTTTGGTAAAACGGCATTTAAACAAATTCAGGCGTTCATGAATGCCGAAGAAGTCGTCTGCTATCCAGGTAAAAAAAACAGGGATCCAGCGTGTCGATCCGTACTCTGGTTATAGTTTGATCAGAGGTGCATGTTGCAAGCCCTGGCGACAGACAGGGCTGCCGAATTAAAAAGAATACCCATGTCCATCCCATCGATACGAAAGACCAAGATAGTCGCAACCATTGGCCCAGCCTCTGATCGTGTAGAGACCCTCGAAGCGATGATCCGCGCCGGGATGAGTGTGGCGAGATTGAATCTGTCGCACGGCAGTTATCGAGAGCACGAACAGCGCATCGCACGGATCAGACAGGCGTCGGAAAACTTACAGATACCTGTTGCCATCATGATCGATACCCGTGGCGTCGAGATCCGCACCGGCCAACTGCAACAGGGTGTCGTCGAGTTACATTCAGGCGGTCGTTTTTCACTCTACACAGATGATCGGCCTGGTGATGAGCAAGGGGTGTCCGTCACCTATCATCGACTGAGTCAGGAGGTGGGGCCGGGTGATGTAATCCTGCTCGATGATGGCGCCATGGAGTTGACTGTCGATGCGGTGGCGGGTGATGAGATCAGCTGTACCGTGGTGCTGGGTGGCATTTTAAAGGAGAACAAAGGGGTCAATCTGCCCAACACCCAATTATCGATGACCGCCGTCGAGACGGCTCAGCGCGACGATATTCTGCAGGAGCTCACTTTCGCGGCTGACAATGAGGTGGACTATATTGCCGCTTCATTCATTCAGCAGGCTGTGGAAATCGAGCGTATGAGAGAGATCCTGGCGGAAAGGAATAGCAAGATTCCTATCATTGCCAAGATCGAGAATCGAGCCGGTATTGAAAATCTGGAATCGATCGTCATCGCCGCTGACGGCATCATGGTGGCCCGGGGTGACATGGGGGTGGAGTTACCGTTGGCGGACGTACCCAGTATGCAGAAGAAGATCATCCGTATCACCGTCAGTAATGGCAAGCCGGTGATTACCGCCACTCAGATGCTGGCCTCGATGGAGCAGAACCCCAAGCCGACCCGGGCGGAAGCCAGCGACGTGGCGAACGCCATTTTGGATGGCTCTTCCGCGTTGATGCTGTCCGGTGAAACCGCCATGGGAGACTATCCGGTGGAATCGGTCAGCACTATGGAACGACTGGCGGTCCGCACGGAGGCCTCGCTGCGTGAATACGGTTATCTGCAACACATTCTGCCCCATACCTCCAACGTGGTCACCGAAGCGGTTAGCCATTCCGCTGTCACCATGGCCGATCAGTTGCATGCGGCTGCGATCATCAGCCTCACCGAGAGTGGTTTTACCTCTCGCCTGATCTCCAAGCATCGTCCGGAATGTCCGATCCTGGCGGTAACCCATTCACCCAGGGTTACCCGGCGATTGTGTATGAATTGGGGAGTGATACCGATACTCGATGCCGCAGAGCATAACGATGATGCGAAGGTGGACTACTGCATCGAACAGGCGAAACATCGCGGCCTATTGACGGTCGGTGATGTGGTGATCGCTACCAGTGGTTCCACCCAAGCAACTGGCGGTACCAATCTGATCAAGGTGATGTCAGTCGATTGAAGGCAGACCATCAGAGTGAGTTCATCGGGAATGGCACTTACTTTTGTACACTTGTGCCTCATCAGTTTTGATTCAGCAACTCAATCTTATGAGATCAGCCGCAAATGGACGCGAATCAACACAAAAAGAGACCGTATCGCTAAAGCTATTTGCGGCATTTTGCGGTGATTGGCGTTCATTTGCGGTTTATTCTCTTAAGTAAGTGTCATTCAGTTTACAGACCTTTGCAGTTGGCATAGAAGGTTACGGTTGCCGGCCAGTCGGAGAAGATACCTTTGATACCCACATCCTGTGCCAGCACATCCAGCAGCACCAGCATGTCACCATCGTTGTCGGTGACGTCACTGATGCTTTGGTAGTACCAGCCACCGCCATTGGCCAGCAGGCCTGAACGCTCCAGGGTCCAGGTGATCAGGTCGATGCCGTGAGCTCTTGCCGCAATCGCGTATTCGGAAGGTACGATCTCACCATTTTCAGCCGTAACCAGCGCCCACATGGCCGGCGCCAGATAGTTCACACCCTGCTCGGCAAGATAGGACATCCTATCGATGGTCTGTTTGGCCTGGTCCGGATTGTCGCTACCGTCCAGATAGACGGCCTGCTTACCAAAGCGGGGTTCATGATTGATCCAGTAGAGTACATCGTCCAGGTTGAATGACTGGGCAAACACATGCTTGGGTTTTACACCAGCGGCCTTGTATTCATCAATCATCTGCTGGGCGTAGTCCTGTTGGGTGTAGTCACCCTCATAGGGCATATCGACGCTGGGAGACTTCAGCTCGGGGGTCATCTTGGCACCCAGTTGTTGGAATAGCTCGATGCTCTCTGCATGGGTCATCAGGGTGCCGCTGCCCGTATAGAGGTCTGTGCGCCAGCTTGGGGTGGCATCCAGATACGCTTCAACCGTGGTTGCCGCCCGGTTGCCCGCATCCATTTTACCTTGCAGGGTCTTGAACTCCTCCAGGGTGATGTCACTGGTGCAGCAGCGTGCCGAGGCCGGGGTGATCACCTCACCACTTGTCGGATCGATCTCAGCGGGAATAAAAGGCTGGGAACATTTTGCTGCCAGTGGGGTTGCCAGGATGTTGGTGGTAGTGTGCAGATCGCATTGTGAATGACGGCAGACCAGTTCACGATCCTTGGTGAAGGTGACGTCACACTCGAGAATGCCGGCACCCATGCGTGCTGCGGCTACATAAGATTCCACGGTGTGTTCCGGAAACTGCATCGCTGCGCCCCGGTGGCCGATGGAAAAGTCACTCTTTTTAAACTTCTTCTTTTTGCTGCAGGCCTGCAGTTCCCGCTTAAGTTCGCCCTCGTCCATGTCGTCGACCAGGTAGAAAGGGCGGGGGCCCAGTTGAGTGCTCAGACGAATCCGCTCATATTTGCGCTCGTCATCCTCTCGATTATCTCTGTTCCCGGCAAGACAACCGCTCACCATAATGGTGGTTGTCGTGATAATTACCAGTGTCTGTAACATCTTTTTCAATCGCATTCTCGATTCCTCAGATTATTATGGTGCTTGAGTTGGATTCCATGAATACCGGCTGCCACCATAAAAGGGCTTTATTTCCTGCTGATGCCGAAGCTGTGACACTTTTGAGAAATAAACAGCGTTGAGCTTTTGAGGATTTCGATTTAAGAGTATGGAGAGGGAGGGAGAGGATTGTCGTAGAGAGTCGGCTGGTGAATCTCCCGACACAACACTGTGTCGGGAGTCGCGGGGATCAGCTCATGTTGTCGGCAACGAAATCCCAGTTAACCACCTTCCAGAAGGCTTCAAGATAGGCAGGACGGGCATTGCGATAGTCGATGTAGTAGGCGTGTTCCCAGACATCGGCAGTCAGCAGTGCTTTTTTACCCGAGGTCATCGGGCATCCGGCGTTGGAGGTGTTGAAGATCTCCAGACTGCCGTCTGCATTCTGTACCAGCCAGGTCCATCCAGAACCGAAGTTGGTGGCGCCTGAGGTGGCGAACTGTTTCTTGAACTCGTCGAATGAACCGAATGTGCTGTTGATGGCGTCTGCCAGCGCACCACTCGGGGCATTGTCATCGTTCGGGCTGCGCAGACAGTTCCAGTAGAAAGTGTGGTTCCAGATCTGAGCCGCATTATTGAATACGCCACCGGAAGACTTCATGATGATATCTTCCAGAGAGGCGTTCTCGAATTCGGTCCCTGGTATCAGGTTGTTCAGATTGGTCACATAGGTGTTATGGTGTTTACCATGGTGGAACTCCAGGGTCTCCTGAGAGATCACCGGCTCCAAGGCATCGATTGCATAGGGCAGGGCAGGTAGTTCATGTGCCATGAGTTAATACTCCTTTGTTGTCGCGTTATTAAATTCTTTACTCTCCCCTCAGATCAGGGGTGTGGATAAAAACCTAGTAGAATAGTCAGCTATTCTATCCGTGCCATGGCGGGGATGCAACTGGGTAGGTTGTGAGGGAAAATAGTAACATTTTTGATTGACTGATTGATGACGACTTTTAAATGGATCCTATTGAACTAAGTATATTTTCTTCCCGGCTCGAAGCGGTGTGTGATGAGATGGGTGCGGTACTGCGCAATGCGGCCTTCTCCCCCAATATCCGTGACCGATTGGATTTCTCCTGTGCGGTATTCGATGCGGCCGGTGAACTCTCTGCCCAGGCGGCCCATATCCCTGTGCATCTCGGCAGTATGGCCTATGCGATGGCGGATATTGTCGCTCGAATCGAGTGGCAGGAAGGGGATATGGTGGTACTCAACGATCCCTTCATGGGGGGAACCCATCTGCCGGACGTGACGCTGATCGCACCCCTCTTTTGTGACGGTCTGTTGAGCGCTTTTGTGGTCAATCGGGCTCACCATGCGGACATCGGTGCCGATTCGCCCGGGTCGATGCCTGTCTCGGATCATCTGCACCAGGAGGGGCGGATCATACCGCCAGGCAAATTGATTGAGGCGGGACGACTGGATGAGGCCTTCCTGGCGGAACTCACCGCGGAGAATCGTAATCCGGTCGAGTCGAGAGGGGACTTCGCCGCCCAGATCAGCGCCAACCGGAATGGTCTGAAACGCCTGCAGCGGCTGATCGGTGAATGGGGCAGGGCAGGTTTTCTGAACGGTCTGACTGCGCTCAATGCCTATGCGGAGCGACTGGCCGGCGATGCTCTGAGACGCTTGCCTCCGGGCGAGTACCGCTTCGAGGATCTGATGGATGATGATGGGCAGGGCAGTCAGGATATTCCAATCCGTGTCAGGATCGGGGTTGAGGCCGATCGATTGGTTGTGGATTTCACAGGAACAGCCCCGCAGGTACCCGGCAATATCAACTGTCCCTTGCCGGTTGCCGCTGCGGCCGTCTACTACTGTTTCCGTTGTTTGATGCCTGAGCAGACTCCGGCCTGTGCAGGCAGTTTCAATGCAATCCAGTTGATTGTGCCTGAGGGCTGTCTGCTGAATGCCCGTCGTCCAGCTGCGGTAGCGGCGGGCAATGTGGAGACCAGCACGCGTGTCGTGGATGTGGTACTTGGCGCATTGGCGCAAGCGATACCCGATGAGATTCCGGCGGCGAGCCAGGGCAGTATGAATAACCTGGCCATGGGCAGCGATCGTGACAGGGCACGCTGGGACTACTATGAAACCATCGGAGGTGGCATGGGGGCTGGGCGCCTGGGGGGTGGCTTAAGTGGTATGCAGACGCACATGACCAATACCTTAAACACACCGATCGAGGTGATTGAGAGTCGTTTTCCCTTACGCATTGAACGTTATGCTTTGCGCAAGGATTCAGCCGGACAGGGTAGGCGTCGGGGTGGTGAAGGTCTGATGCGCAGTTTCCGGTTCCTGGCGCCAACTCAGGTGACCCTATTGACCGAACGCAGACGAAACAGGCCCTGGGGTGTGGATGGTGGCGGAGCAGGTGGCAACGGTGTGAATCGTCACAATGGCCAACTGTTGGCCGGCAAGGTAAATCTGGACGTGGAAAGTGGGGATCTTTTAAGTATTGAAACACCGGGTGGTGGTGGCTGGGGAGACGCCGGCTCGACAGAAGATCCCAAAGCTTAAGGGAGAGATGTACCGATATGGAAAATGAGCATGTATGCTGTCATCTTTAAAGCAGTTATCGCGGATCTTGATCCCTCCTACTACGAGACCGCTTCGCTGTTGAGATCTCGCGCCATGGAAGATTATGGCTGCATCTCTTTTGAGTCCTACCAGGATGGGGATAGAGAGATATCGATCTCCTATTGGCGGGATGAGGAACAGATTGGTAAGTGGAAAAAGGATCAAGCCCATTGTCAGGCACAACAGTTGGGTCGGGAGAAATGGTATCGATCGTACCAGGTCCAGGTGGTTAAGCTGGTTGATCAGTATGAGCAAGATAATCTGAGATCCTGATCCTGTCGTTATCCTCTAACAGTTTCCGTTTAGGGCAGCCAGATCGAGAAGCAACCACCTCCCAGTCGTTGATTGTTGGCCAGTTTGATGAATCCCTCGCGCTCCCCATTACTGTGCATGTGAGCGACCAAAGAGGCAAAATAGTGGCCCAGTTGGGTCTCTCCCTGCTCTGGTTTTTTATTTTTCTGTGCAGTTTGGGCATCGATCATACTCTGCGGAAATCCATTGCCATCATCATCGATACTCAGCACCAGGTAGTCATCCACGAATTCGGCATGGATGAGGATTTGAGATGAGCTGTACCTCAAGCCATTGCCGATCAGACTGTTGATGACACCCCGCATCAGCCATTCGTCAAAATAGCCCACTAAACCCTCATCGCTCTCATATCTGACGGTGATACCCATATTGTTGGCCGTGGCCTGATTATCCACGGAGATCTCATAGAGAAACTGTTCAACATCGATCTCCTCGATGTTGGTCGTGAGCTGCCCATTATCGATTTTGTAGAGGGACAGCAGGGTAATCAGATTGCTGTTGAGACGTCTGGCTTCATGCTGCAGGGTGCCGAGCTTCGGGTTCTCCTGAGCCTGCATCTCTTGACCAAGATCATCAATGGTATTGATCACCAGGCCCAGTGAGTTTTTCATGTCGTGTATGAGGGAAGCCAGAATGTCAGAAAAATTCATCTTTGATCTCTGCTTTGTTCAGATTAGTCCGATAGCATGGTCTTGAGTCGGGCATAGAGTTTCTGCAGGGTGTTGTTGTTCGGGTCTGCCTTCGCCACCCGTGCAAGATAGCCCTTGATCTCATCAATCATGGCTGGGCTGGGTCCCTCTCTCTCCATACTCATCAGCAGCACAAGTGCAATATTCAGGTTTACCGTTCTGTTGGCCGGCATGCGTGTTGAAGTCTCCTTCAGCAGTTTTGTGGCTTCATCGAGTTGACCGTTTTTGGCTAATTCAACACCCTTCCTGTTCAGTGTCGCCACTTCCTCGCGAATGGTGTCGATCGTGCCAACCGCCTGTTCGTCCATATCCAATGAGGAGATCGTCAGTTTGACCTCATCCATTAGTTGTTCATCGGTATGGTTGTTGAGGATTGCACCCTTCAGTAACTCAAGACTCTCTTCCTCCATGCCGAAGTTCTTGTAGGTTTTTGCCAGTTCCAGGGCACAATCCGAATCCTCACTCTGGTCAAAGGATTTCTGCAGATCCGCAGCCTTGTCCAACGATGTCCTTGCCAGGTCGGAATTTCCCATCGCCTCATGGATTAGGCTTTCGGCGCTGGCCTGATAGAAATCGGCCTTGGCGTCTTTGTTGAAATCCTTTTTGATCTGCTTCAATACTTGAAGCCCCGCCACGCCATCATGATTCTCTGCCGTGACCTTAGCAAGATTGGCATAGTTGGAGGGGTGTTTGTAAACCGAGTGTCTGCCGTGCTTAACCGCTTTCGAGAATGCGGATTCAGCAATCTCCTGATGCTGGTTTACCAGTGCGATCTCACCCAGCATCTGCTGTCTCGGTACGGCCTTCGGCGAGATGGATACCGCTTCTTTGAGGATCTCCTCTGCTTCGGTCAGTTGGTTGATGCGCTTATGACTTTTAGCCAGCCAGTCGTAGGCGAGTGTATAGTTGGGGTTTTGTGTCTTGATTCGATGGAACTCATCGATTGCCTGCTGATAGTTCTGTGCCAGGTAGTTGCACTTGCCCAGGCCCAGTCGTGCCCAGGGCAGCTCCCTGATTGCCAGAACCTCCTCGAATAGTGTTCTGGCCTCGGCTAGCTTCTCACTGTTGACCAGTATGTCGCCTTTGATTTTCCTCAGTTCATTGCAGTTGGCTGGCTTGGCGGCAATTTTTTCATCGAGAATCTGCACCGCCTGGGTGTAGTTCCGTTTCTCCACCGCTTCTTCGATCTGCAGTAGATTTTGTTTCTTTGCGATCAGCTTTTCCAAGCGTGTCTTGAGGAAATCCTTATTGAAGGGTTTGGTCAGATAGGAGTCGGGCTCATACTCAACTGCGCCCATGACCATGTCCCGGGTGTTTTCCGCCGTGACCATGACAAATACGGATCCCAGACCCAGCAGGTTTCGATGTTTGGCCTCTTCAAGCACCTGCTGTCCATCTCTACCCTGGCCGAGGTTGTAGTCACAGAGCACCACATCGAAGCGTTCCTCTTTCAGCTTTTCTATGGCTTCGTTGCCGTTTCTGGCAAGCCTGATCTCTCGGACGCCACAGGCCATCAGCATATTCTTAATCATGCTGCGCATATCCCCGAAGTCATCAACCACCAGGTAAAGCCTGTTTTCGAGAAGTCCTGGTTTGAAGAACACAACATTCTCCTTGAGTTTGCTTGACTGTGTTTACTGTTTTCTACTGGGCGGGTGGGCCAGCAGGTTATGCAGACAGGTATATGACCACTACCTACAAACAGAGCGGCGAGATGGGGGGAAACTGTAGTCGACCGGGAGTCTTGCCCTGGTGTTGCTCCAGGGCTGGTTGGCGTTGTCGGTTTTCTGAGCCGCGTTCGGCTCAGGCCTGGGCGCGTTTTGCCGGTGCGATAATCATATCCATGGCCTCTTCACTTCGATCGATCATCTCTGTGATCAGGGAGGAGACCTCCTGATCACTGAGCCTTGTGGTATCCCAGGCGATCGGGTCTATCGCCCAGAGCATTTCATCCACTGAGAGACCAACCATGTGGCCGTTCGCCACTGCTTTGGCGATGTGTACCAGCGCGACTTCCAATTTGTAATCTGTCGCGCTTGCTGGCGCGTTGTGGTAACCGGCAACCTCGATAAAGCTCTCTGGGAGATGCCAGGATCGCATCAGCTCAGCGCCAACATCGAGATGGGTGAAGCCAAGAATCTGCTGTTCAGTGTCGGCCAGTATCCAGGTGTCCCCACCGGTGATATGCAGGACATCTCTCGATTCATCCGGTAGTGACAGATAGATCACCAGGCGCCCGAGATCATGCAACACACCCATCACCAACAGTCGCTCACTGTGCAATACATTGCTGCGTTCAGCCAGAGTCTTCGCCATCACGCCGGTGGTGACTGAGTGGCGCCAAAAGTCCGCCATATTGACCATCTCTTCAGGGATCCCGGTGAAGGTACGCTGCGCTGCGGTTGCCATCACCAGATTGCGCAGCTCATTGGCACCAATCAAAGTGACGGCTCTGGAGAGGGTCTCAACCTTAGACCGCTGGCCGAACAGCGGACTGTTGACCAGCCTTAACAGGCGGGCGGAGATGTCGGCATCCTGAATGATGATGTCTGCCACTTCAGCCACGGAATAGTCCGAAGTTGCTAGGAGTTGATTGACCTTGATGCAAACATCGGGGAGGGAGACGAGACGATCTAGGTTTTGCACAAGACTTTTAGGATCCATGATCTTTCCTAACAGTTGTATTTGTTACTGATTAAATGGTGAATGTAATTCATTACAAAAATTAGTGTTATTTTAAACTGTGAAATGAGAACTGGTTTTGGTTAGTCTAGGAATATAAGTCATATTTCGGTCACAGCAAAGGTTTCCTATTAACGTAGAGCTTAGTCTGGAGTCGTCAATTAATGCTACCTATCAGAGGCTTATAATAGCCTTGTTTAGCGCATGACCCACTCGCTGTCCGTTAATTGTGCCTCTCTCCAGATCGGACGAGAACCTTTATCTGGTTGCACCCCGGATTAGTGTTAACAGGCCCTAGTAACTCTCTTGGGCGTTCAATGCGGCCTGTACACAGCGTAACTCACCGTAATCGTAGTGGCCTTCCAACGCTTCATACACGGGCTTTAACCGGCCATCCAGACCAACTGTTTCAAATGCGTAGTGGATGCTTTTGAGATGTTCCGAGGAGAGGGGCAAAACCTCCCCCAAGGGCAGTCCACGATGTTCGATGGCGCTGGCGAGATGACTGTATACCGTGGCCAGGGTCAGTTGTCGTTGCTCCGCGATGGTGGCTACGGAACAGCCCTCTTTCAGTAAGTCTACCGTGAGCGAAACCGTGTCCGCCTCATCCTCCGCTGGGGTTGTGTGACTGTTGATGCAATCAAGAAATTGAACCCCGTAACTTTCCAGCTTGCGTTTTCCGACACCAGAGACCTGGGCCAGCTGGGTTAGGTCTTGAGGACGCCTTTCCATCATTTCCATCAGGCTGGCATCGTGAAAAATCATGTAGGCCGGTACGCCTTGCTCTTCTGCCAGGGTGAGGCGTAATGCACGCAATGCCTGCCAGAGTTTCTCATCGATCGACTTGATTGAACTGCTATCGGACGGTTTACGGTCTCGGGTTTTTGCTACTTTGCGTAGTTTACGCAGCAGCAGTTTAGATTCGCCCCGCAGCACCGGTCGGGCCTTCTCGGTCAGGTGTAAACCACCATGACCCTGCAGGTCGACTGATAACAGGCCATGGGCGATCAGCTGTCGATAGATCCCCCGCCACTCTCCAGCTTTGAACTCGGTACCGATGCCGTAGGTGCTGACCTGGTGGTGAGCGAAACGCTTGATCCGATCATTGTCTTTACCGAGCAGTACATCGATTAAATAGTTGACCCCGAACCTCTGCCCGGTTCGGTGGACACAGGAGAGGGCTTTTTGTGCCGCTTCAGTGGCATCCCATGTCTGCGGTGGCTGGAGGCAGGTATCGCAATTTCCGCATGGAGCGTCGAGGGGATCGGAGAAGTAGTCCAGCAGTGCCTGGCGGCGACAAGCGGTGATTTCACACAACGCCAGCATGGCATCGAGTTTATGCCTCTCCATCCGCTTGTGCGTCTCATCGGCTTCGGAGGATGCCTGCATCTGCCGCAGTGTGATGACGTCCTGTAATCCATACATCATCCAGGCGTCTGCAGGTTGTCCATCCCGTCCGGCTCGACCGGTTTCCTGGTAATAGGCTTCGATACTCTTCGGTAGGTTGAGGTGGGCGACAAAACGGACATCCGGTTTGTCGATTCCCATGCCAAAGGCGATGGTGGCAACGATGACGATGCCGTCCTCCCTCAAAAAGCGGTTTTGGTTGTGCTGTCGGGTCTGGCTGTCCAGTCCGGCATGGTAGGGCAGGGCATTGATCGATTTGGACTGCAGCCAGTTGGCGATATCATCGACCCGTTTACGGGACAGGCAATAGACGATACCGGCCTCCCCAGCGTGTTCAGTTTCGATGAAGTTCAATAGACGTTGTCGACTGTTGCCATCGTTTTCCATGATCTGGTAACGAATATTGGGGCGATCAAAGCCAACGATGAATTTTTTGGCCTTCTGCAGACTTAGCCGTTCAACAATCTCCTCTCGGGTTACCTGATCTGCGGTGGCGGTCAAGGCGATACGAGGCACTGTGGGGAAATGTTGGGTCAGCTGATTGAGCTGGATGTACTCTGGGCGGAAGTCATGGCCCCATTGGGAAACACAGTGGGCCTCATCGATGGCAAACAGGGCGAGTCGGGTCTGTTGCAGCAGTTCCAGAGTGCGGGGGGTCAGGAGCCGCTCCGGAGCAACATAGAGCATATCCAACTCGCCAGCCAACAGCTGAGCTTCGATCTGCCTGACCTGCTCAAGCGTGAGCGTTGAGTTCAGGTAAGCGGCACGGATGCCCAGTTGATTCAAGCTGTCGACCTGGTCCTTCATCAAGGCAATCAGGGGGGATACGACGATGCCGACCCCAGCGCTGATGATCGACGGAATCTGGAAGCAGAGGGATTTGCCACCGCCGGTGGGCATAATCACCAGGGCGTCACCGCCAGCCAGCAGCTGTCCGATAATCTGTTCCTGAGGGGGGCGGAATTCGTGATAACCAAAGCTATTCTGCAGAATGGCTCTGGCACGGCTCAGTTCAGGTGTTGTATGAGAGGTGTCTGTCATCCGTGACATTATCCTGTCCTTCTTCGATCTTGTCAGCGGGAATGATAACCCAGTTTATGAACCTGTTGGGTCATCCGTTAACAATTCGGGCTGTTTCACTCTCTGGCAAGCTCATCGGTATCAACCCAATCTTGAAGTCATCTGCCGGAGAGATTATGGTGCCCGATGATTGATTAGTGTTGACGGGCCCTAATACGAGTAGCACTTACAACTTAAGAGAATAAACCGCCAATGACGCCAATCACCGCAAAATGCCGCGAAAAACTCTCGCATAGCGGACTCTATTAGCGAAGATTTGCGGTGATTGGCGTTCATTGGCGGTTAATCTCTTTAGGGCGGCCCAACTTCTTCAACAGAATTGGGGCGTAGAGCCCTAAAGTTAAATGCCATTCGCCCTAACAATCTTTTATTGTGCTCCGGAAAGTTCTCAAGGCTTTGTCAGCAAACGAATAACTGGAAAAAACTATGTGTGGATTTTGTGGTGAACTGCGTTTTGATGGCAACCAGGCTGAGTTGGCGACCATTGATCTGATGAATCACCAGGTTCAGCGGCGCGGGCCCGATCATGGTGGCAGCTACAGTGACGGGCCGTTGGCGTTGGGGCATCGCCGTCTGGCGATCATCGATCTGTCGGCGCATGCCAATCAACCCATGGTGGATCAGCAGTTAAACCTTGCACTGGTGTTTAACGGCACCATTTACAACTACAAAGAGCTCCGCGAAACTCTCAAGGGGCTCGGTTATTCCTTCTTTTCCAACGGTGATACCGAGGTCATCCTGAAGGCCTATCATGCCTGGGGGGAGGATTGTGTCGAACATCTGTCAGGCATGTTTGCCTTCGCGGTCTGGGATGCGCAGCGTCAACGCCTGTTTCTGGCCAGAGACCGGTTCGGTATCAAACCGCTCTACTATGCGTTGAATGGTCAGGTGCTGCGTTTTGCTTCCAACACTCAGGCTTTGCTGGCGGCCGGTGGTGTGGACACCTCACTGGATCCGCTTGCATTGCACTATCAGTTCACTTTGCACGGGGTTGTGCCTGCACCGCACACCATTTTCAAGGGTATTCGCAAACTGCCACCCGGCCACACCATGACCATCGAGGCCAACGGTACTCAACGGCTGGGTCGCTACTGGAGCTATACCGTAACCCGTCCGGATCGACCGATGTCGGATGGGGATTGGCTGGAGGCAATACACGATGAGCTGAGGGAGGCGGTTCGCAAGCGTAATGAGATTGCCGACGTGCCGGTGGGTGTGCTGCTCTCGGGAGGTCTCGATTCCAGTCTGTTGGTGGCTCTGTTGGCTGAGGCGGGGGTCAAAGACCTACGTACCTTCTCGGTTGGCTTCGAAGATCAGCCGGAAGAGAAAGGCAATGAGTTTGAATATTCCGATCCGGTTGCACAACGATATCAGACCCAACACCACAAATTTCTGGTGCCGAATGGAGAAGTGCTCAAACGCATGCCGGAGGCGGTAGACCAGATGTCGGAACCGATGTTCGGACAGGATGCGGTGGCGTTCTTTCTGCTTGGGGAGCAGGTAGCTCAGCAGATTAAGGTGGTGCAGTCAGGGCAGGGCGCCGATGAGGTGTTTGGTGGTTACTTCTGGTATTCGCGGATTATGCAGGAGCAGCAAGGTGAAGCGGTTGATCGCTTCGCCAGGCACTACTTTGACCGGGATCATGATGAGTATCTGCGGATGGTCACTGATCGGTACGGTGCCGGTGACTATACCCGTGAACTGATCGCCAACAGGCTGCAAGAGAGCGATGCCGAATCCTTGATCGATGCGGTGCTCTATCTGGATCAAACCATGCTGATTGTCGATGATCCGGTAAAGCGGGTCGATAATATGACCATGGCCTGGGGATTGGAGGCCCGAGTGCCCTTTCTTGATCACCATCTGGTTGAATTGGCCGCCCGTTGCCCGCCTGAATTGAAGCTTCGAGACGGGGGTAAATATCCGCTGAAAGCCATGGCGAGAGGGATAGTGCCTGATGCGGTCATAGATCGGCCCAAGGGTTACTTTCCGATGCCGGCCTTGAAATATGTGCGGGGCGAGTTTCTTGAGTTCATGCAGGACATTCTGAGTACTCAGGCGGCTCGGGAGAGAGGGGTATTTCGTCAATCCTATCTCGACATGCTGCTGGCCGCTCCCGAGATGCACCACACCCGGATTCGAGGCAGCAAGCTTTGGCACATTGCGCTATTTGAATTCTGGTTGCAGAGGCATCTGGCCTTGCACTGATGGGGCGCCGGATTAGTGTTAACAGGCCCTAAGATAAGACCCTAAGAACAGGCCTTGCTATTCAACGGTTGCTTGGAACAGAGTTCCAAAAGCGCTTGCACAGCCTTCGGGCAGAATTGTTTGCCACTCTCCTGCTTGATCACCTCAAGCGCCTGCTGAATCTCAATTTCACTCCGATAGCTGCGGGTTGTGGTCATGGCATCGTAGGCGTCAACCACGGCAATGATTCGGGAAATCGTCGGGATCTCCTCACCCTGCAGTCCGTTAGGGTAACCTTTACCGTCCCACTGTTCATGGTGGTGCAGAACGCAAAGGGCAACTTCATCAAGGATGGGATTGCCCAGGCTTCTGAGCATATTTGCCCCGATGATGGGGTGTTGCTTGATATCTTTGTACTCTTCCCCTGAGAGTTTTCCCGGCTTCAACAGGATTTGATCTGGAATACCGATCTTGCCGATGTCATGAAACCCGGCGGCCAAAGAGAGGATATCCATCTCATGCTCATCAAGACCCAGATGGCGGCCAATCTGCTCAGCCAAAGAGACCACTCGTTCAGAATGGTCAAGGGTATAGCTGTCTCTTGCCCTGAGAGCATGCTTCAGTATGGTGTCGAGTTTGAAACCGACATGACTCTCCAGCAGAGAGACACTGCGCTTGATTCCTGGATTACTGTCCTTGGTCACGTAGGTATGTTCAGTTGCTGTCTATGGGGTCAATAAAACTATGAATAATTACACAGGGTGCATTGGACTCAGTGCCAACAGGCCCTAGTTTAACTTTTCGGGTTTTAACTTCCGGCGTGCAGTTTTGTCAAATGAATTAAGATCTGAAAACTATCGCAATATTTAGGGCATTGCTCAACACTGATCACCCCACAAACCCCAGCGTGTTCGGTAATTCGCTTTTATATCGTCCAGCAGAGGTGTACATTTACCATGGCAAGATAATGGTTTTAGAGTCAATCACTGGAATTGGTGAAGAGTAAGCACTGTCTATTCGAGGTTTTTTCTTAACTGCCAAAGCGTTAGAATTTCCCTATTGAATCCGTGCTTGAATAACGCCAGGAAGGACTCCAATTAAGCACGATAAACGACTATTCGAGGTGCAAACGATGGAAGTAATGGATCGAATCAAAGAACAGGTCGAGAGTAATCCGATCGTGATCTATATGAAGGGCACGCCACAATTTCCCATGTGTGGCTTCTCCTCCCGCGCTGCTGCAGCGCTTCAGGATTGTGGTATTCCCTTTGCGTATGTCAATGTGCTTGCCGATCCGGAAATTTTTGAAAATCTCCCTCGGTTTGCCGATTGGCCGACATTTCCGCAAATCTATATCGATGGCGAGTTGATCGGTGGCTGTGATATCACTTTGGAGATGCATCAGAGCGGCGAATTGAAAAGCATGATGGAAGAGGCTGCGGCGAAAGCGGCTCCCACCGGGGAAGGTTAGGGCCTGATAAGAAGCGTCTCAGCGGCGCTGTTGTCGCGGAAAAATGTGCCAATCTTGGCGCGAGGAGAGGAGTTTGGTTGTTCAAAATGAACGACGAGCAACGCAGAGTGGTGCTTTTTCAGGGGTATCCCCCCAGTTTGACAAATCGCTGAGGGCTGGGCTTATCCTTTCGTCCAATGGTCGTATCGTTCGTTCCGTTAGACGACCGGCAACTCACTTAACCCACCTGGCTGGACAAAAAAATAGTCCCAGCACAGCGGATTGGGTTCGAGATATCAGGCTCGATTTCGTATGACGAAGTGGGATACCCGGTTTCTGGGGCTGGCCGCCTATATCTCAGCCTGGAGTAAGGACCCCTCTTCTCAGGTCGGTGCGGTGATTACCGATGGAAATCGGATCATCTCGCTGGGCTATAACGGCTTTGCTGCCGGGGTGGAGGACAAGCCGGAACGACTCACGGACCGTGACTGCAAGCTCAACCTGACCATTCATGCCGAAGAGAATGCCATGATCTTCGCCAAGCGGGGGTTGAATGGCTGTACGGTCTATGTCACCCATCCCCCCTGTCCAAGATGCGCTTCCAAACTGATCCAGGAAGAGGTGGGCCGCATCGTCTATGTAACGCCCAGTGAAGACTTTCTCTCACGTTGGGAGGCCGACCTCAAATTGTCCGCGGAGATGTATCGTGAGGCTGGGGTTGAAGTGACGCAGTACAACCTGGATGAGCTGAACCATGACAACGCCTCGATCACGATTGCCCCGGGCGGTCTGTTCAAGAACGTCATGAATCTACTGCTACAGGAGTAGTTTTCCACCGCTGCAGGCGCTGATCCTCACCACGCTGGGCGAGTTATCTTACTGAATCAGTTACCAGATCTGGATCTTGGCATGGCTGTTTGGTCAGAGTTTATTAACCCTGCGGCTGAAAGCGAACTATTTGGCCACTGGGTCAATAGGTTCCTCTCTATGGAGTTCGTCCAGGTTATGCAGCTCATCCAACATCATACGGTAGACCTTACCGCTTTGGTTGCGCTCAATTTTGATTGGCAGGTAACCCAACTCCGTGGCGAACCAGATGGTGTAGTCTGATGCACCGGTCCCTTTGCTCCGCTCTACCCTCAGGCATCGGTATTCGACATCGGACGACGCCACCGTCTCTTCACCAACCACCCGGAATTGATAGTTTTTTATTTTTCCTCCATCGGCTACCTGGTAGCTGATCTGTTGTTTGCCCTGGGCCAGATGGATCCTGACCTGTAGCTGCTGGCTGAGTTTATCCTGTGTGGCGGCCCGGATAGGCTGGGACCAGGTGACACCCCGGCTGGTTGTGGCGGCGTGTTCCGTTTGCCAATCGAATTTGACTTCGCTGTTTTCAGATTGCTGATCTTTGTCCCTGTAGGTGTATCGGTGGGGCGTGATTTGGCCCATCAGATAGCTCCCCTGACTCTCTTCGATCACTTCATTGCGACTGAACAGGTTCGCCAACAGGCTGGGTTGGCTGTGGGCAGTGTAGCGATAGGAGCCGTCTGGTTTCAGTTCGAGACTCAAAGTCAGCCGCCCAAGTGGCAGGATGTTTCTGTGTACGGTGAATTCAGCTGTAAAAGGTGTTAATCGTTCATCGGCGGCCGCGTTGAGGATGGTGAAGCAGGTCAGAAATGCTCCCAGTAGCCCATGTCGGAACAAGCCAGTCCGAGACATGATGGGCTTACCGGATAGGATCCTGTGGGGCAAAGACCACAGGTTGAAGCAGTTTTTTATTATCCAGGATGACCTCTCCAGTTTCATTCAGTTGTAGCCGCTTTTGAGCATACCAGCGAAGGGTCAGTGGGTAGAGCTGGTGCTCCTTTTTCAGCACCCTCTCTGCCAGGCTCTGGGGATCGTCCTGTGGTAGCACGGCCACTTGTGCCTGGGCGATCAGTGGGCCGCCGTCGAGCTCTTCCGTGACAAAATGTACACTGACCCCATGCAGCTGATCACCCGCCTCCAATGCCCGCTTATGGGTGTGCAGGCCGGTATATTTAGGTAACAGGGAAGGGTGAATGTTGAGCAGCCGCCCGGCATAATGACGCACGAACGGCGTCGTCAGGATGCGCATAAAACCGGCAAGCACCACCAACGCCGGCTGGTATTTATCGATCAGCTCGATCAGGGCCTGATCGTAACTGGCTCGGTCAGCAAAGGTTCGGTGGTCAAGCACGGCGGTTTCAATGGCCGCCGATGAGGCCCGTTGCAGGCCGTAGACATCGGGACGATTGCTGATAACCGCTGCAATCTCAATCGGCAGGTCACGCTGGCTGGCATCGATGATCGCCTGCAGATTGGAGCCATTCCCGGAGATCAGCACCACAACCTTCGGGTGCTGAACCCTGGTCATGCGAGGGGTCCGGTAATCACCACACCCTGCTGCTGAGCGGATGCGGGTTCGATTTTACCCAGTTGCCAGGCCGTTTCTCCCAACTCATTCAGTAGCGCCAGGGTGGAAGCCACATCATCGGCTGAGACACAGACCACCATACCAACGCCGCTGTTGAAGGTTCTGAGCATTTCATCCGAGGCCAGGTTACCCTGCTGGCGTAGCCAATCGAAAACAGGGGGTAGCGTCCAGCTGTCACTGTCGATGACGGCGCAGCAATCCGCAGGGAGCACCCTGGGTAGATTTTCTGGCAGTCCACCACCGGTAATGTGGGCCAGGGCATGAATTTCCACTTTCTGCATCAGGGCCAGCAGGGATTTGACGTAAATTCTGGTCGGTTCCAGCAGAGCCTCACCCAGGGTGGTTTCGGCCAAAGGCTGATCCAGGCTGGCTTCATTGACCTGCAATATCTTGCGTATCAGCGAATAACCGTTGGAATGGGGGCCTGATGAGGCGAGGCCGATCAGCACATCGCCCGCTTTGACCCTGTCGGGTACGATCAACCGGCTCTTTTCTGCGATGCCCACACAAAAGCCGGCCAGGTCGTAGTCACCGCTGTCATAGATGCCGGGCATCTCCGCGGTCTCTCCGCCCGTCAGGGCGGCACCAGCCAGTTCGCACCCCTTGGCGATGCCTTTGACCACGTCGGTGGCAACATCGATCTCGAGTTTCCCGGTGGCGTAATAGTCGAGGAAAAACAGCGGCTCAGCACCAGCGACCACGATGTCATTGACACACATCGCCACCAGGTCGATGCCGATGGTGTCATGTTTGTTCAACTCAAGGGCGAGTTTCAATTTGGTGCCGACGCCGTCAGTGCCGGATACCAGTACAGGTTCCCGGTATTTCTCCAACGGCAGCTCAAACAGGGCGCCGAATCCCCCCAGTCCACTGAGTACACCAGGACGAAAGGTCTGTTTGACAATGGGTTTGATGCGTTCGACCAGTTCATTCCCAGCATCAATGTCCACACCGGCATCCCGGTAACTGAGTGAGGTAGGCTGGTTTGGGTTGGACTCATGGGCCACGAGACGATACTCCCGATTGTCAAAAAAATTCAGAACGGAATTCTATCAGAAGATGATTCACTAGTACTCCTTCAGCATGATAATTACGGATGCACCGAGTCGAGAAGCGGCTAGCCGCGCGACCGCAGGACTGGCAGCGCTAATCCAAGGGAGCACAACAACAGACCCAGCAGGGCGTATTGGATTAGTGCTAACAGGCCCTAGCTTTGTGATGGCTGAATTTTCATCTTTTTTCCAGGCGCGTTAATATGCCGGGTTGTTAGGGCCGATCCTGTTTACAAACCCAGGGAATGTGTGATCTGAAATGAGTCGATTTCCGCTACCGCTTATCTGTAACTGGTTGTTTCTGGCTTTACTGCTGGGGAGTCACTCTGCTGTTCGTGCGGAGGCTGTAACCAATCTCTATGAGGCTGAAGTGGCGGTCTCCGGGCAGGGTGGTGAGGCCCGCTCGAAAGGCATTCGAGAGGCATTTGCAGGCGTGTTGGTCAAAGTCAGCGGCGATAGCAGCCTGCTTGATAATCCGGAGGTGGGGCAACTGCTGAGCAGAGGTTCCAGGTTGGTGCAGCAGTACCGTTATAAGCCACTGCCCAGTGCCTCTGAGGGGGTGGAAGAAGGTGCACCGGATCGCCTCCTCTGGGCGCGCTTCGATGCCCGTGCGGTCAATCGGTTACTGCGAGAGAGCGGTGTGCCTGTGTGGGGGGAGACCCGCCCATCGATGCTGCTCTGGCTGGGAGAGGAAGAGGGCGCCCGAAGGTCGCTGATCTCCCCTGACCGGGCCTCATCCTTGAAGCAGCAGCTGACGCAGACCGCCGATGCCCGGGGTTTGCCCCTGGTATGGCCTCTGATGGATATCGAAGATCAAAGGGCGGTACAGGTCAGTGACCTTTGGGGCGGCTTTGAAGAGAATATCCGACGCGCCTCAGATCGTTATTTGCCTGATGTGATACTGGTTGGGCGACTCTCCTATCGTGGTCAGGGCAGTTGGCGGGGTGAGTGGATTCTCTATCTGCCCGATAAAATCAACCGCTGGCAGACCTATGCCGAAACCAAGGCAGCCGTGGCGATAACGGGGATGGAGCAGGCGGTCGATGCCTTGGCGCTAAGATTCGCCCCGCAACAGGTCAGTCAGGGAATATCCAGTTTGAGATTGCGGGTCCATGGGCTCTCCCGACTCGCCGACTACGCCCTGGTTCAGGACTACCTGCGTTCGTTGGCGATGATCGATCACGTAGATCTACTGGCAGCAGACACGGAGCAGGTAAGCTTTCTGCTGCGGGTCCATGGTGGGCGCGATGCCCTGGTAAGAGGTATTCAGCTGGGCTCGGTGCTCGAACCGATGGTCATGCAGGTCAGTCCCGATCCGGATCAGCCGGAGATCAGTGAGGAGTCGGTAGACGGTGAGGGGCTGGACTACCGGCTGCGCTAACTACCGATCAATCACCATGCAGCTTCGAGATATTCCCAATCTGATCAGTATCCTGCGAATCCTGCTGACCCTGCCGATCGTCTGGTTGCTGCTGGAACAGCAGTTCTCCCATGCCCTGATCCTGTTTGCAGTAGCCGGCTTTTCCGACGGTCTGGATGGATTTCTTGCCAAAAGGTTCGGTTGGCAGAGCTATTTGGGTGGATTATTGGATCCCCTGGCCGATAAAGCACTACTGATGAGTTCCTTCCTGGTGCTTGGCGGGCAGGGATTGATCCCGATCTGGCTGGTGCTGTTGGTGATCTTTCGTGATCTGACCATTGTCGGTGGGGCACTCTACTATAACTTCAGCGTGGAAGAGGTGGATGCAGATCCGAGCCTGATCAGTAAGCTCAATACCCTGTTGCAGATCATGCTGGTATTGTTGGTGGTTACAGATGCCGGGCCGTTTCCACTGCCTGAACCGCTGATCGAATGGCTGATCTGGGGGACGGGGCTGACGACTTTGATCAGTGGTGTCGCCTATGTCTGGGTCTGGAGCAACAAAGCGCGGAAAAAAGGCTGGCGGATATAAAATCTGGACAATATTCAGATAATCAGAGTTTATTTCCTGTTGTGGTTGGTTAATCCAACCGATTTCGCACTTTAAAGAGCATGGCGCTTGTGATGCCGAACAGCTAGACTATAGTTGGAAAAAATAAGTATCTATGTGACTTACGGAGAAAAGTTAATGAGAGTTACCAGTTTTATTGTTGCCATTGGCTTACTGATCTCTTCCGCTATCGCACAGGCGGAAATCTTCGCTGATGGCTCAGGTATCGAGGGAAATAACTACTTCGGTGTTATGGTCGCTTCCCCTCAGTATAAGGAAGATGATTCCAATACCGACTTCCGGGGTACCGGTCTGATCGCCAGGGGTGGCCGTGAGTTTTTCAAATACTTCGCGGTTGAGGGCCATTTCGGTATCTTCAGTGGCGATACTGTTAATGATACCACCTACCAGATCGACTACATGGGCAGTCTGTTCGCCAGAGGCAATATCTATCTGTTCGATGATCGCGCCCGTGCCTATATGATGCTGGGCGTCACCTATTTCGCGGGCGATGTGCCGAGATTCAAAGGTGATGACGATGTGGCGCCAGCCTTCGGTCTGGGATTGGAACTGTATGGCAATGAGCGCAATGCGATTACCCTAGAGGCGATGCGTTATGCCGACGGGGATCTGCACAATGTGGATTATAAGATAGATTCAATCAATATCGGCTATCTGCACCGTTTCTGATTCAATCCCCTGCAACTGACTGCCGGGGGAGTCTTCCCCCGGTTGCAGTTTCCAGCGGCGCCGCGCTATCGATCTCTTCAGTTGAACACGCTCGCTGCTTCAAATACCGGTCCATCGACACAGACTCGCTTCATCGCCGGCCCATCGGTTGTCTGTACTTCCACCACACAACCGGCACAGCCGCCAATTCCACAAGCCATAAACTCCTCCAGGGAGACCTGACAGGGTACCTGCCATTCACTGGCCATGGCGGCAACGGCCTCCAGCATCGGGTGAGGGCCACAGGCGAAGATTTCAACTTGAGAACGGGTCTCCCTGTCGAGGTTTCTGAACCAGAGCTGCGCCAGTTCAGTGACGTAGCCCTGAAAGCAGCCGCTAAACGCCTGTTGGCTTGCCAGCCGGTTACCGATGCCCCAGTCATCCAGTAAA
>JAKSBX010000010.1 GCA_022360905.1 Chromatiales bacterium
CCTTCGTCGATCGACAATTGCTCGAGGTGGCCAAAGGGCAAGGCTTCCAACTGCGCGGTTTCGCCGCTGTTAAATGCGCGAGCGCGCTCGCGTCGCTTGGCGGCTTTGACCTTCGCCAGACGGTTGATTTCATCCGGTGGCTTGAGTCCGCCTTTCTGTTTGCGGCCAGGCTCGGCAACTTCGAAGTCACCCGCCGGCACGTGCGTGCACCGGCAGTTCGGGTGCCGAGGTTGGTCAAGCGGCTGATTAATGGGGAAGACCTGGCCGTTCAGGGGTCCACAGACTGGACACACCCGTTCGTCGTCTAGGGTGAGCCATTCCACCTTTTCGATGCCGACTTGTTTATAGAAGGTCACCCGCCCTTGGTTGTGCGCACGCAAGGTCTCGGTTCGGGCAATGAGTTCCAAGCGACCCTGCGCCTTCGAAAACACCCGGCCACCTGCATTTCGAAACGATTCCAGATCGGGTATGACCTGCCCCATCTCTTTGGCGATTTGCTCCGAACTGAGGCCGCGCACGATGCCGGTCAACAGGGTGCGCTTGATCCCGTCGCGCAATTCGCGGGACACGTCGCCCGACAAGCGCACCGTGTACTTGGCCAGGAAATCTAAGGCGTCGCGGTCGATAACCTGGAACACTGACGTGGTCAACTTGTTCAAGCCCGTCGGCGTCAGGTCCTTGTAAAACGGAAGGCTCGCGGCCATGAGTGTTTGGGCGCCACTGCGAACGCCGTTTTTGAAGGCTTCCCGAATCGTCCGCCGAAACAACAACGAGCTGTTGGCGCGAAGGTCGCCGACTATGGCGTTGATTTCCTTTTCGAGGGCCTGAAGGCCATGGGTCTTTGCTCGCTTGTTGTCCGACACCATGTTTTGCGTCTTCGCCCGCAACATGATCCGATGGACATCCTTTTGTGTGGCTTCCAGCAGCGCGACCAGTTCGGACACGGTATCCTCGGTGTATTGGTTCCGATCGGCGACCGTTTCAATGGTCGCGTTGCGAATCGCAATCGCTAGCGGGTC
>JAKSBX010000009.1 GCA_022360905.1 Chromatiales bacterium
GAGGATCTTCAACGGCAGTTCCCGTTTCACGATGGCCGTGGCGCGAAGAATCTCAAAGCTGCCCAGATGGGAGCCGAGCAGAATGCAGCCCTGATTGGCATCCAGATGTTCGGCGATCAGCTTGTGGTTGTGAATCTCCAGGTCGAAATAGTCGTAGCGATCCGCCATCAGGAACACCCGGTCCAGGATGGTGGCGGAGAAGGTGTGTATGTGTTTGGCGTTATCGAGCAGGTTGGCAGGGCGCTCCAGGGTAAGATTGAGATAATCGCTCGAGGCGCGCCGCTGGGTGGATCCGGTGATCAGAAAGTAGAGGGTGATCGGGTAGAGTATCAGGCGAGCAGTGAATCTCCCCAGATTCAAGGCGATCCAGAGGATCAGATGGAGTGCACCTGTGGTCCCTCGTTCAACCTGTCCCTGCCATCGTCTGCTCAAGGATTTGATCCACTCTCGATATAGGCCAGCTTGCCGGCTGTTATGGTTTGATCACCGACCGCACACTCGAAGCTGATCTGGCGAGATTTTACTTCTGCGCGCAGCTCAAAGCCCTGTTCAGGCAGCAGCGGCTGCATGAACTTGGCCGTGATGATTTCATTGATGCTGATCTCGGGTAGGTGGTGTTCAAGCAGCTCAATGACCCGGTCCAGAATCAAGGTTCCCGGTACGATGGGATTGCCTGGGAAATGGCCAGCCAGACAGGGGTGATCTTTGGCAAAGGGTTCTGCTGTTTTGCACCACACAGTCAGCGATTATCCACGATGTACTGGGTCAATTTGGATAGAGAAGAGAAGATTTCGGTCAGATTCTCATCGTCAGCTTTTAATTGAATACCATATTTCTGTTTGATACCGAGGGAAAGTTCCAGTGCGTCAATCGAGTCGAGTCCCAGGCCGTCTCTGAACAGGGGTGCGTCTGATTCAATCTCCTCAGCACTTACGTCTTCCAGGTTGAGGGTCTCAACGATCAGCTGAGCAACTTCGAGTTCGGTGGGTGATGCACTTTCCATCTATTTGTCTATCCGGTGAATTAAGCAAAAAAATAGTGATTGGCGGAGCGGTGCCTGCGGCAACGGCCCCTCGAGCCCTATATCTTACCGAAAAAACCCGGGATACAACCACTATTCTTTATAGAAACGCTGAATAAGTCCGAGCCAAACAGATTGCCGATCAAAATGTGTCGATTCAAGATGCAGATCCCATGCAATAGACTCTAAATACTGTTCACTGGCCAGTTGTTTCTGGCACACTCTGCGCCATGAAATATCTCGATCTGCCAAACGCTCCGGTGGAAGCCGCCGATGTGCTTATCCTGCCGGTTCCCTATGAGCGGACAGTGACCTATCGGGGGGGCACAGGCCAGGGACCCACAGCGATCCTCGATGCCAGCAGCCAGTTGGAGTTTTATGAAGAGGATGCGGGCTGGTGTCCGAGCCGCTATCTAAAATCCGCGGTGCTACCGTCGGCATCCTTGGATGGGGCAACGGAAACAGAGTTTCATCAGCAGCTTTTTCATCGGGTGAATGGTGTGCCCCGGGATAATCTGTTTATCGCGCTGGGGGGAGAACACTCGATTACCCCGGAGATGGTCTTCGCGCGTATGCCTGAAGGGGGAACCATCGTACAGATCGACGCCCATGCGGATCTGAGGCCTAGCTACCATGGCTCGGTCTATAACCATGCCTGCCCCATGTACCGACTCTGGCAGAGGGGTTATTCATTGCTACAGATCGGTATCCGTTCGCTGCATGAGCAGGAAGCGGAACTGATAAAAAACGAAAGCCGGATCACCACCTATTTCGACAGACAACTGTTGCAGCCCGATGTCTGGCAGGAACTGCTTGGACGACTGGCTTCGTTGCAAGGCCCGGTCTGGCTGACCATCGACCTGGATGGCTTCGATCCGGGGGTGGTTTCCGGGGTCGGTACCCCGCAGCCTGGCGGTCTGGGTTGGCACCAGGGGGTGACCATCCTGCAGACCCTGTTGGGCAACCGGGCCGTTGAGGTGGCCGGTATCGATATCGTCGAGCTGGTACCCGAGTCGAACAGAGTCTCGGATATGCTGGCGGCCAAGCTGCTGCAGAAGTGCATCTCCTTCTGGGGCCTAACCAGAGGATTCAACCAACGACCTGAAACGGGTTCTCAGATTGGGGTGGTCGATGAGTAGTAACCATTCGCATCAGCAATGGGCAGAAGCGCTCTATCAGCTGCCCCAGTGGGGGCATGGCTTTTTCTGCGTCAATGACCAGGGGCGTGTGGAGGCGATCACCGATGGCGTTCGCAAGATCGATCTGAAAAAGCTCTGCGAAGAGCTTGCGCAGCAGCAGCTCAAGCCGCCCTTGCTGTTACGCTTTTCAGATATGTTGAAACGGCGTATGGAGCAGATCAGCAAGCGCTTCAATATCGCCATCGACCAGGCGGAGTATAGCGGTCGATACTATGGGGTCTACCCGATCAAGGTGAATCAGCAACGTCAGGTTGTGGAGGAGATTGTCGAGTTCGGTGCCGACTACCATTGGGGGCTGGAAGCCGGTTCCAAACCGGAATTGCACGCCACCCTGGCGATGCTCGAGGATGTGGAAGGGCTGATCATCTGCAATGGCTACAAGGATCAGGAGTTTGTCGATCTGGCGATGATCGGTCTGAAGATGGGCAAACGGGTCTTCGTGGTGGTGGAAAAGCCCAATGAACTTGAGTTGATTCTCGATGCAGCGGCCCGCTTCGAGGTAGAGCCGTTGATCGGTCTGCGCTGCCGAATGGCCACCACCAGCAATGGCTTGTGGCACGACTCCGGTGGTGATCACTCCAAATTCGGCCTCTCACCGCGGGAACTGCTGGAGGCGGTGAGCCGGCTCAAACAGCTCGATAAACTGGACTCCCTGAGACTGCTCCATTTCCACATCGGCAGCCAGGTGCCCCAGATCCGCTATATCAAAGAGGCGATGCAGGAGGCGGCCCGCTACTTTGTCGAGGTTCGACAGTTGGGCGCCCCCATCGAGTTCATGGATGTGGGGGGCGGACTGGGCGTCAACTATGACGGCAACATCTCCGGCAGCAACTCCTCGGTTGACTACAGCCTGCAGGAATACGCCAACGATGTGGTCTGGGCGCTGAAGCAAGTCTGCGATGAGTCCGGCTTACCTTATCCCCACATCATTTCTGAATCGGGCCGTGCGCTGGTGGCCCACCATGCGGTATTGATTGTCGATGTGATCGGCATTACCCGGCGGATCAGCGACACGGCGCCGAAAGAGCCGCAGCCGGATAGTCCGGTTCAGCTACGTCAACTGTGGGATACCCTGGTTGGGTTCGATGAGTTGCTGGCAAGAGAGGCGCTGCATGATGTGACCGCCTATCGGGAGGATATCAACAAGCTGTTCGCCCTGGGGCATGCCAGTCTCTCGGATCGGGCGCATGCGGACGATCTCTATTGGCGGATCATCAGCAGGATCATGTCGGCGATGGATGAGTCGGAGCTGAGCCAGTTGGAACCCGGTCTCTCATCCAAGATGGCCGATCGCTACTTCTGTAATTTCTCCGTGTTCCAGTCTCTGCCTGACAGCTGGGCGATCAATCAGGTATTTCCGGTGATGCCGATTCACCGGCTCGATGAAGTGCCGGACCGTCAGGGAATCTTGGTGGATATCACCTGCGATTCCGACGGCAAGATCGAGGATTTTCCGCTGCAAAAAGGCCTCTCCCCAACCTTGCCGTTGCACACCGAGCGGCCTGGGGAGCCCTATCTGCTGGGGATATTCCTCACCGGAGCCTACCAGGAGATCCTGGGCGATCTGCACAACCTGTTCGGCGACACCCATGCGGTGCATATCCGGATGGATGGCGACCACTATGAACTGGAGCAGGTGGTGGCGGGCGAATCGGTGGCGGAAGTGCTCGATTATGTCCAGTTCCATGAGAAGGTTCTGCTCGACCGGATGCGCCGTCAACTTCAGGAGGCGCGTCTCCAGGGGCGCATTTCGGCCCGAGAGGCGAATCGTTTTCTACGCTGCTATCAGGAGGGACTGCAAGGCTATACCTACCTGGAGGATGAGTCTCCCGGGGTGGTTTGATCTACAGTGATGCTCAGTGACGCCGCTGATCTGTGGGCGGTAAAGGCTTGTCAGACAGTGTCTCGAAGGGGTGCTTCGTATTCAATTCCCGAACCGCTTTGTGGGTCAGACCCGGATGGTTCTTGAGTTGGTAGCCTGCAAAATGGAGTTGCAGAATCGCTTCCTGCAGGCTGTTACGTAGTGAGGAGTTGCTCGAGTCCAGATGTTGTGCCAGCTCTTTTAACGGGACCTCCACATGATTGCCGCGCACGGCCACAGGCAGCTTCAGCCTTGAAGCCATATTCAGGAAGGGATCCAGCGGTGCGACCTCAGGCATCTCATGATGATGAGCTTTGCCAGAGTAGACAAGTTCCACATCCTTGGGAATGATCTTCAACTGATCCTCATAACGAGTCGTCAGCTCTTCACTGACCCGGGACTCGCCATTGATCACACCACGAATGATCTGGGTGATATCCCTGGCCGTGCGACAGCAGGGCTTGTGGGCCAGAATGGCCGCCATCAGTCGCCTCTGTTCATTGCTCAGATTTGCGGCTTGGTAGCCCGACATGTTGAATTGGCGCTGGTCGGAGAGGTTACGCAGCAGGCCTTCGGTATAGGCCCCATAGCGGGAAGTGTAGTGAAACAGCTCCTCCGCACAGCCGCCCCAGCCGGGATGACACTCGGGATAGAATAATCCATCGACAAATTTTGCCTGACTAATCATGGTCATACTTAAAAGACCTCGATTAAAGTTAAGAATATGGCCGTTGGAGTCACTTCTAATGCAAGGATAGAAGGAAAATCCAGTTAGTTAAGGAGGAGTGAAAATCTCCATTATTGACAGTTAGTTAGAGCATTTTCAGTGTGCAGAATCAGGGCTAGGGCCAGTCATTCGGCCGCCTGCCAACCGTATTGGCTGATGCCAGCTCTGATTTAAGCTTTCACCAGTTCTTTAGGTGAATTTCATAACTGCATGATTTATAGTTAAGTTTTTAGTTTTATATGATCAGCTTCCCGGCTGGTGGGTGGCGGATGATCCGGTTGGAAGCACTTCTCTGTCTGTCCAAGGTCAAAAAACTCATCGCAAACTGTTTGCCAAGTGAATATTAGGCTACTTTACTGAATGGATCTCCTTTAGAATGCCTACATTCAGACAGTCATATTTGATCCAAAATCATAATGAAAGGGATCGCTCATTTTCTGCAGTAACAAGATCAGGACAAACTGTAGTAGCAGGGTTAGATGAACGAAATTATTTACAAGATTAAGAACTATATCCGCTCGGCCTGGCGTTTCCGCTGGCAGGCGATTGGCGTTTCCTGGATTGTGGCGCTGATCGGCTGGGCCGTGGTCTTTTCGATGCCCTCGAAATATGAGTCCGAAGCCAAGGTCTATGTGGATACAGAGAGCGTGCTGCGTCCATTGCTGCAAGGCTTGGCTGTACAGAACGATATGAACCAACGTCTGCATCTGATGACCCGCACCCTGCTGAGTCATGAGAATTTAAAAAAGCTGCTGATGCTGACCGACATGGATCACAAGGCCTCTTCCCGCGAAGAGGAGGAGAGGCTGATCGACTGGTTGAGACAAACCATCGTGGTTGACGTCAACCGCCGCACCATTCCGGGCACCCGTGAGACAGAGAATTTCTACACCATCGCCTTCGAGTATGACGACCGCTTCATGGCACAGCGGGTGGTGAAGGTATTGCTCGATATTTTCGTTGAAAGCGCTCTGGGCGATACCCGGATCGAGTCCGATGCGGCCCAGCAGTTTCTGCAAAAGCAGATTGTCGAATATGAGTCCCGTCTGGTTGAAGCGGAAAACAAACTGACAGAATTCAAGCGTGAAAATGTCGATACTCTGCCGAGAGAGAGTGGCGGCATCTTTGCTCGACTGGAAGCCGCCCGTGCCGATCTGGAAACGGTTCAGTTGGAGTATAAAGAGGCTAAGATCCGACGAGATGAGCTGAAGAATCAATACAACACCACCCTGGCGGAGGAGCAGCGTCGTCAGCAGAGCCTGGGGCTCTCGGCGGCTTCCAGCTCACCGATGGGGCAGCGCCTGCTGGCCATGCAGACCCGTCTGGATGAGCTGCTGCTGCGCTATACGGATCAACATCCGGATGTGCAGGAGCTGAAATCGAAAATTGAAGAGCTGAGAAAACAGGCCGCCAATCAACCCGCAGCAACGGCTGCGCCGGTTTCCAACACCACCCCGGGTGTGTCGTCCGCACTGGAAGAACTGAAGCTTGCCTATCGCCAGTCTGAAGTTGACTTGAGAGCGATACGCTTGCGCAATAACGAGTACCAGGGGCGTGTCGATGAGATCAGAAAGAAACTCGATACCCTGCCCAAGGTGGAAGCGGAGCTGACTCGTCTGAACCGTGACTACAACATCAACAAGCAGAACTATCAGGAGCTGGTTCAGCGACTCGAATCGGCCAAGATGTCCGAGCGGGCCGATGAGGCTGGCGACAACTTGAAGTTCCGGGTGGTCGAACCACCGAAAGTGCCGCTACTGCCGGTTGGACCCAAACGGCTGTTGCTGACCGTCGGCGTGCTACTGGCCGCGCTGGGTATTGGTGGCGCCCTGGCATTCCTGTTGTCTCAATTGAAGCCGGTCTATTTCGATATGCGGACCCTCGGCACCGAACTGGAGTTTCCCGTGGTCGGTCAGGTCTCCCGAGTCATGACGGAAGATGTGAAGACCAAGCGGCGGGTGGCGATCAGTGGCTTCATAACCATGTTCGTCCTGCTGATCCTGCTGTTCGTCGGCATTGTTGCGGTCTATATGCTCGGCTTGCGGGACGACATCCTGTTGATCCTCCAGCAGAGCGGTCTGTTCGGCAGTTAGTCGAGGAGATCCGGCGTTCAATTCAGATGCCTTGACGACAATGGATCGCTGGCCGGTTTTCAGATCGAGACCGGAAAAAGATCTGCGCAACTTCCCTTGATTAAAACGGGGCTATCCAGAGTGCCGTGAGGCAGGACTCAGAACCCAATCTTTGGTATATTCCGCCTTTGCTCAACGGGTCAGATGGACCGGCCCGGAGCCGTGTGTTCGAAGCGTAGTCAAAGTCTGTTCCAGGAACGGGCCGATCAGACCAGGATTACGGAATCCCATTGCTAGGACACAACATAAAAAAGTTACACCATTAACATAAAGTTTATCCGCCTGGGCCAGTCCAGTGCGCAGTAGAAGAGGGCGATATGTTCCAAAAGAGTATGCAGATTCAAGGTTATGATGATGAGCTTTGGGCAGCCATTGAGGCCGAAGAGCGTCGTCAGGAAGAGCACATCGAGCTGATAGCGTCTGAGAACTACACCAGCCCTCGGGTGATGCAGGCGCAAGGCGGCGTGATGACCAACAAGTACGCCGAAGGCTATCCCGCCAAACGCTACTACGGTGGCTGTGAGAATGTGGATATTGCCGAGCAGCTGGCGATCGACCGGGCCAAAGCCCTGTTCGAAGCCGACTATGCCAACGTGCAGCCCCACTCCGGTTCCCAGGCCAATGCGGCGGTCTATATGGCGCTTTGCCAGCCGGGGGATACCATCCTCGGTATGAGTCTGGCCCATGGCGGCCACCTGACCCACGGTGCCAAGCCCAACTTCTCCGGTAAGATCTACAACGCCGTGCAGTACGGTCTGAATACGGAGACCGGCGAGATTGATTATGAAGAAGTGGAGCGTCTCGCCAGAGAGCACAAGCCGAAGATGATCGTGGCCGGTTTCTCTGCCTACTCCCGTGTTGTGGACTGGCAACGGTTCCGCGATATCGCCGATGAGGTGGGTGCCTTCCTGTTCGTCGATATGGCTCATGTGGCCGGTCTGATTGCTGCTGGGCACTACCCCAGCCCAGTACAGATCGCCGATGTCACCACCACCACCACTCACAAACCCCTGCGTGGCCCCCGCGGCGGTCTGATCCTGGCCAAGTCCAATCCGGAGATTGAGAAGAAGCTCAACTCCCTGGTCTTCCCCGGCATTCAGGGTGGTCCGCTGATGCATGTGATCGCCGCCAAGGCGGTGGCCTTCAAAGAGGCCATGGAGCCGGAGTACAAAACCTATCAGCGTCAGGTCATCGACAACGCCCGCGCCATGGCCCAGGTCTTCCTCGACCGGGGTTACGATGTGGTCTCCAAGGGCACCGACGACCACCTGTTTCTGGTCAGCTTCATCGAAGCGGGCCTGACCGGTAAGGATGTGGATGCCTGGCTCGGCGCGGCCAACATCACCGTCAACAAAAATGCGGTGCCCAAC
>JAKSBX010000008.1 GCA_022360905.1 Chromatiales bacterium
CCAAGCCGACCAACCTCGCCAATGCGGCCAACAGCAAGGCCCCGGTCAGCCCGGTGCCAATCGCGACTTCGGCAAGCGCAATGTCGGGCGCCTCCAGCCGAACCCAGGCCAGCGCCAACAGGAGACCAAAAGCGACAAAAAGAACAACTGCCCTGAACAACCGCGGACTCGCCAGTGCTCGCCAGGCCAAACCCAAAAGACCCAGCCCGATTAATGCGTCGAAAGCCCACTGCAGCAACGTCATTGCCTCCACGGCCGAATCCCTCTCCGCATGGCGCCGTTAGCGATGAGATGGGCGACGCTGGATCCGGCGAGAAGCACCAGGAGCCAGGTAATAAGCAGCTTGGCGACCACGAACCAGCTCTCCGCCTGAACGGCCAGTCCCGCAATGATCAGCCCCAGACCAACGTTGTCCGACTTCGTCAACGCATGCAGCCGCGTGTATACATCCGGAAAACGCAGAAGCCCAAGGGTCCCCGCCAGAAAAAAAACGGCGCCGAAAATGAGTAGGCAAGCGGCAAGATAATCACTTGGAATCACGTTCGGTTTTCCCTTCCGGCCAGGCGCGCCGCACGAACGCCACGGCGGTTACCGTTGCCAACAACGCGAACAGCAACGCCACGTCACGCAACGCTGCACTACCGGCCCCCTGCGCGAGCAACAACAAGGTAGCTACTGCCGTGGTGCCGAATACCTGCACGGCCAACATACGATCGGCGGCGGTAGGACCACGCAGCGCCCGCAAGATTCCGCCGCCGAGCGTTGCCAACAGGAACAGTGCCAGGATGAAATGGAGTGTTTGCACTAGCTCACATCCCGCCTCTTGCCGGCAACGAAACGCCGAACACTCCGGCTATTCGCCGCTCCAACGCCTCGAGTTCGGGTACGACGTCCCCACGGCTGCTGAGCACGTGCACGCGTAAAAGGCGCGCACTCAACTCGGCGCTCAACGTACCCGGCAATAAGCTTACGATATTCGCCATGAATACCTGCGGCAGTCCGGGCGGCAGTTGAATCGGGTATTCAACCAGGCGGGGATTGATGGGCATGCGGGGATGAACTGCGCGCCACGCAACGTCCACGCCGCCCAGCAGCGACCGGTAGAAAAAAAAGGGAGCGAATCCGAGCAG
>JAKSBX010000135.1 GCA_022360905.1 Chromatiales bacterium
CGCGAGGTATGCGGCCACTGCGGGGCCGATCGCCTCGAGGATGCGCAGTACTGCTACGGATGTGGACAACCGTTCGTGGTCTCGCGAATGGACCACTCGGCCGTGGGCATCATGGCCGCCTTCATTCTGCTCGGCAGCCTGTTCGGGTACTTGCTGATCGATCGCGTGATCTTGGTTCGGAAAGACGATCACGCGCACCACAACCACGCGGCCGCGCCGACCGACAACCCGCGCATGACCGAACTGAAGGCCAAGGCCGAATCGGGTGAACCCGCCGCGCTCATGGACCTCGCCGAGTATCAGATCGAGAGCAGCGTCCATCAGGCCGTCTATCTGTCCCAGGCCGCCGGCACCCTCGAGCGACTCCTGCAGCGCTTTCCATCCCATCCGTACAGCCTTCGACTGCTCGGGAACATTTACTTTCAGTTGGGCGATCACGAACATTCGGTGTTGTTCTACGAGCGCTACCTGCAGCAGATCCCCAACGACGCCAACGTCATGACCGACCTCGGCACCCAGTATTTCGCGATGGGCGCTTTCGAGCGGGCCGCCGGCCAGTATCGCAAGGCCTTGGAACTGTTTCCCGACATCTACCACGCCCAATTCAACCTCTCCCTGGTCTACAAGGAAATGGGGAATCTGACCCTCTCCGAGCAGGCGCGTACAGCCGCGGAGGCCATCGAGCGCCGCGTGGGCAAGACGCTGGCGCCCGATCCGGACCTGGCAAGGCTGCCCGACGGAGCCGATGCCACGCCACGGATCGCCGCATCCGATCCCTACGGATCTCTGCGCATCTTCTTTGCCGCGCACCCGATCGTCGGACCGAAAATGGTGGGCTTCGAGGCCGGTGATCAGGGCGCAGTGCTCTCGTTGCGGAACTTCCCGATGGAGGCCATGCCGCCGTTCGCCCGCCAGGCCTTCGACAAGAAGGTGCGGGAGCGCCTGGCCCAGATTCCCGACGGGCAGCTCACCATTCGCGATGCCGACAACGGCCAGGTGATGGCCGAGTATCCGGTTCCGTAGCTGGACGCAACCCCGAAAGGCCGTTTTCCATCCCGAGCGGCGGCTTCCAAGAAACCACCCCTCCTGGCACATCTTCGGCTGAAAAAGCCTGTCCACGAATCACACCGATTGACCCGAATTAAAAAACCACCCTCGGATCCCGTATTCCAGGTTTTTTGAATGACCGGCGGTAC
>JAKSBX010000243.1 GCA_022360905.1 Chromatiales bacterium
TACCCACACCGATCGGCCCCTCCACTACAAGAAACCGGGGCATCTCAGGCAAGTCGTTCAATATCGCTCCTCTCAGTGCCAGTGACCAACGTCTGCAATAAGCCCAGACCGGGAATCCTCAGATCAGTGGGGGCAACCTCGTGCAGCGGCAGCAACACAAAACTCCGCTTGGCGCTCTCAGGATGAGGGACTTTCAAACGCGGTGTATCGAGCGTCCGAGCACCATACAACAGCAGATCCAGGTCGAGACTACGGGGGCCCCATCGGCGCTCCCGAACCCGATGGTGTTGCTGCTCCAGTTGCTGTAAGGCATCGAGCAGGGAATCGGCTGCCAATGCCGTGGAGAGATGGGCAACCGCATTGATGAAATCGTCTTGATCCTGGGGGCCGACCGGGCGACTCCGGTAGAGGGATGAGTGGTCCAGCAGGCTGGTGTCCGGCAACTGCGCAAGCTCTTCCAACGCTGTCTCTACTTGTCTTTTCGGGTTTTGCAGGTTACTGCCCAGGCCGATATAGACAGACACTCGATCATTCATCAACGGTTTGAGTCTTTTTACGGCGCCTTCTGCGACGCCTGCCCCGACCTCTTTTTCCCTGCTCGGTCATCGTCGCTTTTTCCTCTCCGTTGGCCTGCTGATAGATAGTCCACCAGTCTGCCAACTCCCGATCGACCTCACCGGACTCGGCACGTAACAGCAGAAAATCGTAGGCGGCGCGGAATTTGGGATGGCTCGCCAGGCGTTGTGGCCGCTTACCCTGGCGCTGGGTAAAACGTGCCTGCAACTGCCAGATGTCACGCATCGGGTAGCTGAAACGTTTTGGTATCGAGACGTGCTTGGCCTGGTCGCTCAACACATCGGCCGCCGCATTCTGCAGGGCCTCAAGCGGATGCACACCCTCCGCCTCGAGTCTCTCAGCTCGCAGCCTGACCGGCTCCCACAATAAAACTGCGAACAGGAAAGCCGGCGTCACAGACTTCCCCTGACTCAGGCGATCATCGGTATTCGCCATACCCCGATTGACGAAGGTGATGGGAAACTCGTGATCCTCATGAGAGAGCGCCTCTTCGGTAGCGGGAAACAGTTGCCCGAACAGCTCATAGTGGCGCAGCTTTTCAAAACTTTCCAACGCCGCGCCGCCAAGAAACAGCTTCAATACCTCTTCATAGAGCCGCGCTGACGGAACATCCTCCAGCAAGGGGGCAAACTTGGCGATCGGCGCTTCGGTAGCAGGCTCAATCACAAATCCAAGCTTGGCGGCAAAGCGAATCGCCCTCAGCAGGCGTACCGGGTCCTCCCGGTAGCGACTCTCCACATCCCCCAGCAACCTGATCACACCCTGCTGCAGATCTGACATGCCGTCGGCAAAATCGACCACCGAAAAATCATCGATGTTGTAGTAGAGGGCATTGATGGTGAAATCCCGCCGCTGAGCATCCTCTTCCAGGGTGCCATAGACGTTATCCCTTAAAATCATGCCATTTTCCACCTGGCGGTCTCCCGCCTCGGTAGCCTTTCGGTTACTGCGAAAGGTAGCTACCTCGATGATTTCCCGACCAAAATGGACATGGGCCAGGCGGAAACGCCGACCGATCAGGCGACAGTTGTTGAACACCTGCTTCACCTCTTCCGGCCGAGCGTTGGTGGCCACATCAAAATCTTTTGGTTCACGACCGAGCAGCAGATCACGCACACCACCGCCCACCAGATAGGCCTCATAGCCCGATTTACTCAGCCGGGTGAGCACCTTAACGGCATTGTTACTGATGTTGGCGCGGGAAATATTGTGATCGTTTCTCGGGATCAGTATTGCAGACACAGCATCGCCTCTGTCCAGCCCAGTTACCTGGATCTGGCCATTAACCAATCTGGAGAACGTCTTTTTTAGCCAATTGGCAGCTTGTTTCAAGAGTTAATTCACCAAAGAATTTTCGCCAGGTCATTGAGCCTGGCAACCAAGTCAGTATAATACCGGCTTTCGCAAGAAGCTGCTCCCTTCGTCTAGTGGTTAGGACGCTGGCCTCTCACGCCGGTAACAGGGGTTCGAGTCCCCTAGGGAGTACCAATCCAATACGGCCGCATAAATGCGGCCGTATTTCGTTTGGATATCCCGTTTTCTCTACAGCTTTTCAGCCATTTCCTTGAGATAATCCTTAAAGCTGTCCCCCAGCTCCTCATGAGCCAGGCCCAATTCGACGGTTGCCTCCAGATAACCGAGCTTACTACCACAGTCGTAACGTTTACCCTTGACACGATAGGCCCTGACTTTTTCATATTTGAGCAGTTCGGCAATCGCATCGGTCAACTGAATCTCACCACCGGCGCCACGGCCGGTCTCCTTGATCAGGGAGAAGATTCTGGGAGTCAGAATATAGCGGCCCACCACGCCCAGATTGGAAGGGGCATCTTCAGGTTTGGGTTTTTCCACGATTGAGGTAATGGTGGCCGTTTCCCCATCATCGTCCTCAACCTCAACGATACCGTATTTACTGGTCTCCTCATGGGGTACCTCTTCGACCAGTATCACACTGCACTGATAACGCTCATAGATCTGCGCCATCTGTTCCAGTGCACCGACTCCCCCGTCTCCACGAATAAGGTCATCAGCCAGGATTACCGCAAAAGGCTCATCGGCAACCACCGGTTCGGCACAGAGCACGGCATGACCCAGCCCCAAGGCTTCAGACTGACGCAGATAGATGCAACTGACATCCTCAGGCAGGACATTCTGCACCTTTTCAAGCAACGCGGTTTTACCAGCCTCCTTGAGCTCACTCTCCAGTTCGTAGGCCTTATCGAAATGATCCGGAATTGACCGTTTGTTTCGACCGGTTACAAACACCAGGGAGCTGACTCCGGCTTCCTCTGCCTCCTCTGCAGCGTATTGAATCAACGGTTTGTCCACAACAGGCAGCATCTCCTTGGGATTAGCTTTCGTTGCCGGAAGAAAGCGTGTTCCCATACCGGCAACCGGGAATACCGCCTTGCGAATCTTCTTAACCATCATATCTCCTTACATACAACCTATATCGCAGTAACTTGACCTACTAAGGCCTGTTAAGACTCATTAAAGCCACAAGCCTATGGGGACAGGTTTGGACTGTCAATGAACTATTTGGGTGTAAACATAAAATGCCAAACGGTTGCTCACGCCAGAGACTCCGACACCTCAGAGTTGATTGCCTGCAGTGCCTGAATCGGATCATCAGCGGCGGTGATCGGCCTGCCTACCACCAGATAACTCGATCCGGCGCCGATTGCGTCAGCTGGAGTCATCACTCTGCGCTGATCGTCCTTGGCGGCGCTACTGGGCCTGACCCCCGGAGTCACAAGCAGAAAGTCCCGGCCCAGTTGTTGGCGTATGTCACTCGCCTCTCTTGGTGAGCAGACCACCCCGTCCAGTCCCGACTCATCGGTCAGTTTTGCCAGCCTCAAGACATTCTCAGCCGGTTCACCTTGATAGCCGACCTCGGCAATATCCTCAACACCCAGGCTGGTAAGAATAGTCACCGCAACCAGCAACGGGCGCTCACGGCGTTGCTCCAGGCGCTCCCTTGCCGCTACCATCATTCTGCGTCCACCCGAGGCATGCAGATTCATCATCCATACCCCGAGATCAGCCGCGGCATCACAGGCTGCGGCTACGGTATTGGGAATGTCATGAAATTTCAGATCCAAAAAAATGTCGTATCCCCGACTGCTCAGCTGCTCGACAAATTGTGGACCCAGGCGGGTAAACATCTCTTTACCCACCTTTAGTCGACAGAGTGACGGATCGAGGCGTTCGACCAGATCCAAGGCCTGTTGCTGTTGCGGAAAATCTAAAGCGACAATGACCTTAGAGTCTGTCTCATTCATCTTGCTTGCTCCTTGTCGGGATTGGTGTTTATGGTGAGGAATTTTAACCGGAGCTGCAGTGAATTGGCGATAACAGATCCAATCATTAACCTGGCGCATTTCAGCCTGTCTTGTTGATTCAAATTGTCAGGGGCTTCAAGGTTTCGGGTTAATATTAACCTTTGATGTTTCTGCCCAACCCCTGGATTGGCTTGATTGCCCCCCAGGTTTTACAACTGGGGCAGTGCCAATGGATTTTCTTGGCCGTGAAACCGCAATGTTCGCACTGATAGGCCGGTTCCTTATCGAGTAATTTGGAGACAGAACTCAAGAGCACTTCCAGGGTCTCCCGGGGACTCTCCTCACTACGCTGCAGATTCAATCGGACCAGACGCTCCAGGCCTTTCA
>JAKSBX010000007.1 GCA_022360905.1 Chromatiales bacterium
ATAACCAGTCAGACTACACGGCAAATTACAACGATCCTAGCAATATGGGTGGACTGGGTGGCGCCAAGCCACCTGTCCCGGATGATTCTGTCGCACCAATATCCATGCTGCCGTTGTTTCTCAGATTACCCAAATAATCGCAGCGGATATCCATACCATACATATTACTGAAATGCTGGAAAGCAGCAGATTCTGTCTGTACTGCATCAATCGCCGGGCTGCCGTCACCCAAGGTAAAAATCTGTAGATCTGGGTTAGTAAGTCGCGGATCCTCGTTGGATGAATCACCGACAATATTATTCGACCAGGATGCCCAGCCGGTTGTTGGGGTACCTGTGGCATTACCGTACATTAAATTGTTTGATACATGCATGCTGCTGTCAGCATCGTTTTCACGTAATCCTGACCCACCACTTGAAGCAAAAACCGAGTGAACCAGATTATGAAACAGGTTTCCCTCCAGGTATGAGTCATAACTGCGTTGCTGTCGCGCCCTGAGATAACCGTAGCCGCAATTGTGAATTGTATTATTCACCCAATAGACAGTTTCATGATTGACACGATTGCTATCCTGCTCTACCAGTGCCCCAGCGGTTATATCGTAAAGCACATTACCAATCACGTAACAAACTTCGCCGTCTTGATCGGACGAGTCTCTAATCCCGTTCTGACAATCATAAATTTTTGAGCCGATGATCCAGTGAAAGCCTGTCCAGGGACCTTCATCGTTGTTACTCAGAATTACTGCAGTACCACCATCTGCATTATATTCAGGTTTGAAATCATGAAACTCGCATTCACTGATCACCACATGATACGAGTTTTTATTATCGACGGCATTTTCACCGCAATTATGACAATGATTACCGGCAAAGTAGATAAAGTGTGGGGATTCGGACTGGGGATTTCTGTTAGCACTGTTGCCTGCCTGCATGGCGTCACCGCTGACCGAGTGAATATGACAATCCACAAACCAGACATAGCGAGCCCCATAGAGCGGTCTTACACCATGACGATCAGAGCCATTGTGACTGCCATCGTTATAACCGGTATAGGCAACTTCATTGTTATAGTACATAACGAATTGTGAATTGCTGACATCAAACAATCCGTTTTTATTAATCCCATACTGCGCAGAGTTGCGAAAGGTGATGTATTGGCATCCATCCAGATCAAATGAGGAGCCATAGAAGACAGAAGTATCAAATACAATACCGTCAACGATCAGGTGAGTGGAGTTGGTGATTGCAGTCTCATTGCATTCGATCCTGGGTTCACCGATGCCGATAATCCAGCATGGATTCGAGCGACTACCGTTGAAAGTCCAGTCAACGCCCGCCCAGTTGCTGTAGTCGACCTTTCTGTTGACGTTGTATGCGGTTGGACGAGGTGTCCCGTCACCATAAACAAACACCTTGGTTCCGGCGGCTGCCGGCATGATCGATGGGAGGCTTACCCTTGGACGACTGGTGGTTCCATAGACTATTCCAGCAATCGCATTGTCGCCTCGATCGGAATCTGTTGCATTGGGATGAAATTTATTGACGACATACTCCCCTTGCGTAACAGAAGCCGGCGGCTGGGGATTGGGGACAACACATGGGTCGTAAGCATCCTGATTACCGGAATACCAATCATGTGCCGTATAGTAGGCTCCGTTGGGCAGGGTCGGCATGATTGGAATCGTGGCCGACGATCCGGCAATACCGGGTAGTGGATCAGTAGGGTAGTGAATTCCGATATAATTCCATGCCCTTCCCCCAACTGGTGGTAGTGCCGCTCTCAGATTGAGTCGTGGGATAGGTAGCGCTGCTAGTAGGCTAGATGTCAGCAGGCCCTTTAAAAATACTCTTCTTTCCATTGTTTCCCTTGTCCTGTATATACGTCACTCGATATATCAAAATGCAAATCCGATGATTTCTTTATATCGACACCAGAGGATTCCCCCTGATCTGACAATCCCTTCTCCCTTTCCCTGAAATCAGTCGTTAAAACAACCGGCGAACGAGCAACTGCCAAACGACATTGGAGTACTGGCGAATCATTCACCAATATTAGCCCCGCATTCCCTTGCGTAGCTTAATAAACACTATCATTTCAAGGTTAGCCAGAATGTGATCTAGTTAGACAAATCTCTAAATCCGCAGAAAACCTGCTGGTCTAAAACCACTGATGTGACGTGCTGGTGGAGCTGTAAAGTAAGGGATTAAATAACCGAGGAACAGAATGACTTACCCATGACATCAGGCAAGCTATACGATCTTATTTATAGTGGCTCTTATCAAGACCATATTTACGCATCTTGTCATAGAGGGTCTTGCGAGGAATGCCTAACGCTTCCATGGTGTTTTTCAGATTCCCCTTCTGGATTTCAAGCTGCTGCTTGATCAGACTCTTCTCGAAACAATCAACCTGCTGCGGCAGGGTGATCGCGGTTTCGTTGTCCACCTCCTGCATCAGGGTTTTCAGGTCATACCCCACATTCTCCCCGAGCAATACATAGCGATCGGCGATATTACAGAGTTCGCGTACGTTACCCGGCCAGGGGTGAGTCAACAGCACCCGGATCTGATCACTGTTGGGTTGTGGCACTTCACGTCGATACCTGGCCCCGGCCATCAGCAGAAAATGGTGAAACAGCAGTGGAATATCTTCTCGCCGGTCACGCAGCGGGGGTATCTCCAAGGTCACCACGTTCAATCGATAGTAGAGATCCTCGCGGAATTCACTCCTTTCACTGGCTACTTTGAGATCGACCTTGGTTGCCGCCACCACCCTTAGATCGAGGGGGATCAGGGCATTCGAACCGAGACGTTCAATCGAACGCTCCTGCAGAACCCGCAACAGATGGACCTGCACCGGGGTCGGCATACTCTCGATCTCATCGAGAAACAGGGTGCCGTGATTGGCGTGTTCAAAACGCCCGACACGTCGCCCCTTGGCACCGGTGAACGCCCCGGGTTCATGTCCGAACAGCTCACTCTCGATCAGATTGTCCGGTACCGCACCACAGTTCACTGCGACGAAGTTGTACTCCCGTCGGCGGCTGTGTTCATGCAGGGAACGGGTCACCAACTCTTTACCGGTTCCGGTCTCGCCGAGCAGCAGCACATCCGCATCGGTATCGGCGATCTGGGCAATGGTTGAACGCAGCCGCTGCATTGCAGGTGAACGCCCGATGATACGCGGCCCCGGGGTATTGTTCTGCGCGTCCAGCTCCTGGCGCAGCGATCGATTCTCCAGGGTCAGGGCACGCTTATCCAAAGCCCGCTTCACCGTCTCCACAAGCTGATCGGCGGCAAAAGGCTTTTCGATGAAATCGTAGGCACCGTCACGAATCGCCTGTACCGCCATGGCGATATCGCCATGCCCGGAAATCAGGATCACCGGCAAATCCCGGTCTATCTCCTGGGCCTTGAGCAGAAACTCGATGCCACCCATACCGGGGATCTTGATGTCACAGACCACAACGCCAGGCCAGTCGTAGGAGAGCATCGGCAAGGCTTTGTCGGCACGCTCCATGGCATTGACCTCAAAGCCGGCCAGTTGCAGCGTCTGGCTGTTGGCAATGCGGATATGCTTCTCATCATCAATGAACAGGACAGGCGACTTGCTCGACATAATCAGGACCTGTATTCGCCAATCAGACCGGCTCTGCGATGGCTGTTTTTCCATCCAGCAAGGCAGATTGATGTCAAAACCGCACCAACCTTTCGGCTTACGCCTGAAAATACGCCACGCAGGGCTACTTGTCTTCTGCCTGAAATCAACTCACTTCTCTCCTCGCGCCTGGATTGACGCTTTTATTCCGCAACAGGGCCGATTGGGTCAGCGCTGCCGGATCCCGGTTTCAATCCGTCTACGATACAACGCGATCAGCCCCCTGGCTCAGCCAAGGGTAGCCGGAGCGTGAACATGGCACCGGCCTTTGAGCTGTTCTGAGCTGAGAGTGTACCACCCATGCTTTCAATAATGTGATGGGAGATGGAGAGACCCAGTCCCAGCCCACTCGCCTTCGTGGTAAAGAACGGATCGAAGATACGCTCCAGGTGATCAGCGGGAATACCCGGCCCGTTGTCCAGAATATCGATCTTCAAGCCCTTACCCTGCCTCACCATCTCAATCGAAACCCAACGGTTCTGCTGGTTTTCCATCGCGTTCACCGCGTTACCGATGAGATTCACCAGTACCTGCTCCAGGCGAACCGGATCGGCCATCACCAGCGGATCATCCTTGGCGAGCTTGAACTGTATCTCGGTACCGCTCTTACGCAATTGGGGGTGCAGAATACGTTTACTCGATTCAATGACGTTATGCAGTGATACCGGCCGTCTCGAACCGTCTGATTTGCGGGCGAACAGTTTCAGCTGAGAACTGATTTGGCTCATCGTATCGATCAGTTCGGAGATCTGCTCCAGGTTCCAGCTGACATCGGCACAACGCTCTTGCTCGAGCAGTAGCCGGGCATTGTCGGTGTAGGTGCGGATCGCCGCCAAAGGCTGATTCACCTCATGGCTGATACTGGCTGACATCTGCCCCAGCATGGCCAGCTTGGCGGCCTGGATCAACTCATCACGGGTCTGCTGCAGGGCTTCCTGGGTGCGTCTTCGCTCCTCGATCTCCTGGTGCAGGTCCACGGTGCGCTCCTGGACCCGCTGTTCCAATCTGTCTCTGGCCTCCCGCAACGACTGGTTGGCTTCCGCCTCATAGCGGGCCCTTTCCCGGTTCCTCCGGTAACGCTGTGACATCACCAGACCGATCAGCAGCAACACGGTAAAAACAAAACTGCTCGCTCCGATGGCATGCAGCACCTGCTGCTTGACCTGTTTCAGCGGTATCAGCAGATGCACCAGCCAGCCCGCTTCAGGCATCGGCTGGGCCAGCATCATATAGGACTCGGCCCGGCGTCGTTTTTGACCATCAATATCGATCCGTTGCGCCGAGTCAGAGAGCGGCTCCCGATAGGTCACTTCCAGCGGTTCAACCGTTGCGCCGGAGTAGCGCCGGCTCTGCTGGATACGTTGCCGCTCCTCTGGGGATAGTGGGGAGAGACTGCGATAACGCCAGCTGGGCCGGGTGGTAATGAAGATAACCCCTTCCGGATCGGTAACGATCACTTCGTTATCACGGCCCTGCCACTGCTGCTCCAGATTGATCAGATCGATTTTGATCACCACCGTACCCAAAATCCCCCCTTCATGGCGAACCGGGTAGGCGAAATAGTAACCCCGTCTGCCTGAAGTACTGCCCAGGGCGTAGTAACGCCCAAGCTGCCCCTGCATCGCCTGTTTGAAATAGGGTCGATAACTGAAGTTGCGTCCTACGAAAGGCTTCTCCGACTGCCAGTTGCTGGCTGCAATGGTCAATCCTTCATGATCCATCAGATAGGTATCTGAGGCGTTGGTGATCGTGTTGATCGTCTCCAGATAACGGTTCAATGCGTTGATGCGCTGCCTGTCACCGGGACGTTTCAGCAACTCCACCAGCGGTGCATTGGTGGAGAGCAATTCAGGCAGAAACTCATACTTCTCCAGCTGAGCCTGCAGATAGTTGACATAGATGTTGAGCTGCCGCTCACCCGCAACCGATATCTCCTGTTGGGCGCGGTGGCGTACGAAATCGGTAACCTGCCAGAGCAATAGCGCGTATGAGATCAGCACCAGCAGCGCGATGAGCCACTTACCGCGCGGTAGATATTGCCAGCTTGTGAAGGGTTTATATGAAACTTCCACAACAGTTAACCTTAGACCATTTGGTTAGGGAGTGGCATCACATACGATTTGAAATTGGGTGGCAGTAGGTACCAGCCACACCCCGGCACACGATGCCACTGCTGCCGCTGCTCCCTTCCGGGCCTGACGGGGTTCACAGCTTCTCGTTGCGGGGGGACCGATACCGACCGCCATAAAAGGTGAGACGGGGGATTATACCGATAATTGCCATGGAAAAAAGGCTAAAACCGCTTCATCTCACTCAGCTACTGCTGCAAACAGGTATCCGTGGAGAAGCCAACCGCTTTCAAGAGCGGCCTGAGCCCGGCCCAGACATTATCCTTGAGAATCGGTTGAGCCTTGTCATTCGGATGAATTCCATCGTTCTGCATCAACGACATATCCAACGCCACTCCCTGTAGAAAAAAGGGTACCAGGGGAACCGATTCCGCCTCCGAGACATCATAATAGACTTGATGGAAGGCTTTGGTGAACTCCGGTCCGTAGTTGGCAGGTAAACGAACCCCCAGCAACAGTACCGCAGCACCAGCCTGCTTGGAGAGCTTGACCATGCGTTGCAGATTGTCATGCATGGCCCGGCTATTGATGCCCCGCAGGCCGTCGTTACCACCCAGTTCGATGATCACCAGCGCCGGCTGGTGTTTTGACAACAGTGCGGGCAGGCGGCTCAGGCCACCCTGACTGGTATCGCCGGAGACACTGGCGTTGACCACCTGGAACGGGCCACAATGGGCATTCAATCGCTGAGACAGCAGATTGACCCAGCGCACTTCGGTGGTGACACCGTAACCGGCACTGAGACTATCACCGACCACCAGCAGTGTGGTCTGCGCCAGGCTGACAACCGGCAGACACAGAAACAAAAAGAGTAACAATTTCCGTAGGAATCTTTTCATGTTGCAGACATCTCCAAACCCTCATCCTGTGACCGCCAAAGGATTGATGAAGTTCGTTGAAACCTCACAAGGCAGACTGGACATTCTGCAACAGATCGATCTGCAAGTCTCTGCCGGCGAAGCGGTAGCGATCCTGGGTGCATCCGGTTCCGGTAAATCGACCCTGCTCGGCCTGCTGGCGGGTTTGGACGAGGCTTCCGCCGGGGATGTCACCCTGTTCGGCACCACCCTGGGCGGACTGGACGAAGATGGGCGGGCCGCATTGCGAGCCGGTAAGGTCGGCTTTGTGTTTCAATCCTTTCAGCTGCTCAGCGGCATGACAGCATTGGAAAATGTCATGCTACCCCTGGAACTGGCCGGCCATGCCAACGCCGAACAGGCGGCTAAAGAGGCCCTCTCGAAAGCCGGTCTGGCGGAACGACTGACCCACTACCCTTCGCAACTCTCCGGTGGCGAACAGCAGCGGGTGGCACTGGCCCGTGCCTTCGCCCCCAACCCAAAAGTGCTGTTTGCCGATGAGCCGACCGCCAACCTGGATGCCCACACCGGCGAAAAGGTGGCGGAACTGCTGTTCGAACTGCAGGAGCAGAGCGGTACGGTACTGATCCTGGTTACCCATGACGAGATGCTGGCGCAACGCTGTGACCGCCGGCTCTATCTGCGCGAGGGCTGCCTGGAGAGCGATCGATGAATCCCCTCATACTGGCCTTGAAACTGTTACGCCGGGATTGGCGTGCCGGGGAGTTACGACTGCTGGCCACCGCCCTGGTGATCGCTGTCGCCTCAGTCACTGCAGTAGGCTTCTTCACCGATCGCATCGAGCGGGCGATGGCCCGTCAGGCGACCGAGGTTCTGGCCGCCGACCTGAGAATCGAGAGCAACCGTTCCCTCGATGAAGCACTGAGCATCGAGGCAGAGCGGCGTCAGATGCGGCAGGCCAGAACCCTGACCTTTCCCAGTGTGGTATTGAATCGCGGCAACACCCAGCTGGTGCAGGTCAAATCGGTATCGGCAAACTACCCCCTGCGGGGCAAGCTGCAGGTCAGGGATCGGGTCAACGGTACAACCCACTATGCGGAGGATCTACCCGGCTCAGGGGAGGCCTGGCTCGAGGAGCGATTGCTGCCTCTACTGGCGCTGCAAATCGGCGACCGTTTCAAACTGGGCCAGCTTGAGTTCACCCTGACCCGCATCATCACCTACGAACCGGATCGATCCGCCAATCTGTTTCAGCTGGCGCCCAGGGTGATGATCCATCAACAAGATGTGCAGAAAACAGGTCTGTTGGGACCAGCCAGCCGGGTTAGACACAATCTGTTGATTGCCGGTACCCCAAGCCAGATCAATGACTATCGGAAGTGGGTCGATGCCCAACAGATCACCGGCATCCAGGTGCAGGATATCCGTGCCGCCCGGCCCGAGTTGCGTGCGGCGCTGGACCAGGGTGGTCGGTTCCTACGCCTGGCCGCGGCCACCGCCATTCTGCTCTGCGTGGTTGCGGTGGCCCTCTCCAGCCGGCGCTTCGTTGAGCGACAGGCGGACACCAGTGCCCTGCTGCGCTGCCTGGGAGCCAAGCGTAATCAGGTGCTGCAGATTTTTGTTATCCGCCTGCTCGGCCTGGGGCTGATCGCCAGCCTGCTCGGCAGTCTGTTGGGACTGGCGGCGCAGACCCTGCTGGTGGAGCTGGTGGGTCACTGGTTCACCCAGCAGATTCCCGCCCCCTCACCCTGGCCCCTGCTGTCCGGCGTGGCCACCGGTATTTTGGTATTGCTCGGTTTCTCTCTGCCGATGGTGACCCGGTTGGCCGAGGTACCCCCGTTACGGGTTTTCCGGCGCCACCTGGGGGCACCGCCGATCGGTTATCTACTGTTCGTCTCCGCCGGGGTTGCCGCCCTGGCCACCTTGCTGATCTGGCAGATCGGCGACGATCAACTGGCATTCAAACTGATCGGCGGCCTGCTGGCCGGTCTGCTGCTGTTGTTGTTGATCGCCCGATTGCTGGTTACCCTGCTGACGCCACTGCGCACCCGCACGGCGGGGTCCTGGCGCTACGGCCTGGCCAGTCTCTCGCGTAACCCGATTACCACCAGCGTACAGTTGAGTGGCTTTGGCCTGGGGATGACCGTGCTACTGGTACTGGCCCTGGTCAGGGTCGACCTGCTGAGCAACTGGCGGGAGGCCCTGCCGGAGAACAGTCCCAATCAGTTTCTGATCAATATCCAGCCGGATCAGGTAGATGGTGTCAGGGATCAACTGCAACAGAACGGGATCCCATCGGTCGGACTCTATCCGATGATGCGTGGACGACTGATCAGCATCGATGGCAAAGCGGTCTCCGCCGACGACTACCCTACCCCCAGAGCCCAGCGTCTGGCGACCCGGGATTTCAATCTCAGTCAGGCCACCAGCATGCAGACTGATAACAAGATCGTCGCGGGTCGCTGGTGGTCGCAAGCCGACTGGGGGGAACCCTGGTTCTCGGTGGAGGAAGGGATCGCCGAAACTCTTGGTATTCCCATGGGGGCCCAACTGACCTTCGAGGTCGCCGGACAGCCGGTCAGCGGCCGGGTGACAAACTTCAGGTCGGTGAAGTGGGACTCCTTCAACGTCAACTTTTTCGTGGTCGGAACACCTGGGCTGATGCGAGACCTGCCTGCCACCTACATCACCAGCTTCTACCTGCCGGATGAGCAGCGTTCGGTGTTGCACAAGCTGATTCAGAACTATCCGAGTATCACCGCCTTGGATGTCACGGCCCTGATGAAACAGGTACGGGGAATTATGGATCGGGGCGCCATGGCGGTGGAGTCGGTGTTCCTGTTTACCCTGGCAGCCGGATTGATCGTGCTCTATGCCGGCATACAGGCGAGTCATGAACAGCGGGTTCAGGAGACCGCCATTCTGCGCACCCTGGGTCTCAGCCGGCAGCAGTTGATCCTCTCCATCACTCTGGAGTTCGCTTTGCTGGGCGGACTGGCGGGCGTGATCTCCGCAGGGCTTGCCAGTGGTATCGGTTATAGCCTCTCCACCGGTGTCTTCAATCTACCCTGGCAGTTCAACCCCCAGCTCTGGCTGGTCGCGGTGTTTGGTGGGGCGATCGGCATCGGCGCTGCCGGGACGCTGGCCAGCTGGTCACTTTTTAACACACCGCCGATTCTGGTTTTGCGGCGGGCTTGAACTTGAGTTGATCATGGGTGATCGGGATTCAGCAGTCTCTATCAGATGGATTACTCGCTTTGCTCAACCTGCCCAGGAGTTCTGCCGGTTTTCGATATGTCCGAGGTAATTCAGATTACGTAGAATCGCCAATACCTGCGGATGGCAGGCGGTTGATTCAAGCAATATGCGGAAAACTTCCGCATAGATACTCTGACCACTACTGCTGTCACCGGACAGATAAAGTAACAGTTCAGTCTCAACTTCATCGATAACATCCAGAAAACCGGGATCGATCTGGACAATCTTGCTCCTGCCCAACAGGCAATAGGCGATTGCCCAAGCCACGGGCGTGATGACATGGTGCAGAACTGTCGCCGGGGGTTGGCCGTACTTTTTCGACACCATGGTAATCAGCCTGTGGACAACGGCCAGTATGAGTTTCAGATCCTGGGGATCCAGATCGGTCAGGCCCAACCCGTATTGAGAGAGCGCGACTTTTAACTGCTTCCTTTCCTGGCTTTTCTCAAAGAGATAATTCAACATATCACGATACCTGTCCTTAAGCCTTTTTATTCGACCTTCAGTTAAAACGGTAATCACACAGCCACTCGCAACCCAGCGATCTGGCCACCATCACCAACCGAGCCTTCCCAAACTCCATAACAGAACATCGCTCTTAACACAGCTAAAGCAGTGCCCATTTCTACAAAATCATTTAAATCCTAGCGATAATTCCTTAAATCAACATTAAAATTGTGTAAACACATCACAGATTTACACTCTCCACCGTTCAGCAATCGGTTGAATAGCAGTTTAATTCTCTATTTAACAACCGTTTAACCTGATATCTCTGGAGCTACCGACGAATAGAATTTCGTCCCTTTCAGACGCTTGATTGTCAGACCAATTCGCTTTTTTCACCCCATTTCATTTTTCTCCGTCCCGACAAACACCGGGACACAGCCATCGCAAACACACAGATTCAACCACTTACCGGGATTGACTGATTGATCAGTTAGCCCCGAAACGCAAAGCTAAGGTTACAAAAAAGATCTAAAAAAAAACCACCCGACTGCCAACAGACAACCCACTGTGAATCCCTGAATTTAACTATGGTTAATACGTCTGGAGGAGTTGCTAATCTTGTACTGGCGGTAAATTGAAGATAACGATAAGGAACCCTACACGACATCCCCTTTGCCTGGTCCGATCTCGCCGATGCACTGCACGCTCTGTGATGTAGCGTCATCCGAAACAGCGACTACCAGCAAATATAAGACCGTCGAGGTTCCAATCCGGAACACCTTTCCGGTGATACTTTAAATCTGGAGGAAATCTGTGCTTAATCTACTGAAGTGTAAATGCCTGTTCGGCTTTTTATGGACCAGTGCGATCGCAGCCGGTCTGCTGACATTCATCTTTTTCTCATTCATCGACCCGGCCGCCATAGCCGCCGTCATGAACCTGGCGGGAGAAACCCAGACCAGTAGTTTCAAGATCTATCTCGGGGTCTTTGTGTTTTTCTGGTTTACCCTCAACACCTCAACCTATCTGGCATTCTATTTTGGTCAACTGCTGAAAAAGATGGAGAAGGAAGCTGAAGAGGTGGAACAACAAAGCCACTCTCACGAGGGCGATACCGGCGTACATACAAGTTGAAGAGACCAGAGCCTGTAAAATAATCCGGCAGCAATTAACCGGCGAGCAAAGCATCTACTTCCAGGCCAGCGGTCAATCACACTGCGGCTGACAGTAAATGCTTTGATCCCGGGTTAAGCTGCGCTGTCGATTCCACCCGATTGGCCTATTCGGGAATATTGGGCGGATCAAGATCCTCCACGGGCAGCTCATCCTGAAGATTGCTCTGCCACTCCTTCAGCATGGCTACATGCCAGCCCTCCTCTTCCGCCATCTCAGCGGCCAGTTTGCGCACAGCCTCGTTCGGTGAATGCTCGGAAATCTGCAGATAGAACTCCCGCCCCCGGATCTCGTTATAGAGAGCGATCTCCATGGCCTGGGCAACCGTCATCATATAGTTCGCCTCCTCCATACAGAAGGCTTCCGGCGATGAGGGACAGCGCCATTTGAAATCCCAGGGGGTCAATTGTGGCAGTTCCAGCCCATGGGTACGTTCCAACACCTCCTTGGCATGCTGGCGGCTGTAACCCGCCAACTTACGAAACAGCTCCGCCACCTGCAGGTTGTTGTGGATCTCCATGCTGTCCGCCAGTTCGTCGTAGTGGTCGCTGGAGGCCTCCTCCAGTTCCAGTGCATGCACCAGGAACTCTTCGATGCTGGTTATCGGGTCGACGAGATCATCACTCATAGACAAAACTCCTCCTCCAACTCTGCCACTTCGCATTTTTTAATGTTTTCGGGCTGCCACACCGGAATCGGCGTGGCGTAGATTACCCCGGTCGCGAGTCCATCATCCGCCTGAATGATCTGCGCCGCCTTGATCCGGTCCTCTGTCGGTACCTCGTTGATGAACGGGTGTACCGTCTCCTTCCACGCCTTCTGATCCGGACGAAAAGTGACACAACCACTCAACACCTGAATAAAGGCGAACCCAGGATACTCGATCGCTTCCACCAGCACCTTGGTCAGATCCGACGGATTGCCGGAAAAAGCCCTGGCGATAAAACCGGCACCGGCGGCCAGCGCGATGGCGGCAGGATTGAAACAGGGTATGCCGGTGCCATGGGGGGTCAACTTACTCTTATCCCAGTTTGGCTTGGTGGTGGGCGAGGCCTGCCCCTTGGTCATGCCGTAGACCTCATTGTCCATGACGATATAGGTCATATCCATGTTGCGTCGGCAGGCGTGGAGAAAATGGTTACCGCCGATCGAGAATCCATCCCCGTCGCCACCGGCCACCACCACCGTCAGATCAGGCCTTGCCGCTTTCAGTCCGGATGCCGCCGCCAGCGCACGACCGTGGATACCATGAAAACCGTAGCTGTCAATATAGGCAGGCAAGCGGGATGAACAGCCGATCCCCGAGACCACCGCCACATTTTCTTTGACCAGCCCGAGATGGGCCATCGCCTTGGTCAGTGAAGCGAGCACGGCGAAGTGACCGCAACCCGGGCACCATACCGGCTTGATATCCGATTTATAGTCTTTTGCTTTCAGCGACGGTACCGGCATATTCCCCCCAGCAATTGAACCCCATAAGAATAAACACCTGAACGATTAAAAGCATATACCAATATCGCCACAACCCACATGTCGAAAATCAAGCCATCGACAATCTTTATTGAGTACCTGGTTGAACTATAGGGGTTATCCCTGATATCCACCAATTTGCCCCATGGCATAATGTGGTCAGGAGCGCGTCAGATGACCTCATGTCATCTGCAGATTTTTTATATGGAAATTCAGCATACTGTATTTACCAGGGATAGATAGCATACATGGAGTGTAGATTGAATCCCGCACACAATACCTCCTCTCAGCAGGGCCCCAGGTATTGCCATGAAATTTCGGCATCCCCATCTGCCGGGTCCACCCTGTGCGAAGGTACACCCATATCCCCTCTACCAGATCACACGACTGCTGACAGAGATGAGTATCTGTCTGCTCTGTCCCCATTATCGGCCGGTTATCAAAAATGGCTGTCCCCCGATCGAAGCCTGAACAGCGCACCTGAAACAGAGTAGTCCTTTTAAACCAGCATCCACACCACTCAGTGAGGTATACCTTGAACACACTCAACACATCCGAAAGCAATCACAGCGAAGCCAAAGCCAACTATTCCCAGGCGGTCTATCGGGATCATGAAAGCCTGTTCAATGATCTGACCGAACAGGAGATCAAGAGTGCCGTACGCAAAAAGTCCTCCACGGCGGCCAAACTGTCAAGAAACGCGCCACAACAACATCGAGGGGAAATGGAAAAACTATTCAATATCTCCCTCTTCATTCACCATCGATTTGAAGAGATCCACAAGCTGCCGAAGCAGGACATTCACGGAGCGATAACCATCTTTCTCTATGGCATCTGGTCGATCTACAACCAGGGCGCCACCATCCCCGGCAAACAGTTCGATAAGCTGGTCAATCAGACCCGGGATACCATGCGTGCCAGGACCGAGTTTCTCAAAGAGTATGAGAAATCAACCAGCGGAAACCGCTCGGCACTCTATGAAACCTTTGCCATGGTTGGAAACTGGCTACTGATGATCCAGCACCACCTGACCACTCAACCGGATGAGACCGCATTGAACAATATCAAAATCATGGTCAGAGAGATCATCACCCGCAGCCTGAAGATTGAACCCGAGTCGATCTCGATCAGTCAGGAAGGGGATCTGACCATCACCGACCAAAACTGCACAACTCAGTGAAGGGAAAGAAGATGAACATCAGGCTCCTGTTATCCCGTCTGTTACTGGCCGGATATCTCTCTACCTGTTCAACCATGATCAACAGTGCACCGTCTGATAACTCAGCGACCACGCCAGGCTTCCTGGTCGATGGATTCGATCAGCTGTTCGAACAACCCGTAAAAGCCCCGACAATCAGCAGCCTTCAGAGCGGTGGGGATGCTGGAAAACGTTTCGTTGAGGAGCTGAGCACCATCACACCGCAAGATATTCAGGCTGCGGCAAACAACAAATCAGCAACCGCTACCGAATTGGCCGGTAACTTTCCTGAGACTGACCGGGCCAATATGGAAAAGATATTCAATATCGCCCTATTCGTACAAAAGCGCATAGAACAAGCCGCCCGAGTACCCGCAGGTGATATCCCCACCGCCACAGCCTCTTTCCTCTATGGCATCTGGTCAGCCTACAACGAAGGTGCCGAGATACCGGAGCAGAATCTACTGCATCTTCACAAACAGGTGGCGGAATTGATTGCGAGCAATAAACCCATGAGTCAAGGACTGCAGAATGCTCCCCAGGCAGACCAGCAGAAACTGTATGAATATCTCGCCATGACCGGAAATTGGATGGTGATGTTTCAGGACACCTTCAAAAAGGGCCCTGACCAGAAGATGGTAACCAACATCAAGAACATGGCCAGAGAACTGCTACAGGCCAGTTTCAAGATCGACGTGGATAAGCTGCATATCAGTCAGAATGGTCAGCTATCGATGTTGTAGAGAACTTAACTCTTCAGGTGGGGCTCTGCCCCGCCTCGTTTGATGGTATTCATACACTCGCTAGACAGATATCGATTGGGCAAAAAGTAAGCCTCAAAAAAAACCGGATCGCATCCCCTCCATTGGCCTGAATTATCGAATGGGTAGTACCAACTGCCTGAGTAACCAATGCGATTTTACTTCCCTGAAAACTCACCTCTTTCAAAAACACCTCTACCTCTATACCTAAATTTATAATTTATTATCAGTTACTTAGGACAATATATAGCGTGGTAAAGAGTCGTTAATGATGTTTGTCCAGCTTCAGGAGAAGACCTGTATGTCTTGAGTTTCAATATCAAATGTTCTACAAAAGAGACAGCAGCTATTACGCCCAATCACAGGGATGCTTCTCTTTATGGAAATTGAGAAATCGATTGACCCACCCGATGTACCATTACACGGTTACCAACAAGCAGTCACAGAACCACACTGTAGACAGATAAAACCTTTAGCAGCCATAAAATTCACATCCCTTTGTTTTGTTGGCCTTTTTAGCCGATTTCTAAGTTATCTCTCCAGCCCTGCCATCACTACCAAGATACGATTGTCTGAGAGGATTCGCAGTACCGCTCTGTATGGTTACGAACTGGCTATTTGGGTGATACAAGAATCAATTAAAAGGTTAGTCATGATTAAGATTAAACCCAAAAATCATTTACCTACATCTCAGCTATTTACATATCAAAACCACTTACATGGTAAGCCACATCAGAATAGGTACCTTAGGAAGAATATTAATAGTACTTTTCGCAAGATATTACAATATCAGCGCGTGCAATATATACCAATATCGGCGGCAGTAAGATAAGCAACTGTTATGCTCCCAAACTAAAACTAGGAGGTCTCATGTTCCAGAAGACAATAGCAATAAATTTTATAGTTTTTTTGACCCTTTTTATTCCCGTTTCGGCATACTCAAAAAGTGTGATGAATGCTGAGTTTCGAACACTTAAGGCCTGCCTTTCTGCTATTGAAAAGAATGGTGGTGGCCCACTAAAAATCATCACAGATAAACCTGAAGAAGTTTCAGGGTTTCTTTCTAATGGTGAAGGTTTTGCCTGCGAGAGAAAAGTAACAGGGTCGAAAGGAACCTATTATCATGGTTGGTTTATGGTCAAGTAAACATAACAAGGCAGTGTTGTTTGCCGCTTCGCGGCTAGGACTGACTTCACTACGTTCCGGCAGCCTTAAAACCGCAACGTTATGCATTAGGGTAGCGCATGGGCTTCGTAAAAAGGAATATAGAGCTTGAAGAGTTTCTTGACTCAGTAGGATCAAAATGGGAACCCCTTTCAGATCAAGAATATAAGAAAATCATGTCTACCCTAAATGAGTTCATTGACAATGATAATTATTGGTCCCTTCACGGTGATGAAGCATTCAAAGAGTTGGAAAATAAGCTCCCGCTTGAGGGTTTTATATTTTCTGCTCCAAAGCACAAGCTATTCTCAGTCTATGAAAGTGGAGGCGAGAATAAAACAATAGGATATTCTGTGCTAAGCCTCACAAAGCTAAACCGTGAGACACTAAATCATATAGAGTGTGTAGTAACAAATAAGCAATTAACATTTGCATGTGTTTTAAATCATGAATGGCAAACAATGTGCCCAGAGCTATATGTGGAAAAACATGCATAACCAGACCATCAAATCCGACGCTCTTACCTCGCGCGGCTTATGGCAACGTTAACTGTATGAACATGAAACACATAAATCGCAATTTTCCATGGTGTGATGAATACGATGAAGATTCGTTTACTGGAACATTGAATGAAAAGTGCTCATGGTCCGATGAAGAATATTTCAAATTGGACGATGAGCTTTATGATTTAGCGGAAAAATATAATGAAATTGACCAGCTTCCCAGAGAACTTGTCTGGCGAATTATGCGTATTTTTAGCTACGTTATGATGACTATTGGCTGTCATTCTAATCCGAATGATGGATATACAATAGAAAACCTAAATAATGATTAACTCTTCGATAAAAGAGAAAGGTTTCAGCTAGTATTTGAAGGTTTTTTAAGGGTGAAATGCCAAAAGCAAAGTATTTCGAATATGGTCGTTCTAAACAAGAGTAAACAGTTAACAAGCAAAGTCAGCGGATGCTCCGCACCGCTGCTTTGAGCGTTATGTTTCGAAACATATGGTTAGTATTACTCTTAAAGTGAAAGAAAAATAATAAATAAGACAAATTTAATTAAGGAGAGATTTTATGATTTTGGATTCTTTAGCAGAAGCGATGGCCGAATCAGATGCAGAAGACATGCTTGATGAAGTCACAAGCATTCTAATAAAAAATGATTTGTTACCCAAGGATTACGAACACAATTCTGATCCAGACGCATTGTTATCAGCACATAGAGAGTTTGCGGAGGGTAAAATAGTAACGTTTGATTGTGAATGTATTGAAAATGATCAAGATTACGCGTCTCTATTAGAGCATGTTATTTCTGGTACGGAGTATAAAAATAAAATAAAAGAGATTCATTCAGAATACGATTATGATAAATCACGAGCAACTATTACTTGTTTTGTAAACGGCGAAAGTTTTTCGGCCGAGTGGGAACAAAACAGTGATTGGGTGTCAGATAGCTTCTTTGAATTTGTAGACAAAATACTGAACGATAATTTTAGGGATAAACTCATTATTTTGCCAGCTCAGGATCAGTGCGCGGAAACTTTTATAATCGATAATGAGTCTGGTGAAGTACTCTCTAAATTTTTTAGTATAGTTTCAGGAAATCTCGATTCCGATAAAGTGCTCGGAAATAAGATGTTTTTGATAATACTATTTTCTGTAATTGCTTTCTTAGCTACTATTGTTGCAGGTTGGTTTTTTTCTTCATTTTGGATGAGTTTTGGGATTGGGCTGCTTTTTTGGGGAGGGATGGCAATTTGGTTAATGATAAAAGCAGTTAACGGACACGAGGAGCAAGAAAGGTTGGAGGAAGAACTTCGAGAAAACCCAGAAATGATTGGAAAATTAGCACAGGAGTTTATGAATGAACTAAAAGTAAATTCAAAAGAATAAAATTTTAGTTATTGTTTAAGCTTTCTGTATATAAAGAAACATAACAAGCATCAAATTCATTGACTAATGCTCACTGGTAGAAATCTTACCCATGTCATTAAAGCATCAATAATATGAACACATATCACGGAAGTTGCCATTGTGGGCAAATCAAGTTTTCAGTTACTACAAATATAGATAAA
>JAKSBX010000165.1 GCA_022360905.1 Chromatiales bacterium
CTCAGGCTGATGGTCAGTCATCACCACCACCGTGGTGGCTTCATAACCGCAATACCCCCCATCGATGATCAGGTCCACCTGGTGATCCAGTAGATCGCGCATCTCATAGGGATCGGTCAGCGGCATCTCCTCGCCGGGCAGGATCAGGGTGGTGCTCATGATCGGCTCACTCAGCTCCTGCAGCAGCGCCCGTACAATCTCATTGTCAGGCACCCGAATGCCGATGGTTTTACGCTTCGGGTGCATCAGCCGCCGGGGAACCTGTTTGGTCGCCTTATGGATGAAGGTATAGGGCCCAGGGGTCAGGTTTTTCAGCAACCGGTAGTCCTGATTGTCGATCTTGGCGTAGTGCGAGATCTCGGTCAGATCCCGGCAAACCAGAGTGAAGTTGTGAGCGTCGTCCACCTTACGGATACGCCGAATCCGCTCCATCGCCCCCTTGTCGCCGATATGACAACCCAGCGCATAGCTGGAATCGGTGGGATAGATCACCAGACCGCCCTCTTGAATGATACTGACTGCCTGTCGGATCAGTCGAACCTGGGGATTTTCCGGATGGATCTGAAAAAACTGCGCCATGATAGTTCCCGATCAGCCCAGCTGGCTCCGTAGTTCGGTCTGCGCAGATAAATTCCAATTCTGCCATACCGGCTTGCAACCCTCCGGCAACCTGGGTAATCGACCCAGCGCAATCCAGGGATTCTCCGGGCAGTGAAAATCGGATCCGGCAGAGGCCATCAGATCAAAATCCTTGGCATGCCTCGCCATGTTGATGTAGTCATCACGGCTATGGCTGCCGGATACCACTTCCAGAGCATCGCCCTGCAATCCGACAAACGCTTTCAGCAGTTGGCGCAATTTGCTACGGGTCATTTTGTAACGGGCCGGATGGGCAATCACAGCCTCTCCTCCAGCGCCATGGATCCAGCCGACGGCTTCTTCCAAAGTTGCCCACTCTCCCGGCACATGACCCGGCTTGCCACTCACCAGAAAACGTTTGAAGACCTTGCGCTCATCTTCAACGATACCGGACTGAACGAGAAACCGGGCAAAATGGGTACGACTCACCAGACTGCCTTCCGCCAGGGCCAGCGCCCCCTCGTAAGCACCGGAAATACCTGCCTTTTCAAGTTTTCGACCGATCTCTTCGGCACGCCACTCACGGAAATCCCGAAGCCGCTTCAGCCCTTCGCTCAAGCGGGGATCGAGGGGATCGATATTCAGTCCGACCAGATGCACGGTCTGCCGGTTCCAGGTAACCGATACCTCGACCCCGGGAATCAGCGCCAAGCCAAACTCATCAGCAGCCTGGCTGGCCTCAGCGATACCGGCTGTGGTGTCGTGATCGGTCAGGGCCAGTACTTCGACTCCAGCCTCGGCGGCACGCTGCACCAAAGCCCGGGGGGAAAGGGTCCCATCGGAGGCGGTAGAGTGGCTGTGTAGGTCGTATACGCAAAACATGGGGGCGGATTGTACCCATTGTCCTGCGCTACGGATACAAAAATCGCCAGTTCAGGAATTTCTATCGATTTGCCTCTATCCGGCGATGAAAAAACATCCTGCAGAGTTCCGCCACATCTCACAGACGATACTCCAGCAGCCTGATACAATGGCTCTCATGTTATTCGATAACCTGACCATCAACACGATCAGCAGCCGCTTTGATGAACTCGCCAATGAGCTCATCAAATCGGACCGCATGAGAGAATCGATCGATCCTGAGCGCTCTCCCACAGCACTCCGTGAAACCATGTTCCGTCTGATCGATATCCTGCAACTGGTTGACCAGCAGACAGAGAACGAACCGGAAAATACCCTGTCTGAAGATGAGTTGAATGAACTGGGTGACTATGGCATCAACCTGTTGATGGATTTCTCCGCACTGGCGACTGAGCTTCAGCTCAACCAAGAGAGCCGTGAGTTTGAGGATCTCGCCCTGCCCCTGGCGCTTTGGCTGGGCAGACACCTGGGCCATATCAAGACCTTGGAGCCGATTGTCAATGCGTTGGCCAGGCTTGCCAACACCTATCGGGAAAACGCTGAACTGGAACAACTTTATGAGGTGGTTCAGGAGTTGCTGAATGCGGTTTCACCTGAATTGAAAACCAGAAAAAACCAGGAATCAACTTCAGAGCCATGGCGTATCCTGCTGATTAACCAGGCTATTATTGCAACCCGAAGTCACCGCCCAGGACTTATCGAACGGGCCTATGAGATACTGACTGAGTACATACCGGAAGAGGCCCCGGCATTTTTCAAGGAGGGGATGAGCCAGATGGACGCCCTAAATTACCCACAACAGGTACGCGAAGTCGTTGAAAAGTATTACAATCTCTGGTGTTCACCCAGAACCTTACATTAAACCGTTATACAATCCCTGACCGAACCTTTGCCATCCTGAATTAACCCACTGATTTCATATGAAACTGCTTGCCGACTTTTTTCCAGTCATCCTGTTCTTTGTCGCCTATAAACTGTACGGCATCTATATCGCCACCGGCGTTGCAATTGCTGCCTCTGTGATTCAGGTCGGCTACGGCTGGCTACGCAAAGGCCATGTGGAACGGATGCATCTGATCACCCTGGCAATCCTGGTGGTGTTCGGTGGGCTGACCATCCTGTTGCAGGACCGGACCTTTATCATGTGGAAACCGTCCGTCATCAACTGGCTGTTCGGGCTGGTATTTATCGGCAGCATGTTTGTAGGTAAAAAACCCCTGGTGCAGCGCATGATGGAGAGTGCTATCGATGTACCGGATCCCATCTGGAAACGGCTCAACCTGGCGTGGGGGGTGTTCTTCATCATATTGGGTTTTCTGAACCTCTATGTGGCGAACGACTTTTTCGTTGCCGAGCGTCAATTGATGGAACTGAGTGGATTGCAACAAATCGACTTCGATAGCTGTCACACACAGTTTCAAGGTATTGAATTGCAGATGTGTCATGATGCCCACTCCCTGGAAGAGAGCTGGGTGAACTTCAAACTGTTCGGCATGATGGGGCTGACGCTGGGCTTTGTGATTCTGCAAGCCTTCTATCTGGCACGCCATATGCGCGAACCTGAACCTGAAACCGAGGAGAATTGAGTGCTCTACGCGATCATCGCTGAAGACCGGGAAGACAGTCTGGAACAGCGTCTGAAAATCCGCCCGGATCATGTACAACGACTGCAACTGTTACAGAACGAGGGAAGACTCGTACTGGCAGGCCCCCACCCTTCGGTGGATGCGGAAGACCCAGGCCCGGCCGGCTTTACCGGCAGCCTGATCGTTGCTGAATTCGACAGCCTGGAGAGTGCCAAGTCCTGGGCGGATGAGGACCCATATATAAAATCAGGTGTCTATGCACGGGTAACCGTCAAACCCTTTAAGAAAGTGTTGCCAAACTAGACTCAACCAACACACCAAAAAGTATTAATCACCACAAGGTAAGATCAATGATGAACAAACAGATCATTCTGGCTGCACTGTGCAGCGCTGGACTTATGAGCGGCTGTAATCAGTCTACGGAGCAGACAACCGCGGTTGCCACTAACGACAGCCAACGCTCTGCCACCCTGCCGGCGAAGACAGAAACCGATGCTGCGGATATGGACGTCAACACCCTGTTGACGGTGAATGGCAAGCCGGTAACCCGAGCCATGTACAGCCTCTACTTCCAGGACCGGATGCGCGGTGTGCCCGATGCCAAGACCTCGGCGGAAATGCAGATGGGTGTGCTCAATGAGCTGGCCAACATCCTCATCGTCTCCCAGGCAGCGGAAAAGGATGGTCTGGCTGAGCGCGAGGATGTTGCAGCCTCCCTTGAATTGCTCAAGGCCAAGCTGTTGACCCAGGTTGCAATCCAGGAACACGCCACCAAACACCAGCCATCGGATGAAGAGATTCAGAAAATCTATGACACTGATTATGCCAATCAGTCGAATACCGAGTATAAGGCGAGACACATCCTGGTGAAGGAGGAAGCGGAAGCCAAGGAGCTGATCACCCAGCTGGATGGGGGCAGTGATTTCGCCGAACTGGCCAAGCAACACTCAACCGGACCTACCGGTAAAGATGGCGGCGACCTGGGCTGGTTCGATGCCGCACAGATGGTAGAGCCTTTTGCCAACGCCCTGACCGAAATGGAAAAGGGCAAATACTCCTCAGCACCGGTACAGACCCAGTTCGGCTGGCATGTGATCCTGTTGGAGGATAGCCGCCAGAGCCCGGCGCCCACCCTGGAAAGTGTCAAGGGTAAAATCCAAACTGCCCTGCAGCAGAAGGCCCTCACCGACTATATGCAGGGACTGCGTGATTCCAGCAAATTGGTTTTCAATGAGAAGAATGCCAAGCAGGCACCCGATGCCCAAGATGCTTCAATGGCTTCCTCGCAGCAGTCTGAGAGTGCCGCAGAGGGAAACCCTGAAAAAGAGAGCGGAGAATCCGCACCACCTGCGGAACAAAAGTAAGTTGCTTTGAACCATCATCCCCGGCCTTCAGGCTGGGGATGAGGTTTGCCACCACAGACTACTCCTCCTCAGGCTCCTTACCGGCTTTACCGATGTTGGTAATCGGCACAACCTTGGTCTGAGGGGGCTCATCGACAAAATAGGGGCGCTCCTGGGCAGTGCGGCCCCCTTCATCGGCAAGCTCTTTCTCCCGTGCCGTGATCAAGCCAAGACAGTAGCGAATATCCTGGATCGTCTTCTCAGACAACGGGTGTTTGAGGCTCTTCGACTCCGGGGTGACTTCACGCACGATGGTGGTGAGCAGCTTGCGCATCACCATCATGATCTCCCGTTCCTGATTCGATTGTTCATTCATAAGCTATACCACTAAGACTTTTAATACTTGAGGAACCTCTGATCAATTCTCTACCTGTCAGCCTCATGCAGGCCGGGTTCCAGTAAAAATCAAGCAGATGGATCAAACACATTTGGTAAAAGTAACACGTGAAAGCAGCCAATAAAACGCCCGGGCAGAGGCGTTATTCGGACTCACTCAACAAGACTTCCAAGGCGGCTTCATCGAGTACTGTGACTCCCAACTTTTCGGCTTTGGTCAGTTTTGAGCCTGCAGCTTCACCAGCCAATAGATAATCGGTCTTGCTTGAGACACTGCCGGTGACTTTCGCCCCATGGGCCAACAGGGTCTGTTTGAACTCATCCCGGGGCCGACTCAGGGTACCGGTGATTACCACGGTTTTACCCGCCAGGGACAAAGTCGTCGTTTCGACCTGGGCCACCTCCGGCCACTCGATGCCTGCCTGCAACAGCTCATCGATGACTTCCCGGTTATGGGATTGACGAAAGAAAGAGACGATGTGTGCGGCGACGATCGGCCCCACATCCGGGGTCTCCTGCAGTGACTCCTCGTCAGCATCCTCGATCGCTTTGAGGGTAAGAAACTGTTGCGCCAGAGCCTGTGCCGTCGCCTCCCCCACTTCTCTGATACCCAATCCATAGAGGAAACGGTTGAGGCTTGTCTGCTTGCTTTTGGCCAGGGCATCGAGCAGGTTTTGCGCCGACTTCTCCGCCATCCGCTCAAGCCCACTGAGCTGTTCCAGGGTGAGTGAATAGAGATCCGCCGGGGTTCCGACCATCTCCAGTTCCACCAACTGCTCAACCAGTTTGTCGCCCAGCCCTTCGATATCCATCGCCTTGCGTGAGGCAAAGTGTTTGATTGCCTCCTTGCGCTGGGCCGGGCAGAAGAGACCGCCGGAGCAGCGGGCCACCGCCTCACCTTCCGCGATAACCACCTCGGAATCGCACACTGGACAACGCTCCGGCAGATCCACGGATTGACTGGAGGCGGGACGCTTTTCCAGGATCACACTGACCACCTCGGGTATTACGTCGCCGGCCCTTCGCACCACAACTGTATCCCCTACCCTCACATCCTTGCGCCTCACCTCGTCCATGTTGTGCAGGGTGGCATTGCTTACCGTGACACCACCGACAAACACAGGTTGCAGCCGGGCCACCGGCGTGACGGCTCCGGTTCTGCCCACTTGAAACTCAATCGCCTCCACCTGGGTCAGCTCTTCCTGGGCGGGAAACTTGTAAGCCACAGCCCAACGGGGGGCACGGGAGACAAAACCCAACTGCCCTTGCAGCTCTAGATCATCGACTTTGAAAACCACCCCGTCGATGTCGTAAGGGAGATCATCACGCTCTGTTTCAAGTTGCCGGAAATAATCGATACAGCCCTGGATACCTTCGGTCACCGCCATCTGTGGAGAGGTTGGAATACCAAGGGATCTCAGTGAGTTGATTCGGTCGCTGAGATTCAGTTCGCTAGGTTCTGGTGAGACTTCACCAAAGCCGTAGGCGAGAAAGGTCAGCGGCCTTTGAGCGGTAATTCGGGGATCCAGTTGCCGCAGCGATCCGGCGGCCGCATTGCGTGGATTCACGAAGGTCTTCTCATCGGCTTTACGCGCCTGCTCATTGAGCCTTTCAAAACCGGCTTTCGGCATGAACACCTCGCCCCGCACCTCAAGCACATCGGGCCACTTGTCACCCTGAAGCTTCAGCGGAATCGCCTGGATGGTGCGTACGTTACTGGTGACATCCTCACCCTGGCTGCCGTCGCCACGGGTTGCCCCCATGACCAGACTTCCCTGTTCATAGCGCAGACTCACAGCCAGGCCATCGAGCTTGGGTTCAGCCAGATAGTTGATCGTTTCTGACTCAGCCAGCTTCAAACGATCCTTGATGCGACGCTCAAAATCCCTCATTTCGTCATCGTCAAACGCATTGTCGAGGGAGAGCATGGGCACTTGATGAACCACCTCATCGAAACCAGCCAACGGTTTATCGCCAACTCGCTGGGTTGGTGAATCCGGGCTGATCAGCTCAGGGTACTCCGCCTCAAGAGACTGCAGCTCCCGCATCAGCCGGTCATACTCCGCATCGGGAATCAGTGGGTCGTCATAGACGTAGTAGCGTCGGTTGTGATCGTTGATCTGCTGACGCAAAAGCTCGACCCGGGAGAGGATCTCCTGGCTGGGATTCAACCTTTACTCCTGGCCAGTTGAACCTGTCGACGATGCTCCATGATCTGGCCGCGCAGGTGTTCGATGGTCTGCTTGGTCAGGGCGCTGTGGGTCTCATCCTGCAGCTCACCGTCCAGAATGGCCGCCAGGCGTTCGGCTGTGAACAGCAGGTCGGAGAAGACCGCCATACTATCGCCCGGCACCGGGAGCTGGGTAAACAGGGTCAGCCCCGGTGTGGTGAACTGCTCCACGTCCTGGGTAGGAAAAGTACCGGGCTCGACCATACTCGCCAGATTGAATTGGGGGGTCTGCCGGCCGTCACCACTGAGCCGGTGATAGATCGGCAGACTGCCCATGACCAAACCGGTCTCGTTCATCGCTTTTTGGATATCAAGACCGTTGAAGGGGGCATTTCTGGCCTTCAGGTTGATCTGGATGATCAGCTTCGGCACATCCACCGGTGACTCTTCCTGAGCACTGAAACCGAACAGCTCCTGCTGCTCGGGGGTCTCGAAGCTATCGTCTGCACGCATCTCCAGATCCGATGTAATCTCACCATCGGCACTCATGGGTTCAGAGTCGGGAAACTCATCGTTGAGCTGTTCCGTATCTTCTTCCTCCCACTGAGCCCAGGTATCCTCCTCCTGGTGATGGAGGTTTTCCGGATGTTCCATCGTCGCTGCTTCATCGACCGGTTCATCCGCTTCCATGGTCGAAGTGATTTCAGGCTCTTTGAATTCCGGCACAACCCGGCGCCGCGCCTGGGACATCTCCCGTTTGCGACGCTTGGTCTCATAAAAGTAGATGGCGGCCAGAAATACCAGGCCAAGCAGTAACAGAACGATGCGCAGGGTTGTGGCATCCATGAGTTTACAGAGCGGCCAGTTGAGCCGCCTCCTCCACATCGACAGTTACCAAACGCGATACACCCGGTTCATGCATGGTGACACCAGAGAGTTGATTAGCGATTTCCATGGTGATCTTATTGTGGGTAATAAAAATAAATTGTACCTGATCGGACATCGATTTCACCATCTCGCAAAAGCGCCCCACATTGGCATCATCCAAAGGCGCATCCACCTCATCGAGCATACAGAAAGGCGCCGGATTCAGTTGGAATATGGAGAAGACCAGGGCCACCGCTGTCAGCGCCTTTTCACCGCCGGAGAGCAGGTGGATGCTGGCGTTGCGTTTACCCGGTGGGCGCGCCATCACGGTGACACCGGTATCCAGCAGGTCTTCACCGGTCAGCTCCAGATAGGCGTGACCGCCACCGAAAAGCCGGGGGAACAGGTCCTTGATGCCGGCATTGACCTTATCGAAGGTCTCTTTGAAGCGGGTACGGGTCTCCCGGTCGATTTTGCGAATGGCGTTTTCCAGGGTTTCCAGAGAGCTGGTGATATCCGCATGCTGCTCTTCAAGATATTTCAGGCGTTCGGACTGCTCCTGAAACTCATCGATGGCCGCCAGATTGATCGGCCCGAGTCGCTGGATCCGGTTCGCCAGTGTCTCCACCTTCTGTTGCCACACAGATTCGCCGGCATCTTCAGGCATGGTTTTAAACAACTCTTCTGCAACCAGTTCACCTTCGTCCAGCTGCTCCTGCAGCGTGTTGCGGCGTACTGAGACTTCCTGACTCTGCAGTTGAGCCTGGTTCAACTTGTCCCGGCGCTGTTGCACCCGCTGCTCGGCCTGATGTCGCTGCTGCTCTTTCTCACGCAGTTGGCCGTCCACATCCTCCAGCCCCTGGCGAACCTGGTTGAGCTCCTGCTCAACACCGCTCCGGGCTTCCAATTTCACATTCAGATCCTGCAGCTGCTGCTGCATCGGCGCCTCGGCATTCTCCAGACTTAGCTTCAACTCACTGCGGCGCCGAGACAACTGCTCCAGTTGACTGCGCGCGCGCTGCAGGTTCTGGGTCAGCGAAGTGTGTACGGTACGCATCGATTCGACCTGCAGTTCCCGCTGGTGGGTAGCCGTTCTCTGCTGGTTAAGTTTCTCTCTCGCCTCGGTGACCTGGGTTCTCAGCTCATCACGACGCTCTACCAGGGACTCCCGACGGCTGCCCAGGGTCTCGATCGCTTCCAGGGCCAGATGCAGGCGCTGGCGGGTCTCTTCCATCAGCAGATGGTCATTTTCGATCTGCTCGGCGATCTCTTGCTGCTCCTGCTGCAACTGCTCGCGGCGCTGGCGCAGATGATCGGCCCGAGTACGCTTGCTGCTCAGATTGGAACGCACCTCGGACAAAGCCCGATTCAGTTGGTTGTAGCTGGCCTGGGACTGCTCCCGCTCCTGCTCCAGATGCTTGAGTCGTTCACGCCCCTGCTCCAGCTGTTCAGTCAGTTCGTCCACCTGCAGCTGTTGCTCTTCCAGGGTCTGTTTCAGGATGCGCAGCTCTTCCTCCCGACCGAGCACACCGGCACGCTCATCCGACTCACGGGTGATTCTCAACCAGTTACGACCCAGCCAGATTCCCTCGGGGGTGATCAGTGACTCGCCTGGATTGAGACTGTGGCGACGATGCAATGCGGTCGGCAGATCATCCACCATCCGCACCCCGGCAAGCAGATTCTGCAGGCTCCAAGGAGCCTCGATCTGGCTGGCAAGATCATCCGCATGGGCTTCCACTGTGCTCGCTGCACTGCCTTCCCACAGGGTCAGGGTGCCTTTCTGCAACTGGGGCAGCGCATCATGCAACTGATCGAGATTATCGATACAGACCGCCTGCAGATGAAATCCGAGGACCACCTCCACCGCCTGTTGCCAGCGTGGAGTAACTTTGATCTGTTGCGCCAGCCGCTGCGCCGACTGCAACTGGGTGGTCTCCAGCCACTCGGCGATATCGCTTTCCGCTTCACCCAGGGCGGCCTGTTGCAGCGCTTCCAATGAGGCCTGGCGGCCTTTGTTCGATTGCAGTTCCGCCCGAACCTGGTCGAGTTGATTCGCCTGCTGATTGTTGAGTTCCCGCTGCTGATTGATCTGCTCAACCATCTCACCCAACTGATTATGCAGGATATCCACCGACTCTTTCTGGCCCGACTCTTCCGCTTCCAGCTCGCCAATCTCACCCAGCAGCCGGCTGTCATCCAGGCGAGACAGCTCCTCATCGAAACGCTGCAGACGGCGTTCCAGATTGCTGCCCTGCTGCTCAAGATGGTTGATCCGGGTGCGCTCCACTTGTGCGGTCTGGGCCGGTTCCGCGGCCTGCTGATTGAACTGCTCCCACTCCGCCTGCCAGCTCTGCATGGCCTGCTCGGCCTGATTGAGGGCTTCGGAGAGTCTCTGCTCATCCTCACGGGCCGCCATCAACAGTGGCTCTTCGGTCTGCAGATTGTGATTCAGCTCATTCAGCCGGGTCTCATCCTGCGCCCGATGGGCCTCCGACTCTTGAAAGGCCTGTTCGACCTGCTCCAGGTCCTGTTGCTGCTGTCTCTGGGTATCCCGGGCAAACTGGATCGCCTGCTCGAGACCGCTGATCTCGGCGCCCAGGCTGTAAAACCGCCCCTGCACCTCGTTGAACAGGTCATTGGCTTCGGTGTGCTTCTCCCGATCCTCCTCGATCACCGACTCCAGCTTACGCTGCTCCGCCAGGGCCGCTTCCAGATGGTTCTGCAGCTCGGCGATGTTACGCTCCCGCTGTTGCAGATCCTGGTCCAGGGTACGCCAGCGCAGTGCCAGCAACTCCGCTTTGGTCTGGCGCTCTTCCTGTTTCAGGGTTTGATACTTTTCCGCCGTTGCCGCCTGCCGCTGCAGATGTTGCAGCTGTTTCGCCACTTCGTCTCGCAGATCAGTGAGACGCTCCAGGTTCTCCCGAGTATGGCGGATGCGGTTCTCGGTCTCCCGACGACGCTCCTTATATTTGGAGATACCCGCTGCCTCTTCGAGGAAGGTTCTCAGATCTTCCGGCCGCGCTTCGATCAGGCGAGAGATCATGCCCTGTTCGATGATCGAGTAGCTGCGAGGCCCCAGACCTGTGCCTAAAAACAGGTCGGTGATATCACGACGACGGCAGCGCACCCCATTTAGAAAGTAGAGGGATTGTCCGTCACGGGAGACCTGACGTTTGACGGATATTTGGTTGTACTGGGCATACTGACCACCGGCCCGCCCTTCCGCATTATCGAAAAGCAGTTCGATGGTGGCTGCGCCAACAGGTTTGCGGGCTGTCGAGCCGTTGAATATTACATCCGCCATCGATTCGCCACGCAGCATTTTGGCTGAGCTTTCACCCATTACCCAGCGGACCGCATCGATAACATTGGATTTGCCGCAACCATTCGGCCCAACGACACCAACCAGATTACTGGGAATCGGCACAGTGGTTGGATCGACGAATGATTTAAACCCGGCGAGCTTGATTTTCTCCAGACGCATGGGCCGCTAAGATACACCAAAGAGGGGCAATGTTACAGGGGACAAAAGCAAAAATTTGCACCTGAACTCTTTTTTATAACTCACTGTTTTTATTAGCTTATAAATGAGATGTTTCAGACTGGGTACTGGGTCACGTATAATTCACCGCCATTTTACTGATGAGACTGTGAAACCATGCCCAGCCAACCAAGCAAAGATCTGGAAACTTTCGAAAATCCTCAACCGGAAAGAGACTATACGATCCGTATCAACATTCCTGAATTCACCTGCCTTTGTCCGAAAACCGGTCAACCCGATTTTGCTGAAATGACTCTGGAGTATGTTCCCGAGAAGCTTTGTGTCGAACTCAAAGCCCTGAAGATGTACATCTGGTCGTTTCGTGATCAGGGGGCTTTCCACGAAGCGGTGACCAATGAAATTCTGGCGGATCTGGTAGCCGCCACCCAACCCCGCTATATGCGACTGACGGCCGAGTTCAATGTTCGTGGCGGCATCTATACCACCGTTGTTGCAGACCATCGGGCGGAATCATGGCAGCCCCCGGTACCGGTCACCCTGCCCTGATATAAACCAGTCGACCGGGATAAGAGCTTGGGACTCTGCATAGGTATCGATCTTGGCACCTCGGGCTGCCGGGTGATCGCAATCGATGAGCATGCCGATGTGGTATCCACCCTGTCCCGGTCACTGCCCGCTTCGGTCTCTCCGGCGAAGGGTGAGCAACAGCAGGATCCACAGGATTGGTGGCAAGCGGTCACCGAACTGCTGCAGGAAACTGTCGCAAAGACCGATAACAAGCCGGTGGACGCGATTGCCGTGGATGGCACTTCCTCAACCTTGTTACTGACCGATCACCAGGGCACACCGGTCACCCCGGCACTGATGTATAACGACAGTCGCAGCCGCGACACTCTGGAACAGTTGCAATCTGTGGCACCAGAGGGCAGCCCGGTATTGAGCGCCAGCTCCAGTCTGGCAAAGCTGCTCTATCTCAGTCGCAACCTGAAAACTGAAAACTGCTACGCCCTGCACCAGGCAGACTGGATTGTGGGACGTCTGACTGGAAACTACCGGATCAGTGATGAGAACAACGCATTAAAGCTTGGATACGACCCAGTAGCTCGGCAATGGCCGGCGTGGATCAATCGTCTTGATTTCGATACCGATTGCCTTCCCCGGGTCCATCCCTGTGGCACGCCAATTGGCCAACTGAGCAAGGAAGCGGCCGAGGCAACCGGACTGAAAAGTGGTATCACCGTAGTCGCTGGCACAACCGACAGTAACGCAGCATGTCTGGCATCCGGTGCCAGTGAGATCGGTGACGCGGTCACCTCCCTCGGCAGCACTCTGGTATTGAAGATTCTCTCGGATCAACCGGTGTTCGACTCTCGTTACGGTATCTACAGCCATCGCATCGGGGATGGCTGGTTGGTGGGAGGTGCATCGAACAGTGGCGGCGCCGTGTTGCATCACTATTTCGAACCAAATGAACTACCTGGATTAACCGACGCCATGCAGGTTGATCAACCCACCGGCCTCGACTACTACCCGCTGGTATCAGCCGGAGAGCGTTTTCCGGTAAACGATCCTGATCTGGCCCCCAGATTAAGCCCCAGACCGGAAAGTGACAGCCGCTTCTTTCAGGCAATCCTCGAGGGTATCGCCAATATCGAACAGCAGGGCTACCAGCGATTACAAGAGCTTGGCGCACCCAGTCCCAGAGCGGTCTTTTCCATTGGAGGCGGTGCTGCCAATGAACCCTGGCGGCAATTGCGGGAACGGCGACTGAAAGTACCGGTAATCCGGGCAACACAACAACAAGCGGCTTATGGTGCGGCTCTGCTCGCCCTTAGTGAAATCAAAGCTGAGTGAGTAATATTGGTCGACATCGGCGACGAATGTCGCGGGATCGGTCTCCTACCCCACCGATTCATCCTCTCCCAGAAACACCGGTATATCCTTGCGATAGCGACGCATCACCAGATTCGCCAGCAATCCTGTCCAGCCGGTCTGGTGAGCGGCACCGAGTCCCTGCCCTGTCTCTGCATGAAAATACTCATAAAACAGACTCAGATCGCGCCACGCCTCTTCGGTTTGAAATGGGCTGTCGCGCCTTAAGGCCGGCACCCGTTCATCCTCATCGCGTCGGTAGAGATTGACCAGGCGTTCGGAGATCAGAGTGGCGATATCGCGCAGGGTCAGGGGCTTTTCAGAGAGGGCCGGGACTTCATACTTGAAGCCATCACCGAGAAACCGGTGAAACTTCTCGATTGCTTGTATCAAAGCGTAGTTGGTCGGTATCCAGACCGGGCCGCGCCAGTTGGAGTTACCGCCAAACAGATGGCTCTCCGACTCACCAGGCGCATAGTGGATGCCGATACGGCCTATCCCCGGCAGTTCGCCCAGATCCCGATAGTGTTCATGCAGTTTACTCAGACTGCGTACCCCATAGGATGAGAGAAACTCATCCTCATTCAGCAGTCGGTTGAGGATACGCGGCAGCATGGAGTGGTCGACCAGTGCCAATAGATGTTCACCTTGTTCATTTTCCCAATCCGGGCAGGCACAGACATAGCTGCCCTGAAACAGCCCCTTTTTATGTACCTTCAACATCTCTCTGAATCTGGGGACATTCTCCAGTAAGCGCTTATCCACCACTTCCGTGGCGAACATGGGAATCAAACCAACCCAGGAGTAGACATCGACTCGGTGGTGGGAGCCATGGGGGGTGATCAGCAGATCCTTGAAAAATCCTGCCTCCATATCCCATAACGAGGGGCCATGCTCATCACCGCCGCTGATCGCTTTGGCAATCGCCAGAAACTGTTCGTAACACTGGATGGCGATATTCTCATAATCACTATCTTCGATCGCCAGTTCCAAAGCCATCACGGTCATATTCAAGGCAAACATGGCCATCCAGCCGGTGGCATCCGCCTGTTTCAAGGTATAACCGGGAGGCAGTGGCCTGGAGCGGTCATAGACAGAGATATTGTCGAGCCCCAGAAAGCCTCCTTCGAACAGATTCTGACCATGCTTGTCCTTGCGATTGATCCACCAGGCATAGTTGAGCAGCAATTTGTGGAAGACCCGCTGCAGATAGTTTTTATCTCCTCTACCCTGCTGTATCCGCTCCGCCCGATAGACCTTCAAGGCCCCCCAGGCATGAACCGGCGGATTGACATCACTGAAGGACCACTCGTAGGCCGGTATTTGGCCATTGGGGTGCAAATAGTTCTCCCCCAGTAAAACTTCGATCTGCTGTTTGGCGAACTCCACATCGACCAAGGCCAGCGCCACACAGTGAAAGGCCAGATCCCAGGCGGCGAACCAGGGGTACTCCCAGGTGTCCGGCATGGAGAGAATATCCGCCGCCCTCAAGTGTCGCCACTGATGGTTACGCCCAAGTTTGCGTGAATCGGGTGGCTGGTGCTGATCCCCGTGCAACCAGCGATAGACATCGAAGTGAAAAAACTGTTTACCCCAGATCATACCGGCTAGCGCCTGTCGCATGATGCGGTGATCCTCAGGGCCACCCTCCGGCAGCAACTCATCGTAAAAGACATCCGCCTCACCGCGACGCATGGCGATGATACGTTCTGTTTCAGCAAAGGGTTCAGCGAGAGGTTGTCTGCTCAATACCAGATCGATATTTCTCGACTCTCCAGCGGGGACTTCCAGCCGATACCAGGCAGCAAATTTCGTCCCCTGTTTTTGAGGATTAACCGCCGCCTGCTCCCCATCAATGATCAACCGATTAAAGGCATCCTTCACATAGGGCGTCTGAGGAGCAACGCCCCAGTGCTTCTGAGTGTTGGTTTCATTTTCAGTGAACAGCAGTTCCGCCTGCTGTTCTCCATAAAGATGATAATTCCCCAACGCCTGATGCGAACCCAGCACACACCAGTTGGCAGCTGAGTTTGTGTCGTGCTTTTTTAATTCAGGTCTGCTCGTCTCTTCTCCCCAGGACCAGTCGTTGCGAAACCAGAGTTGGGGAAGCAGATGTAGCAGAGCGCTCTGTTCAGCGTGATTGTGGACAGTGATCCGGATGTGAATTTGATCAGCCTCGGCCTTGGCATAGATGACCGACACATCCCAATAGCGGTTCTCTTCAAAGACACCACTGTCGAGCAAATTGAACGGGGGATCGAGTCTGTCCCGGTGGCGGTTCTCATCCACCAGTCTTGAGTAGGGATATTCGGCTTGGGGATATTTATAGAGATATCTCAACCAGCTGTGGCTGGGGGTCGCATCGGTATAGAAGTAGTACTCTTTCACATCCTCGCCACGGTTTCCCTGATTGCCGGTGAGGCCGAAAGCGCGCTCTTTTAGAATCGGATCCACCCCATTCCATAATCCCAGAGCAAAACAGAGCCGCTGCTGCTCATCACTGACACCGCCCAGTCCATCCTCATTCCAGCGATAGGCCCTGGACCTGGCCTGGTCATGATCGAAATATTCCCAGGCGGTGCCTCCGGCGCTGTAATCTTCCCTTACGGTTCCCCAGGCCCGTTCGGAGAGATAGGGTCCC
>JAKSBX010000229.1 GCA_022360905.1 Chromatiales bacterium
GTAAAGCACTCTATCAACTGCGGATGCGGATGGGCATGCTGTTTCAGAGCGGTGCACTGCTGACCGATCTCTCGGTCTACGATAATGTGGCCTATCCGTTGCGCGAACATACCAATCTGCCGGAATCGATGATCCGTCGTCTGGTGTTGATGAAACTCGAAGCGGTTGGCTTGCGGGGCGCCAGAGAGCTGATGCCCTCGGAGCTGTCCGGAGGTATGGCCAGGCGGGTGGCCCTGTCCCGTGCGATCGCTCTGGATCCCATGATGGTGATGTACGATGAGCCGTTCACCGGCCAGGACCCGATCTCCATGGGTGTGTTGGCGCAGTTGGTGAGGCGGCTCAACGATGCGGTCGGTCTGACCAGTATCCTGGTCTCCCATGATGTCGAAGAGACGGCGGGTATTTCCGATCTGATCTATGTAATTTCCGGCGGCAAGGTGATCGAATCCGGTGCGCCCGATGCGTTGATGGGCTCCAGCTCTCCAGCGGTCAAGCAGTTCATGGGGGGCTTGCCCGATGGACCGGTAGGTTTCCACTATCAGGCGCCAGCCCTGTCTGAAGACCTGCTGAGTATGCGGGGGGCAAAATAGTGTTGGATCTATTGGCTAAGTTCGGTCGGGTTGGTTTGAGTGCGCTGGAGCGACTCGGGCGAGGCCACCTGTTGTTGTTGCAGATTCTGTTGGGGCTGACCAGCCTGCTGCCGCGCCTGAAGCTGCTTACCGCTCAGATCCACAGTATCGGTGTCCGAACTACCACAATTATTGTGGTCTCCGGACTGTTCGTCGGCATGGTGCTGGGTTTGCAGGGTTACTATGTGCTGTCCCAGTTCGGTGCTGAGGATAGCTTGGGGGTTATGGTGGCCGCCTCTCTGGTGCGTGAGTTGGGCCCCGTGGTCACCGCGCTGCTGTTTGCCGGGCGGGCCGGTTCGGCGCTGACCGCAGAGATCGGCCTGATGAAGGCAACCGAACAGCTCTCCGGGCTGGAGATGATGGCTGTCGACCCGATTCGTCGTATTCTCTCTCCCAGATTCTATGCCGGATTCATCTCCATGCCCCTGTTGGCGGCGATGTTCAGCGCGATTGGTGTGATCGGTGGCTATTTCGTCAGTGTCGGCTTGCTGGGGGTGGATGACGGTGCCTTTTGGAGTCAGATGCAGGACAAGATCGACTGGAGCGAAGATGTACTCAATGGTGTGATCAAAAGCTTCGTATTCGGTTTCGTCTGCGCCTGGATAGCCCTTTTTCAGGGATATGATACGATCCCCACATCGGCGGGTGTCAGTCAGTCGACGACACGGACGGTGGTTCACTCGGCACTCGCGGTGCTGGTGCTTGATTTCGTACTGACAGCATTAATGTTTGGAGGCTAATCATGCAGACAAGACAGTTGGAGATTACCGTCGGCTTCTTCATGGCACTGGGTCTTGTGGCGCTCTTTTTCCTGGCGATGCAGGTCAGTAACCTTGCCAGTATCTCATCCGAAAACGGTTATACGGTAACGGCTCGCTTCGATAATATTGGCGGACTGAAAGTGCGCTCACCGGTATCCATGGCCGGTGTGCGAGTCGGACGTGTGGTTGGGATCAGTTATGATCAGAGCAGCTTTGAAGCCGTGGTCACTCTCGCTATCGATCCCCAGTTCAATCAGATACCCGATGACAGTATTGCCAAGATCTATACATCCGGTCTGCTCGGTGAGCAGTATGTTGGCCTGGATCCGGGAGGCAGCTTGGAGAGCCTGCAGCAGGGCAGTGAATTGATGTTGACTCAGTCGGCACTGGTGCTTGAAGAGATTGTGGGGCAGTTTCTGTTCAGTAAAGCTGAAGAGAATGCCATGTCTGATGAGCCCTGATAGCGTGAGCGAAGCAAAACTGGAACGTGTGGGGGCCTTTCATTTTCAACTGCATGGTGACATGACCTTTACCCATGCCAAATCGCTACTGCTACAATCGGAAAGCCTGTTTGCCAACTTGCCTGATATGGAGATCGATCTGCAGCGGGTTGAGAAGGCTGACAGTGCCGGGCTTGCGCTGATGCTCGAGTGGCTGGCCCGGGCTGCGGAACGGGATGCCAGAGTAGTCTTCACAGAGGTGCCTGAGGCTATCCACTCTGTAGCCCGACTCTGCCAGATGGAGTCTCTGTTAACGGGGCATATTGCTGAATCCAGTACCCTATAACTTGATTTGTGACAATTTTTGGTGGATTGACCATGAATAGGCCTTGAAATAATGTCTGTTTTAAGATTCAATACTTAATCCTATCCAGTCATTCCCCCTCGATATTGTTATCTTGTCACGCGGTGTATTACTGGATGCTTGGCATGAAGAATAGAAGCGGATCGACTCCGCTCGACAAATCCCCAATCATTCAATTGGAGATCCTCAATCGATGAGTGAGCAGATTGTTCATATAACAGATGATTCTTTTGAATCTGACGTACTTCAATCAAGTCAGCCGGTGCTGATTGATTACTGGGCCGAATGGTGCGGTCCCTGTAAAATGATTGCGCCCGTACTGGATGAAATCGCCAAAGAGTATGGTGATAAGTTGAAAGTGGCGAAACTGAATATTGACGAAAATCCGAACACACCACCGAAATACGGCATTCGCGGTATACCGACCCTGATGTTGTTCAAGAACGGTGAAGTGGAGGCAACCAAGGTTGGTGCCGTCTCAAAATCGCAACTCGTGGCATTTATCGATAGTAATCTTTAAACAGCAATCAGGCGCAGGACGTTTCGCCACTGTCTGCCAACTTCCGACCTCGTAGACTCCTCGCTCCGTTCAGGCCTGAGCTGATAACAGACAACGAAATCATAATCTAGATATCAACCAACCCATTGCGGGCCGATTTCCTTCCAAACCCAATTTCTCATAAACCAAAACACGCCTGAATCATTATGAACCTTACCGAATTAAAGAAAATGCCTGTGCCGGAACTGGCTGAACTTGCCACCAACATGAAAATTGAAGGTATGGCGAGGACACGAAAACAGGATCTGATCTTTGCCATCCTCAAAGCGCATGCGAAAAAAGGTGAAAGTATCTTCGGTGATGGGGTGTTGGAGATCTTGCAGGATGGTTTCGGCTTTCTCCGCTCGGCTGACAGCTCCTATCTGGCGGGTCCGGATGACATCTATGTCTCGCCCAGTCAGATTCGCCGCTTCAGTCTGCGTACCGGTGACACCATCTCCGGTAAAATCAGACCTCCCAAGGATGGTGAACGCTATTTTGCCTTGCTCAAGGTAGACAAGATCAACTACGACAAACCGGAGAATGCGAAAAGCAAGATCCTGTTTGAGAACTTTACCCCGCTGTTTGCCAATCAGCGCTTCCATCTGGAGATCGGTAACGGTAGTACCGAAGATATTACCGCTCGTACCATCGATCTCTGCGCGCCAATCGGTAAAGGGCAGCGTGGTTTGATCGTATCTCCGCCTAAAGCGGGTAAAACGATGATGCTGCAGAATATCGCCCAATCGATTACCCATAACCATCCTGAGTGCTATGTGATGGTGCTGCTGATCGATGAGCGTCCTGAGGAGGTCACAGAGATGGCCCGCTCGGTACGTGGTGAGGTGATTTCCAGTACCTTCGATGAGCCGGCTACTCGTCACGTGCAGGTTGCCGAGATGGTTATCGAAAAGGCCAAGCGATTGGTCGAACACAAACGTGATGTGGTGATTCTGCTCGACTCCATCACCCGACTGGCGCGCGCCTACAACACGGTTGTTCCCTCCTCAGGCAAGGTATTGACCGGTGGTGTGGATGCCAATGCCCTGCATCGGCCAAAACGCTTTTTCGGTGCGGCGCGAAATGTCGAAGAGGGTGGCTCGCTGACAATTCTGGCCACTGCGCTGGTGGATACCGGCTCCCGCATGGACGATGTGATCTACGAGGAGTTCAAAGGTACCGGTAACATGGAGGTACACCTGGACCGCCGGATTGCCGAGAAGCGTATCTTCCCGGCCATCAACATCAACCGCTCGGGCACCCGCCGTGAAGAGCTGCTGATGAAACCGGATGAGCTGCAGAAGATGTGGATCCTGCGTAAAATCCTCCACCCCATGGATGAGCTGGCCACCATGGAGTTTCTGTTCGACAAACTCAAGGTCAGTAAGACCAATGACGAGTTCTTCGATGCCATGAAGGGTTGATATCGACCTGAACAGACGGGTTTTTAAGATTAAAAAAGTCCGCAAATGAACGCAAATGTTTATCAGGAC
>JAKSBX010000006.1 GCA_022360905.1 Chromatiales bacterium
GATCGCCAACTACTGGCTGAATCATGTCTACCCGCCGGAGATCGGCGCGGCCCACCGAAGCGGTGCGCTGCATGTTCACGACCTGGATATGCTGGCCGGCTACTGTGCGGGCTGGTCACTGAGAACCCTGCTGCACGAAGGGCTCAACGGGATTCCGGGCAAGATCGAGGCCTCGCCGCCCAAGCATCTCTCCAGCGCTGTCGGTCAGATCGTCAACTTTCTGGGAACCCTGCAGAACGAGTGGGCGGGGGCCCAGGCGTTCAGCTCTTTCGATACCTATCTGGCCCCCTTCATTCGCAAGGACAATCTCAGTTACGAGCAGGTCAAACAGGCCATCCAGGAGCTGATCTACAACCTCAACGTCCCCTCCCGCTGGGGCACCCAGACCCCGTTCACCAACCTCACTTTCGATTGGGTCTGTCCGGAGGATCTACGCCAACAGATTCCCGTGATCGGCGGTGTCGAGATGCCTTTCAGTTATGGTGAACTGCAGGCCGAAATGGATCTGATCAATCGCGCCTATATCGAGGTCATGACCGAGGGGGACGCCAAGGGCCGGGTCTTCACCTTTCCCATCCCCACCTACAACATCACGGCCGACTTTCCCTGGGAGAGTGAAAACGCCCAGCGACTGTTCCGTATGACCGCCAAGTATGGCCTGCCCTATTTCCAGAACTTCCTCAATTCCGAGCTGAGTCCGAACCAGGTGCGCTCCATGTGTTGCCGTTTGCAACTCGATCTGCGGGAGCTGCTGAAGCGGGGCAATGGCCTGTTCGGATCCGCCGAGCAGACCGGCTCCATCGGTGTGGTCACCGTCAACTGCGCCCGTCTCGGTCATCTCTACCCGGAACAGGAGGCGGGGTTGCTGAAAGCCGCCGATGAGCTTCTGCAGCTGGCCCGTAACAGCCTGGAGATCAAAAGGAAAGTCATCCAGCGCCACATGGACGCCGGTCTCTTTCCCTATACGAAAAGATACCTGGGCACCCTGCGCAACCACTTCTCCACCATCGGCATCAACGGTATCAATGAGATGATCCGCAACTTCAGCGGTGACCGCTGGGACATCCCCGGGCCCGGGGGCAAGGCATTGGCTGAACGCTTTATCGATCATATCCGTGAGAGAATGGTGAGCTTTCAGGAGCAGAGCGGACATCTCTACAACCTGGAAGCAACCCCGGCAGAAGGCGCCACCTATCGCTTCGCCAAGATCGACCGCC
>JAKSBX010000005.1 GCA_022360905.1 Chromatiales bacterium
CTGATGAAAGGATCTGACGTGGTTGTGGATGGTCGGATACGATTGATCTCAATCAGCAGGGCGGTTAAACAGACCATCACCGACAACAGATAGAGGGCCATCGGTATCGACTGATCAAACAGAAAATGGGTGATGATCACAAAGTAAGAGATGAACACCGCAACGTAGAGATCCTGACGTTTTCGGACCTCCAGTATTTTTAGCAACATCATTACCGTGAGCAGTCCCACCCCCGCATCCCGGCCGATCAAAGTATGATATTGAGTGAAGGTAAGGAGCACACCACCCAGGGTTGCCAGTACCAGCAGCCATCGTCCCGGTCGGAAGCGTGGATAGCGAATTGCTGCAAGTCGCCAGACGAACAGCAGGATTAGAAACAGAGTGATCGGAATTGGAACATGTAGAGCATGAGGCACGATCGCTAGGCCGGCACAGAGGCTGACCAGGAGATGCTGTCTTGCGGTGAGACTGTGATCAGTGATCTGCATCGGCTATTCCATATCTGGCCAAGGCGCTCAGACACTTTTGCATATGGGCACTGCCCAGACCACTGGCAATGGAGACGCCAGGTATTTTCAAAGCATAAGCGTGTCGCAACTCCTCCTGCTGAAGAATGAATCGGCACAACAGACTGAGCCGTCTTTCAGGTTCCTGTTCAGGGATCAGATCCCAATCGAGAGTGATCTCCACATGTCGATCGCCACCGAACTGTTTGCTCAACAGGCCCTGCTGTCGGGCATAGGCCTTCCAGTCGATCTGTTTTGGTGAATCACCTGTTCGAAAGGTGCGTAGTCCGACAAAGTCATCACTGCCCACGCCCCGATCGCCACTGTTGCTTTTGGTATAACTCTCGGTGACCGGAGGTTCACCCCGTTCCGCCGGTTTTGGGTAGACCAGGCAGCTGAGATCGATCTCGGCGTAGGTCCAGGCATGAAACAGCCCCAGAGGATAAGTGGTGTGTAGGGAGATCTGTGGAAGTTTGAACAGACCGCGTCTTTTACTGGCAAGGGGGAGATAGATCGGCAGCTGTTCATTGTTCGGAATATCGAGACTGTCACCGAAGTTTTTTTTCTGCTTCAGGGTGATGGCAAAACGGTCGAGGTTCGACGGGTTGATCAGCGAAAGACAGAAATTCGCAGACTCTCCGGCAAACACCGCATCCACACGTTGCGGTTGCAACCTCAGCCCCAGCAGATTTCGCCAGGTATGCAGTATGCTGGTGATCCAGATTCCACCCAGAAGAAAGGTTGCCAGGTGGCCAAGATTACTGCCGTAGTTGATCGAACCGACCAGCATCGCCAACAGCACCACCGCCAGCAGCAGCCCCTGTTTGGTGGGCAGGATATAGATACTCCTAGCCTTGACGGTGGCACCACCCTGGGTGTCGGGTCTGGCCTGGCGGCGGAATTGTCTTAACCAACGATAGAGTGAGGAGCGGGTCATTTATCCGGTTAGGGTAGCGGTATTTTGTTCAACAGATCCTTAACCAAACCATCTCCGGAAATCGATATCTTCTCCCCGGAGGTCTGTAGTCTGTGACCGATGGTTGCCGGCAGTATCGCCTGTAGATCCTCCGGCAACACCAGGTCACGATCCTCGAGAAAGGCCCAGGCCCGCGCCGCCTGCAGCAGCGCCAGTCCCGCACGGGGCGAAAGACCGAGTCGGTAGTCGGGCATGTTTCTGGTGTGGGCCAGGATGTCCTGACAATACTCGATCAGGGCTTCGGCCACATGGACCTTGGTGACCTGCTGCTGATATTCGGCGAGTCGCCGACTGTCGAGCACCACCGGGTGATCTTCCAGTGCCGCTCGGCGGTCCCCTCCGGCCAACAGATCCCGCTCGGCACTTCGGCCGGGATAACCGATGTTGATGCGCATCAGAAAGCGATCGAGTTGTGATTCGGGCAGGGGAAAGGTACCCACCTGATGGCTCGGATTCTGTGTTGCGATGACAAAGAAGGGTTCAGGCAGGTTGTAGGTTGCCCCATCGGTGGTGACCTGTCGCTCTTCCATCGCTTCGAGCAGGGCACTCTGAGCCTTGGGTGTGGCCCGATTGATCTCATCGGCGAGCACCAGCTGGGCGAAGATCGGACCCCGGTGAAACTGAAAGTTCTGCTGATTGGTATCGAACACCGAGACCCCGATGATATCCGAAGGCAACAGATCGCTGGTGAACTGAATTCGCTGATAGTTGAGTCCCAACAGGTGCGCCAGGGTATGCGCCAGGGTGGTTTTACCCACACCGGGGACATCTTCGATCAACAAGTGTCCCCTGGCGAGCAGGCAGGTCAGGGAGAGTTTCACCACCTCCTGTTTGCCCAGCAGGATATTACCCGCCGCTTTGATTACCTCAGCTAATTCAGGACCCATGGTTGTTCCTCTTTATTGTATCGGGCTGATCGGAGACTTTGATGTCATCAATAATCACTTGCCGGGTTAATAGTATCAGCATAATTGATCGGCAGGCTGATGCTTCAGGTTTAGAACCGATTGCACATCTATCAACTTATGGCGAGTTGATTCATTCACTCTGCGGCTTAACCAGCGATGGTTTGAGCCAAAGATGCCTCTATAAATAGAGAGGGATTTGCGATTGCCGAAGCAGAAATGGCTATAGTGAAGCCGATGGTGTTTGATAAATCGTCTCATTAGCGGGATGAATCGGTTAAAATACCGGGTTCGATAGTTTGGTTTCAGCTCGCCTGCCACCACTGCGGTCCGACAATCGGCTTCAGAGGCAGGCAGCTATTCGCGAATAGTTATGACAATGTTGTTTACCGATAAGTTTGATGTGATTGTGGTGGGCGGTGGCCATGCCGGTACGGAAGCTGCGCTTGCGGCGGCCCGGATGGGTGCCCAGACACTGCTGCTGACCCACAATATCGAAACTCTGGGCCAGATGAGCTGCAATCCGGCAATTGGCGGGATCGGTAAAGGACACCTGGTGAAAGAGGTGGATGCGCTGGGTGGCGCGATGGCCCAGGCGGCCGATCTTGGCGGTATCCAGTTCCGTATTCTCAACTCCCGCAAGGGGGCTGCGGTGAGGGCCACCAGAGCCCAGGCAGACCGGGTACGCTATAAAGCCGCGATTCGTCATCGGCTGGAGAATCAGGCTAACCTGCAACTGTTTCAACAGGCGGTAGATGATCTGCTGGTCGAGCAGGAGAGAGTCACCGGGGTGGTGACCCAGATGGGTCTGAAGTTCCGTGCCGATGCGGTTGTACTGACGGTGGGTACCTTCCTTGGTGGACGTATCCACATCGGGCTTTCTAACTATGAAGGTGGCCGGGCCGGTGACCCGCCCTCGAACGCCCTTTCAAAGCGTCTGCGGGATCTGCCATTTCGGGTGGAACGGCTGAAGACCGGAACCCCGCCCAGGATCGACGGCCGCAGCATCGACTATGAGCAACTGCAGGCCCAGCCCGGTGATACACCAACGCCGGTATTCTCCTTTCTTGGCTCCCGCGAGCAGCATCCGCCACAGGTCAGCTGTCATATCACCCACACCAACCCGCAGACCCATGAGATCATTCGCGGCGGGCTCTCCCGCTCACCCATGTATGCCGGCGTGATCGAAGGAGTCGGGCCCAGATACTGCCCCTCAATTGAAGACAAGATCGTCCGCTTTGCCGATAAGGAATCACACCAGATCTTTATCGAACCGGAGGGTCTCGATACCCACGAAATCTACCCCAACGGTATCTCCACCAGTCTGCCGTTCGATATTCAATATCAGCTGGTGCGCTCGATGAAGGGCTTTGAAAATGCCCATATCACCCGTCCCGGCTATGCCATTGAGTATGACTTTTTCGATCCGAGAGATCTGAAGTCCTCGCTGGAGACCAAATACATCGAAGGCCTCTTTTTTGCCGGCCAGATCAACGGCACCACCGGATATGAAGAGGCGGCGGCTCAGGGACTGCTGGCCGGTATCAATGCAGTACGCTTCAGCAAGACACTCGAGCCCTGGTCGCCGAGAAGGGACGAAGCCTATCTGGGGGTCCTGGTCGATGATCTGATCACCCAGGGTACACAAGAGCCCTACCGGATGTTCACCAGCCGAGCCGAGTACCGGCTGCTGCTCAGAGAGGACAACGCGGATCTGCGGCTTACCGAAACCGGGCGCCAACTGGGGGTAGTCGACGATCAGCGCTGGGAGGCGTTCTGCCGAAAACGGGAGAATATCGAACGGGAGCAACAGCGCTTGAAGGATATCTGGCTGCGGCCTACCGATGTGGATTCGCAGCAGGCGGTGCGTATCCTGGGTGGCAGCCTGTCGAAAGAGGCCAGTGCCCACAATCTGCTGGCCAGGCCGAATGTCAGCTATCGGCAGCTGATGACCATTCCCAGGCTCGGCCCAGGCCTGCAGGAGCCGCAAGAGGTGGAGCAGCTGGAGGTGCAGGCAAAGTATGCCGGTTACATCGCCCGTCAGCAGGGAGAGATCGAAAAACAGCGCGCCAACGAATCGGTGCAGCTGCCTGAGGATCTGGACTATGCCAATGTCCGGGGTCTCTCCTCTGAAGTGCGGGAGAAGTTCCAACGGCATCGGCCCGAGACACTGGGTCAGGCGGGCCGAATACCCGGTGTCACCCCCGCAGCAATCTCCCTGTTGCTGATTCATCTGAAAAAGCGTTCCGCCTGATCATGGCCGGATTCGATACAAGCGCCTGTGGCCGGCGTCTTACCGAAGGCGCCGCTTTGATGGGCCTGGCACTGGAGCCGAGCCGGCAGCAACAGCTGCTCGACTATCTCGCGCTGATGCACAAATGGAACAAGGCCTTCAATCTGACCGCGGTGCGCGATCCTCTGGAGATGGTCTCCAGGCATCTGCTCGACAGCCTGGTTCTACTGCCCTACCTGCAGGGAGAGAACTGTCTCGATATGGGTACCGGACCGGGGCTGCCGGGGATTCCGCTGGGTATCATGCGCCCGGATATGCAATTCACCCTGCTCGACAGCAACAGCAAAAAGGTGCGTTTTCTGCGCCAGGTGGTGATGGAGCTCAGGTTGGATAACTGTCATCCGGTGCACAGTCGACTCGAGGCCTATCGGCCGGAAGCCCCCTTTCAGTTGCTGACGGCCCGTGCCGTGACAACCCTTTCATCGCTGCTTGAAGTGAGTCGACACCTGCGAAACAGCCAAAGTCTGCTATTGGCGATGAAAGGACGCAATCCGCAGCAGGAGATCGATGAGCTTTCGGCAGGCTATGATTGCAGCGTAGCGCCCCTGAGTGTGCCTTTCACCGACGGGGAGCGCTGTCTGGTCTCGATCAGGGAGCCTGATAAGTCAGAAAATCCTCTTTAATGGCAATTATTTAAGAGAATAAACCGCCAATGAACGCGAATCATCGCAAAATGTCGCGAATAATTTTCACTTTGTGGCTTCAATTTGCGTAGATTCGCGGTGATTTGGCGTACAGTGGCGGTTAGTATCTTAAGTTGGCCCAACTTCTGCGGCAATGTTGGGGCATAAATGCCCTAAGTAAGAGCCATTCCCCTTTTAATGGGGTTCTCGAGGGCCGCTTTTCCAAGAAAGTTACCACCTTGGGCGGCTGTGCCGTTATGATAGGCCCTTCCTGCAACTGTGGAATCAAGTAGACCAACATGGGTTACATCATCTCCATTGCCAACCAGAAGGGCGGCGTCGGCAAGACGACCACCACGGTGAACCTGGCGGCTTCCCTAGCGGCCATGAAAAAGCGTGTTCTGTTGGTGGACCTGGATCCCCAGGGTAACGCCAGTATGGGTAGTGGCATCGACAAACACAACCTGGACAACACCAGCTGCGAAGTGTTGCTCGGGGATGCCACCCTGCGAGAGACCCTGATGACCTCCCCTGAAGGGGGCTTCGACGTGATCCCCTCGAATGCGGATCTGACCGCGGCCGAGGTGGGGCTGATGACTACACCGATGCGGGAAAAGCGTCTTGATGTTGCCCTGGCTCCGGCCAAGCAGGACTACGACTATATTCTGGTCGACTGTCCCCCATCATTGAACATGCTGACCCTGAATGCTCTGGTGGCAGCCAATGGGGTGCTGATCCCCATCCAAACCGAGTACTACGCCCTGGAAGGGTTGTCGGCATTGATGAATACCGTTGAGCAGATACGCTCCCACCTCAATCGCAATCTGCAGATCGAAGGATTTCTGCGCACCATGCACGATCCTCGAAACAATCTTGCCATTGATGTGTCCGGTCAGCTGCTGGCCCACTTCAAAGACGCCGTATTCAACACCATCATTCCGCGGAATGTGCGAGTGGCCGAGGCGCCGAGTCACGGTCTTCCGGTGTTGATCTATGACAAACAATCCCGAGGCGCAACCTCCTATCTGGCCTTGGCCAGTGAGCTGATGCGTCGGCATCGCATGCGTGAAAGCGACGCTCAAACGGTATAACGGAAAAGAGATATGGCGGCAAAGAAAAGAGGTTTAGGACGTGGACTGGATGCCCTGTTGGGTGGCATGCAGGCGGACACGGAAGACAGTGTTGAATCAGCAGACGGTAGTCAAAGCGAGAGTGGCAAAGAGGCCAAACGGGACAACCTGAGACGTCTGCCGGTGGATCTGATTCAACGGGGCCGTTATCAACCGCGCCGTGAGTTCGATCCGGACAGTCTGCGTGAACTGGCTGACTCGATTGCCGCCCAAGGAGTGATTCAGCCGGTGGTCGTGCGCGCCGTGGAGAACGACCGTTACGAGCTGATTGCCGGTGAACGACGTTGGCGGGCCGCCCAACAGGCTGGTCTGGACGAGATCCCGGTGGTGATCAAAGAGGTCACCGAAGAGGCCGCCATGGCGATGGGGTTGATTGAGAATATCCAGCGGGAGGATCTCAATCCACTGGAAGAGGCCAATGCCCTGAGCCGCTTGCTGCATGAGTTTGGACTGACCCATCAGGAAGTGGCTAAAGCGGTGGGTAAATCGCGTACCACGGTGACCAATCTGCTGCGTCTGCTGGAACTCAACGAAGAGGTTAAAGGCCTGGTCGAATCAGGCCGGCTCGAAATGGGCCATGCCCGCACCCTGCTCGGATTGAAAGGTGACGATCAAACCAAGGCGGCCAACCTGGTGGTCAGCCAGGGTCTGTCGGTGCGAGAGACCGAACGCCTGGTGCGCCGTTTACAGAATGAGTTAGAAAATCCGAAACCCAAGCGCGCGTCCCAGCAAGTCGATCCGGACATCAAACGTCTGGTTACTGACCTGTCGGAAAAGCTGGGCGCCAAAGTGGATCTGCAACAGAGTTCGAAAGGCAAAGGTAAACTGGTGATCGGCTATAACAGTCTGGATGAGTTGGAAGGGATTCTTGATCATATCAAGTAGAGACTCTCGATATTCACGCGGTGACCGAATATTTGCATGATCGGGTCCCATCAAACCTGAGATGTGGCAAAACAATTTGTGCATTCTACGTCTGCCCACTAGGGAAATCCTGTATAGACATATCTGAGTCGCCTTATGTAGTGTGGACTTAAATTGGACTCTTGTTGGCAAGGATGAATTCATAGTCCGCCGTGCGGGAATGGCACAGATGGTTAGAGGTAAGCTCCATGGATCGGAGGAAACACAACAATCTCAATTTTGTTTCGCTTATTGTCTGTTTTATCGTTGCAACTCTGCTTGGTTGCGGTGGTGGATCTGGTGATGGTTCAGACGATCGGAATTCAGATAACAACCCACCGACAGAAGAGACAAATCCTGACGACACGACTCAAAGCCAACAGATCAACGGCCCGCTGAATGGACGGCTCTTTGCAAGTCGTTGGGGAAAATATGTTGATCTGGAGACCGGCGAGTACACTCAAATTGCCGATGGAGAAGGCGATGTTGCGATCTATCCCTCCGCCGATGGTCGAGAGTACCTTTCCAAAATTGACAACCACCACCATGTAGAAGATGAGGCGTGTTACGGTTTTCTAATCGGTGTCGATGCCATAGAGATCCGCGATGTTCATACCAATCTGCTGAAAGACAGATTTGAAGTATTCGAGAATCTTTGGGGTATTGCAAAACTGTCACCCGACGGACAAGCAATCGCCGTAAACTGGGAGAATGACAAAGGTTGTCCTGAGGAGACCGTCGAGAGGTTGACGATATTTTCACGCAAAGGCGAGATCCTCAGTCAATCCTCTGAACCGATCGGCATTTTTGAATGGTTACCCGACAATCGTCTGGTTTATGCTAAACAGAAGACAATCTATGTTTCTCACTCGCAACATTCTGTTGAGGGCGTGGCCATCCGTGATCTATCGGCTATGGATGGTTATCCTTACCGCTTAACCCCATCACGGGATGGCTCAAAGATTTTGTTCGAGATGGTAACCAAAGTACCCTCATGGTTGGAGTCCATTACCTATCGGGACGCGACAGTATGGGAATTGAATATCAATGGTAGTGATCTGAAACTGTTTGCTACTTCCCGGCGTGAAGATGATCCGAACTCCGATTACGATAATCCACGAGTCAATAATCCTGTGTTTACCCTCGATGGCAGTGAAGTGCTTTTAACGGAAGACTATTTTAGTGGCATCGCCTTTGTTAGAGAGTGGTATTCCGACGATCTATATGAAGTTATCTCGTTGGAAAACAGCGGGCTGATGTTTGCTGTTTCTTCCGAAAGCACCGGCATTGCACTGCCACCCGATGGCTCTTTTTCAGCACGGATCATGCGCAGTAAAAACAGCGAAGGAGAACTTGTGCCTCTGGATGAGATGATCATATCCAATTTAGCTCTTGTGCCGAAGGTAGCTGAACCGGTAGAGAATCCTGGTTCTCTACCCGGCCGATCTGCGCCAATTAATCGAGGTATCGGCGGCCGGCTTTTCTATGCGGATAGCGATTATGACCAAGACGTTACCGTGTTGCGTAGTTTGGATCTGTCGAGCGGCAATACTTCCGTCATCATGCAGTTAACTGATGACAAATATGATGATGACGAAGTAGATCTGGGTGTTTCTATCGATGGCGATCACTGGGCCTACTTTTTTGAACAGAGAGGGGAAAAGAACCTATACATTGTGGATGCAGCCGGGAACCCGCTTACTACGATACCTTTTGATGATGAGCGTATGGACTTCTATAACGAAGGTGCCCCACAGTTCTCTCCCGTTGATAACAATATCCTCGCATTTCAGTTTGAATTTGATCGTGGCCTCAGTTCGGACGATACGAAACACGTTTCTGTCATTGATTGGCAACAAGGTGATGTACTCAAAGTTTTCGCCGATGCCGAGTATATCTTGCCTCGTTGGACACCTGCAGGTGATCTGCTGCTCTGGGACCGGGATGGTGGAGTCTATATGGCCAGGTCAAACGGAGGCTCGTTAGGCGAACCTGAACTCCTGTTCGAGTTACCGGAGGCTGTAATCGACCCGGCCATCAGCCATGAAGGTACACGAATGGTGTTTTCCATGGCACGCCATCTTTGGCTTTGTAATATGGATGGTACAGGCTTGACACAACTGACCGCCCCTGGTGTCGATGGTTTTGAACAGAGTCCGGCTTGGTCGCCGGACGACAGATACATTGTCTTCAAATCCTCATCGGATGGAGAAAGAGATGGTGATCTGTGGGTTGTCGCATCAGATGCTGACAATGTTCGCATCCATGAGCTGACCAATACGGCCATGCCTGTTAAGGATGACGAACAGAAAAGCCTGGCTCATATCTACGGGACATTGACATGGCGCTGATTGAAAACCTCTTATTCATCTAGGTTTAATCTATTAACAGGTGTCATTCATCCGCGATCATCAATAACGCGTCTTCAACAGCCTTTTTGTCAAAATAAAAACCTATTCCTTTCCATGTTTTCTAACCTCGGTCCATTATGTGATAAAAAAGTTAATATTTACTGATAAATGAAAATACTAAACAAGACACTTGTTTTACTTCATATCTCAAACCAGGTGCTTATCTTGAGAGCATTTAATATCAGACAGTTAGGCTGTCTTTATCGGTTATCTACCAGCACTAGAAAAATTGAATTCTAGCTTCGCGTTACAGCCCGTGATGCGTCAATTCCATGTGATACTTTCGTTATTATTAAAATTCCCAATAGATGCTATGTTGTATACAACACAAGAAGATATCAGTTGTCTATTGTGTGACCGCCGTTTAATTCAATGATCGGCCTGTGGAATCGCGATAAAAACGAGCTTATCGGTCGAGTCTTGGAAAGATAGATCGATGGTTGTTCAAACGTTCAATGAGTAAAACGTCCGGTTTCCAGATCACGATGCAGGATTAATCGAAGGGACGTGAAAATAGTGTAAAAGAAATGAATCCAAATAACTGGTGAAGACGTAACATAAACCAGAAAGGGGATCAGTCTCTCCACACTAAGAAAGAATTAAGTGCGGTAATCGCATTTATAGTACTACTTTTTTTAACTCTACTCGGAGGAGTAACTCATGAAAAAAACGACCACTTCTGCACTTGTCGCCGGCGCAATCACTACCGCTTTGGCCCTCTCACCGGTCGGCGTGGCCAATGCGGCTGATACCGAAAAGTGTTATGGCGTAGCCAAAGCCGGTAAAAACGATTGTGCGGCAGGTCCGGGTACCAGCTGTGCCGGCACTTCGACCACTGACGCACAGGGTAATGCCTGGATGCTGGTGCTTGAAGGTACCTGCGAAAAGATCGTCGGTGGCAGCCTGACTGCAAAATAAGCTGATCTGCTGGACCTGACATGGAAACTATGCACAAGTCCGGCAGAAAACCCGCCCCGGTACCGATTAGGGCCGGGGCGGGTTTAAAGCCGCAGCACTATCAATCCGTAATCGAGGATCAGCCCGACATCGGTTGGTTTGAGATTCATCCTGAAAACTATATGGGCCGGGGTGGACCGCCCTTGCACTACCTTGAAAAAATCCGCCAGGATTATCCCCTCTCACTGCACAGTGTCGGCACCTCCCTTGGCAGTCATCTGCCATTGGATCTGACACATCTGGAGCAGTTGAAGGTACTGGTGGACAGGTTCGAACCCGGCTTGGTTTCAGAGCATCTCTCCTGGAGTCATGGCTACGAATGGTATACCCACGATCTCATGCCGCTGGTCTATACCGAAGAGAGTCTGCAGGTCATGGTTGAGCATATCGACCAGGTTCAGGAGTATCTGCAACGACAGATACTGATTGAAAACCCCTCCAGCTATCTGCAGTTCAAAGCCAGTGAAATGCCTGAGCAGGTCTTCTATGTCGAAGCGGCAAAACGGAGCGGTGCCGGCCTGCTTGTGGACGTGAACAATGTTTTTGTTTCCTGCACCAACCATGGCTGGAACATAGACGACTATTTGGCGGAGATACCGATCTTGCTGATCGGTGAAATTCACCTCTCAGGGCATTCGGTACAGCAGGTCGAGGGTCGCACTTTAAGGATCGACGATCACGGTTCACCGGTCTGTTCCGAGGTATGGAGTCTCTATCAGCAGTTCATATCCCAGTTCGGATTGGCGCCTACCCTGATCGAGTGGGACAGCAACATTCCCGAATTTCCTCAACTGCTGGAGGAGGTGTCCGCCGCTCAGAGTCTGATGGATTCTGTTGCCGACTCGGAGGTTCGAAATGTCGTTACTGGCTGAATTGCAAAGAAGCTTTTGTGATGCGCTACGTACCTCCGATGCGCCAGACAGCGCACTGTTGAGTCAGTTGCAAGACGATGATTTGGCACTGCAGAGATTTCAGGTCTACCGCAACAATTTCATTGTGCTCAATGGTGATGCGTTGGCGGACATGTTCCCGGTAGTGAAACGTCTGGTGGGAGAGGAAGCCTTTCGTATGCTGGCAACCGCCTACGTGCGCCAACATCCGCCGAAAGATAGAACGCTTCTGTTGTATGGTGACCTGTTTGCCGATTTTCTGGACTCGATTCCTGAGCTGTCGGGATTGCCTTACTTGAGCGATGTGGCCCGCCTGGAGTTTGCCTGGACCGCGGCCTACCATGCGGCGGATGCACTCCCCCTGCAGCCGGATCAGCTGCAAGATCTGTCTGAAGAGGCCTTTGCCAAGTTGCAACTCCGTGCTCACCCCTCGCTGCAGCTTCTGGCCTCCGACTTTCCGATCTATCGTATCTGGTCAGTCAATCAGTCCGATGATCAGGATGAGCTGATCTCCCTGGATGAGGGAGGATGCCGGCTGATCGTCATAAGACCGGACAATGAGGTCCAGGTAAGGGTTGTCCCGGTGGGTGAGTTCGAGTTTGTCAAAAGGCTCCTCGCTTCGGCAACCATCGGTGAGGCCTTCGAAGAGACGATTCAAACGGATCCGGAGTTCGATTTGGGGCGGTTTTTCTCCCGCCATCTCTTTGATGGGACTTTTTGTACCGCGTAAGTACAACTTAGGAAGCTCCGATTAATTCGCCAATCGTCATCCCCGCAGGATCCGGGAGTGCCGAACCGATGGATTCTGCTATTTAGCAGTAGCTGGGTTAATCAGAGGTTCCCTAATCAATAACGATACCAAGCAGTGATATTATGAACACAATAGTTAACGGCCTGATCTCTCTTTTCGACTTTATTGCAAAGCTGGTTCCCGACTGGCTGATTGCCCTGCTTGCCCGGGGTGCTGTCGCCTACACTTTCTGGAGCTCTGGCCGCACCAAGGTGTCGGGATTTCTCGATATCTCTCAATCGACCTACTTCCTGTTTGAGCATGAGTACAAGGTTCCACTGATCCCCCATGAGCTGGCCGCCCACCTGGCGACCTATGCGGAGCATCTGTTTCCCATCCTGTTGGTATTCGGTCTGTTCACCCGCTTCGCCGCCCTCTCCCTGCTGGGCATGACAGCAGTGATTCAGCTGTTTGTCTATCCGGATGCCTGGAATGTGCATATGTGGTGGGCTATCGCACTACTCTATCTGATTCGTCACGGTGCTGGCCAGGCGTCACTCGACCAGTTATTCTGGCGCCGCTAGGAATTGTCTGACTGAAGATCGATCACCACCTCTGAGACGCTCAATCCCGCTCGTGGGGTGGTTGATCATGAGCAATATCCGTAAGCTGCTGTTTTAAACCAAAAAGCGGCGTTCAAAAACAAAAAATAGCCATTTATAGATATTGTCTATTAAAAAATTTATGCATCTATCCTTTGACCTTATATTCCAGACCCCTTATACTCCTCCCTCCTTGCTGGATAGGCTCGTATAGGGGTTCCGGGAAACCGGCATGCAGCTTACCGGAAACAGCCAGATTCGCACCATCGTAGTGCTCCAAATTGGAGCATCGGTAATCCTCGGTCTGGGTTTGTTGTTTTTCGGCAGAAATGCTGCGATGTCAGGCTTCATTGGCGCTTTTATCGCCGCCGCTGCGAATGGCTATTTCGCCTTCAGATCTTTTGTGCACTACCGTGCACAGGAGCCGGAAAAGATAGCCGGGCGACTGTTTGGCGCCGAAATCCAGAAGATGGTACTGACCGGTATTTTGTTCGGGTTGACAATTGTCAGCTTCGATTCGCTCAATATCGGTTTATTATTGGGCTGCTATCTGGTCGTTCAAGTAGCGGTTCCATTGATAGTGTTGATTTATCAAGACAGACAGCATTCATAGGTACAGGAAATATGGCTGGCGACGCCCTTACCTCTGGTGAGTACATCAAACATCACCTGACCAATCTGACCTTTGGTCAGCATCCCGACGGCAGTTGGGGTATTGCACATAGTGCTGCTGAAGCCAAAGAGATGGGTTTCTGGGCAATTCACGTGGATACTATGTTCTGGTCTATCGGACTGGGTGTGCTGTTTCTCTATTTCTTTTCCAAAGCGGCGAAAACCGCCACTCAGGGTGTTCCTGGCGGCCTTCAAAATTTTGTCGAGTGGCTTGTCGAGTTCATCGACACCAGCGTGCGGGGATCCTTCTCTGCAAGAAATTCTCTGGTTGCGCCGCTGGCGCTGACCATCTTCGTCTGGATTTTCCTACAGAATTTGATGGATCTGGTGCCGGTCGATGTCATCCCCGAGCTCGCCAAACTGCTCGGAATACACTATATGAAGGTCGTGCCTTCAACCGATCCCAACGCCACCTTCGGTATGGCGATTGGGGTCTTCCTGCTGGTTCTCTTCTACAGTATTAAGATTAAAGGTGTCGGCGGTTTCGCCGGTGAGCTGACTCTGCAGCCCTTCTCTTCCAATAATCCTGTGGTCAATCTGCTGTTCATTCCGATCAACTTCATTCTTGAGTTTGTCAGCCTGATTGCCAAACCAATCTCTCTCGCCCTGCGTCTGTTCGGTAACATGTACGCGGGCGAGATGATCTTTATTCTGATCGCCATCATGTACAATGCCGGGCTGATTCTCGGGCTGTTCGGTGGCGTTCTACAGCTGGGTTGGGCCATATTCCATATCTTGATCATCACACTGCAGGCGTTCATCTTTATGACCCTGACCATTGTGTACCTGGATATGGCGCACAACGAACACTGATCACTTTTTTCTTAACTATCTAGTTCATTAAACGGGAGACCAATAATGGAACAAGCACTGCTGTACATTGCCGGCGCGATTATGATGGGCCTGGGTGCCCTGGGCGCTGCGGTAGGCATCGGCGTTTTGGGTGGCCGCTTTCTCGAGGGCGCTGCTCGTCAACCTGAACTCATCCCCATGTTACGTACCCAGTTCTTCATCGTCATGGGTCTGGTAGACGCCGTCCCCATGATCGCTGTGGGTCTGGCCATGTACGTTCTGTTCGCTGTAGCTTAATCAGTTTTGAGCGAACTCTCTCTCATCTCGTCCAACGAGAGGTAATTCCGGGATGAACATCAATCTGACTCTTATAGGTCAGCTGCTCTCTTTCGCGGTGTTCGTGTGGTTCACCATGAAGTATGTCTGGACCCCGATCATGGGAGCGCTGGAAACCCGTAAAAAGGAGATCGCCGACGGATTGGCAGCAGCCGAGCGTGGCCAGCACGAGCAGGAGCTTGCCAAGGAACGGGCCAAGGATGTGCTGCATGAAGCCAAGGCACAGGCTGCGGAGATCGTAGCCCAGGCTCAAAAGCGCGCCGCCGAAATCGTCGATGAGTCCAAAGATACAGCGCGCGTAGAAGGCGACCGTATCCTCACCGCCGCACAGTCTGAAATCGAGCAAGAGGCCAATCGCGCACGCGAACAGCTGCGTGAAAAGGTCGGCATGCTGGCCGTGGCCGGTGCTGAAAAGATTCTCAAGAAAGAGATCAGCGCCGACGCACATCAGGACATTGTCGCGGCCTTGGCCAAAGAGATTTAGGGCAGAATTATGGCCGGTGAAGCTACCACAATCGCCCGCCCCTACGCGGAAGCCGTGTTTGCTCATGCCGATGAGCAGGGCAAGCTCGAGCTGTGGCATGAGATGCTGACCTTTCTATCCTCCGTCGTTGAGGATGAAGCGGTTGCCAAAGTTGTTGGTAACCCACTGATCGATCAGCAGGCATTGACCGAGCTGCTGCTGGAGATAGCCGGCGGCCGGGTAACCGATGAGGGCAGTAATCTGATCCGTGTACTGGTTCAGAACCGCCGCCTTCAGGTGTTACCGGAGATCAATGCACTGTTTGCCGAGCTCAAAGCGGAAAAAGAGAGGGTGATGAATGTCCACGTCACCACGGCTTATGCACTCAAGCCCGCGCAGGAAAAACTTATTGCCGATGCCTTGAAGGCCAAGTTGGGACGCGATATCACCATCACCAGCGACAAGGACACCGACCTGATCGGTGGTGTTCATATCCGCGCCGGGGATATGGTGATCGACGGCTCCGTCCGTGGTCGACTTCAGCAACTGGCTAACGAATTGGGAATCTAAGCGAGAAGCCATCATGCAACTCAATCCATCCGAGATCAGCGAACTGATCAAAAGCAAGATCGAAAAATTCGATCTTAAAACCGAAGCCCGTAACGAGGGTACGATCATCAGTCTGACTGATGGTATTGCCCGCATCCACGGTCTCGAAGATGTCATGTCTTACGAGATGCTGGAGTTCCCGGGTAACACATACGGTCTGGCGCTTAACCTTGAGCGTGACTCAGTCGGTGCCGTGGTGCTGGGTGATTACAAGCACCTGAGTGAAGGCGATGCGGTAAAATGTACCGGTCGCGTTCTGGAAGTCCCGGTTGGTGAAGGTTTGCTGGGACGTGTTGTCGATTCCCTGGGTAATCCCATGGACGGCAAAGGTGACATCAAGGCCGATGAGACCTCACCCATCGAGAAGGTCGCCCCAGGCGTTATCGAGCGTAAGTCGGTTGATCAACCGGTACAGACCGGTATCAAGGCGATCGATGCCATGGTGCCGATCGGTCGCGGCCAGCGTGAGTTGATCATCGGTGACCGTCAGACCGGTAAGTCTGCGGTAGCCATCGATGCGATCATCAATCAGAAGGGCACCGGCGTAAAATGTATCTACGTAGCGGTTGGCCAGAAGAACTCAACCATCGCCCAGGTGGTGCGCAAGCTTGAAGAGCATGGCGCTATGGATCACACCATCATCGTGGCAGCACCGGCGGCGGACTCTGCTGCGATGCAGTTCATCGCTCCCTACTCCGGCTGCACCATGGGTGAGTATTTCCGTGACAAGGGCGAAGATGCGCTGATCATCTACGACGATCTGACCAAGCAGGCCTGGGCCTATCGTCAGGTATCCCTGCTGCTGCGTCGTCCGCCAGGTCGTGAAGCCTATCCCGGTGACGTTTTCTACTTGCACTCCCGTCTGCTGGAGCGTGCGGCACGAGTCAACGCCGACTATGTTGAGAAGAACACCGGCGGTAAGGTAAAGGGTCAGACCGGTTCTCTGACCGCGCTGCCGATCATCGAAACCCAGGCTGGTGACGTATCCGCATTCGTACCGACCAACGTTATCTCGATTACCGACGGTCAGATCTTCCTCGAGGCTGATCTGTTCAACGCGGGTATTCGACCTGCGATTAACGCCGGTCTCTCAGTATCCCGTGTTGGTGGTTCGGCGCAGACCAAAGTCATCAAGAAACTGGGTGGCGGTGTTCGTCTGGCACTGGCCCAGTATCGTGAGCTGGCGGCTTTCTCCCAGTTCGCTTCCGATCTTGACGAAGCGACCCGTAAGCAGCTGGAGCGTGGCGAGCGAGTTACTGAGTTGATGAAGCAGGCGCAATATTCACCGCTCTCCGTATCCGGCATGGCAGTATCCCTGTTTGCCGCGAACGAAGGCTATCTGGATGACGTCGATGCCACCAAAGTGGTTGATTTCGAAGCAGCGCTTCAAGGCTATATGAAGAGTAATCAGAAAGAGCTGATGGACAAGATCGATGAGTCCGGCGACTACAACGCCGAAATCGAGCAAGCCCTTCACGATGCTCTGAAAGACTTCAAGGCCAATCACACTTGGTAAACGTCGGGCAATCACGAAACAGGGTTTAAGCTATGGCGGGTGCAAAAGAGATCCGGACACAGATCGGCAGTATCAAGAATACGAGCAAGATCACCAAGGCTATGGAGATGGTGGCCGCTTCCAAGATGCGTAAGGCGCAGAACCGCATGGCGGCAACACGTCCTTATGCTGAAAAGATGCGTAATGTAATTGGCCACCTTTTTCACGCTCATCCGGAGTATAAGCACACTTTCATGATTGAGCGTGAAGTGAAGCGGGTAGGTTATATCATCGTCTCTTCAGACCGGGGTCTGTGTGGCGGTCTGAATAACAACCTGTTCCGCAAGCTGGTCAAAGAGTTGAAGGAACACCGGGAGGCTGGCACCGAGGTGGATTTCTGCACCATCGGCAATAAGGCATTGGGTTTCTTCGGGCGCTTCGGCGGCAACATTGTCAGTCAGGCAACTCACCTGGGCGACATGCCGCACATCGAGGATTTGATCGGTACCGTGAAGGTCATGCTGGATGCGTATGCGGAAGGTAAGATCGACCGTATCTATATCGCCTACAACAACTTCGTCAACACCATGACGCAGAGTCCCACCTTTGAGCAGCTGGTTCCGATTCCCTCTACGATGGAGGAGGAGCTGAAGCATCACTGGGACTATATCTACGAGCCTGATTCGAAGGAAGTTCTCGATAACCTACTGGGTAGATATGTCGAGTCTCTGGTTTATCAGGCGGTGGTTGAGAATGGCGCCTGTGAGCAGTCGGCACGAATGGTTGCGATGAAATCCGCATCCGATAACGCGAAGAACCTGATTGACGAATTGCAGCTGATCTACAACAAGGCCCGTCAGGCAGCGATTACCCAGGAGATCTCCGAGATCGTGGGTGGTGCAGCCGCCGTCTGATGGCAGGATCAGTACAGAATTTTGTTTTTTATCTTTTTGAGAGTCGCCTCGAGCGGCAAGAGGAACCAGAAATGAGTTCGGGCAAAGTAGTTGAAATCATCGGCGCTGTGGTGGACGTGGAATTTCCCCGTGGCGAGATGCCTAAGGTCTACGAGGCACTGAAGATCGACGAGGCGAATCTCACCCTGGAAGTACAGCAGCAACTGGGTGACGGTGTGGCAAGAGCCATCGCCATGGGTTCGACCGACGGACTTAAGCGCGGTGTCGCGGTAGAGGCCACCGGTGCACCGATCAGTATTCCTGTAGGTCAGGGCACGCTAGGTCGCATCATGGACGTACTGGGTAATCCTGTTGACGAGGCTGGCGAAGTCAAGACAGACAAGCTGATGCCAATCCATCGTGAAGCGCCAAAACTGGAAGATCAGGCAGCTACCACGGAGATTCTCGAAACCGGCATCAAGGTTATCGATCTGATCATGCCCATCGCCAAGGGCGGTAAGATCGGCCTGTTCGGCGGCGCTGGCGTAGGCAAGACCGTAACCCTGATGGAGCTGATTCGTAAC
>JAKSBX010000233.1 GCA_022360905.1 Chromatiales bacterium
TCCCTGGTTCCCCTGGAGCCGGTGGTGGCCGGGGATTTCATGCGGGTGGAGATTGGTGGTATCGGCTCCGCTTCGGTCCGTTTTACCTGAGCCAATAACGAGGTGCCGAGATGAGTCGCCTAACTCCCTTGCCAATCGATCAACACGAAGAGCTGGCCGAGCGTTTTGCCTTCTTCGAGCAGACCCTGGGTTTTGTGCCCAACAGCCTACTTACCATGCAGCGCAAGCCGAAGCTGGTGGATGCCTTCATCCAGTTCAGTGCCGCGGTCTACGACCCGGATGGCGAGGTGGATCTGGGTTTCAAGCGGCTGGTGGCCCATGTGGCCAGCAGTGCGGCGGGTTGCCAATACTGCAAGGCCCATACTGCGGTGAGCGCCAAACGCCATGGGATTCCGGTGGAGAAGCTGGAGGATGTCTGGAACTACCGCAACAGCCCCCACTACTCCGAAGCGGAACGGGTGGCTCTCGATTTCGCCCTGGCCGCCGCTTCCCAGCCGAATGATGTGACCGATGAGCTGTTCGCTCTGCTGCGTACCTACTGGAGTGAAGAGGCGGTGGTGGAGATGCTCTCGGTGATCGGCCTGTTCGGCTTTTTCAACCGCTGGAACGACAGCCTGGCCACACCCCTGGAGGTGTTGCCCATGGAGACCGCACAAGTGCACCTGACCAAGGGTGGTTGGGAAGCCGGTAAACATTCGAATAAGGGCTGAGGCCCGGATAAATCTACGAGGTTAGGATTCATGAACAAAATCAACGCCGCACTGATCGGCTCCGGCAACATCGGAACCGATCTGCTCTACAAGGCACTGCGCAGCGACTGGATCAATCCGGTCTGGATGGTGGGCATCGACGAGGCCTCCGAAGGGCTGGCCAGAGCCCGCGACCTAGGCCTGAAGACCACCCACGAGGGGGTCGACGGTCTGGTGCCCCATATGCGGGATGACAACATTCAGATCTGTTTCGACGCTACCTCCGCTTATGTGCATGGGGAGAACAATCGCAAGGTGCAGGAGCAGGGTTCGATCATGATCGACCTGACCCCGGCAGCGATCGGCCCCTTCTGTGTGCCGCCAGTCAATCTGAAGGATCACGTGGGCAAGCGCGAACTCAACGTCAACATGGTGACCTGCGGCGGGCAGGCGACCATTCCGATGGTGGCGGCAGTCAGCCGGGTACAACCGGTGGCCTATGGCGAGATCGTGGCTACCGTTTCATCCCGTTCGGCCGGACCCGGTACCCGTAAGAACATCGATGAGTTCACCCAGACCACCTCCGGTGCGGTGGAGAAAGTCGGCGGCGCCAAGAAGGGCAAGGCGATCATCATTCTCAACCCGGCGGAACCGCCGTTGATGATGCGCGATACGGTGCACTGCATTACCGAGGGCGAGCCGGATCAGGCGGCGATCACCGAGTCGATCGAGGCGATGATCAGTGAGGTGCAGAAGTACGTGCCGGGCTATCGCCTGAAGAACGGGCCGGTGTTCGACGGCAACCGGGTCTCCGTGTTCATGGAGGTGGAGGGGCTGGGTGACTACCTGCCCAAGTACGCCGGCAATCTGGACATCATGACCGCGGCCGGTCTGCGCACCGCTGAGATGTTCGCGGAAGAGATCGTCAACGGAACATTAGTGTTGGAAGCGGCATCGGCCTGAGGTAGAGACAATGAATTTATCCGGAAAAGAAATCATCATTCACGACATGAGCCTGCGTGACGGCATGCATGCCAAGCGCCACCAGATCACACTGGATCAGATGGTCGCCGTGGCCTCGGCGCTGGACGAGGCGGGTGTGCCGATGATCGAAGTTACCCACGGCGACGGCCTGGCGGGAGCCTCGGTCAACTACGGCTTCCCCGCCCATACCGATGAGGAGTATCTGCGTGCGGTCAGGCCCCACGTAAAGAATGCAAAGATCTCTGCGCTGCTGCTGCCGGGAATCGGTACCGTACCCGAACTGGAGATGGCGGCGGACTGCGGGGTGGATACCATCCGTGTCGCCACCCACTGCACTGAGGCAGATGTCTCTGAGCAGCACATCACCAAGTCCCGTGAGCTGGGGCTCGACACGGTGGGCTTTCTGATGATGGCCCACATGGTCGAGCCGGAGAAGCTGGTGGAACAGGCCAAGCTGATGGAGGGCTATGGTGCCAACTGTATCTACGTCACCGACTCCGCCGGCTACATGCTGCCTGAGGATGTGACCTCAAGACTGGCTGCGGTGCGGGATGCCCTGCAGGCCGAGACCGAGCTGGGCTTTCACGGCCACCACAACCTCTCCCTCGGCGTGATCAACTCCCTGGCGGCGGTGGAAGCCGGGGCCAACCGCATCGACGGTTCCGCAGCCGGGATGGGTGCCGGTGCCGGTAATACTCCCCTGGAGGTGTTCGTCGCCGTGGCGGAGCGCATGGGTGTGATGACCGGGGTCGACCTGTTCAAGCTGATGGATGTGGCCGAGGACCTGATCGTTCCAATGCTGGACCGGCCCATCCGGGTCGACCGGGATGCCCTCACCCTGGGCTATGCCGGGGTCTACTCCTCCTTCCTGTTGTTCGCCAAGCGGGCCCAGGAGCGTTACGGCGTCTCCTCCCGGGATGTGCTGGTTGAGTTGGGCAAGCGGGGCATGATCGGCGGCCAGGAGGATATGATCGAGGATGTGGCGATGGAGATGGCCAAGGCGCAGGGGGCGAACTGATGGGCACCCTGACAGAAGCACAGATCGCCGAACTGGCGGAGTACCTGGAGACCAGTGAGCTGGAAGCCAAGGACGCCACCAAGATTACCGATCGGTTCCCCGATATGGATTTCGATGACGCCTACGATATCCAGTTCGAGATCCGTCGCCGTAAGGAGGCCAGAGGCAACAAGATCATCGGTCTGAAGGTGGGTCTCACCTCTCGGGCGAAGATGAAACAGATGGGGGTGGAGACTCCGGTATACGGCTTTCTCGCCGATTATTTCGATCGTCCGGACGGGGGCGAGATCGAGACCGATCAGCTGATCCACCCCAAGGTGGAGGCGGAGCTGGCCTTCGTCACCAAAGCCCCCCTGAAGGGTCCCGGTTGCCATATCGGCAATGTGCTGGCCGCCACCGATTTCGTCATCCCGGCGGTCGAGGTGATCGACTCCCGCTATGAGAATTTCCGTTTCGACCTGATCAGCGTGATCGCCGATAACGCCTCCTCATCCCGCTTCGTGCTGGGTGGGCAGATGGCCGACCCGGCGGATGTGGATATGCGCACCCTGGGTGTGGTGATGGAGAAGAACGGCCAGGTGGTGGAGCTGGGGGCTGGTGCGGCGGTACTGGGTCATCCCGCCGCCAGTGTGGCGCTGCTAGCCAACATGTTGGGTGAACGGGGTGAGGAGATTCCAGCCGGAACCCTGATCCTTACCGGTGGCATCACCGCCGCTGTCGCCATGGAAAAAGGCGATTGTCTGAATGTGAGATACCAGGGATTGGGTAGTGTGGGGATGCGGTTTGTATAAGACGGCTGCAGACCGTCAAAGCCGAATCGCCTGATCCTTGGGCAGGGCATTGAGTTGCCCTGTCCATAAGAACATGCCAACCGTCCCTCAGGGGATGGAGATGAGAGGATGAGCAGATGAGTAACCATCATCGACCTGAACAACGCAACCCCTGGCTTTACACGCCCTGGTTGCTCCTGGCCCTATTGATCAGTGGATGTGAAGCGCCTCTCGATCTGACCCTGGTGGAGCGGGAGATCGAGAAGCCGATCTACCGTTTCGATCAATTGAAAGCGGCGGCCTCCAATCACCGCCGGATCATCGCTGTAGGGGATTACGGCACGGTCCTGACCAGTCTCGATAAAGGGGAGACCTGGCAGCGCACCCAACTGCCGACCAAGTCCTCCCTGGTCGCTGTGGCCAGTTGTGAAGATGGCAGTTTTGCCGCCATCGATACGGTGCGCAAGGTCTGGATCTCCGACGCCAAAGGCAGTGAGTGGCAGGCGACCCAACTGGAGACTATGGAGAGCCCGATGGCAATTGCCTGCGATCCACGGGGCCGTTTCTGGATCACCGCCAGTTTCAGTACCCTGATCCACAGCGATGAAAACCAGACCAACTGGCAGGAGGTCTCCCAGCAGGAGGACATGCAGTTCACCGCGATCCAGTGGCTCGACCGGGATAATGCGGTGGTTACCGGTGAGTTCGGTTCCCTCTACTTCACCCATGATGGCGGTGAGAGCTGGGAGCGGGGCAACGATATCCCCAACGAGTTCTATCCAATGGCGGCCTGGTTCCGCTCCCTGGATGAGGGTTGGGTTGCAGGACTCAGCGGCACCATTCTGCATACCAGGGACCGGGGAGAGACCTGGCAGCGCCAGGAGTCGGTCAGCAAGGCGCCGATCTACAACCTGGTTCCCCAGGGTGAGCGGCTCTACGCCACCGGCGACAACGGTACCCTGTTGCAACTGCAAGGAGATCGTTGGGAGCGGGTGCCGGATGCGCCGCGACTTTTCTCTTATCTGATCACCGCCATCCCCCAAGGAGAGGAACGCCTGCTGGTGATGGGTGGACGGGGCACCATCAGCCCGATTGCGACCCCAGTTGAAGGAGCCGCCCAATGACTATGCACGCCTTCTCCCATTGGTTGAAAAATATTGACAACCTGGTGTTCAAATTTCCCAAGATCTTTCTCGCGGTGATCGCGGCACTGACACTTTTCTTCGCCTTCCAGGTACCGAAAGTTCAGATGTACTCCGACTTTGCCGACTTGCTGCCTCAGGAGCATGAGTACATCAAGCTGCATAACTCGATCCGCGACACCTTCGGCGGCGCCAACAACGTGGTGATGGCGGTGGTGGTGGATGAGGGAGACATCTTCACTCAGCAGACCCTGGCGCGTATTCACCGCATCACCCAGGCGGTGGATAACGTCAGCGGCGTCAACCACAACCTGCTGGCCAGTCTGACTCACCGCACCTCGCGCAAGGTCTGGCTGACCGACACCGGTGATGTGAACTCCCAGCCCTACTACGATCCCCTCAAGGAGAGCTGGAGCGATACGGAGCTGAACAAGCTGCGGGACGATGTGATGAGCAACCCGAGGGTGTTCGGCCTGCTGGTCTCGCCCGATCTCAAGGCGGCGCTGATCAAGGCCCAGTTCAACGAGGGGCAGCTGAACTACGGGGAGATCTTCAATCAGCTGCAGCAGATCCGAGATACAGAGAATACAGACGGGGTATCGATCTACGCCACCGGTCAGCCCATGTTGTGGGGCTGGGTCTATAGTTACCTGGATCAACTGTTTCTGATCTTCACCACCACCGTGGGGATCATGCTGTTCCTGCTGATCATCTACTTCCGCCGGGCTTACGGCATCCTGTTGCCGATGTTCGGTATCACCATCTCGGCGATCTGGGGGCTGGGTATTCTCTCCCTGCTGGACTACAACCTGGATCCTCTGACCCTGGTAATCCCCTTCCTGATCTCCGCCCGGGCGATGTCCCATGCGATTCAATTGGTGCAGCGGTTTTACGGTGAACTGGAACTGGTGGACGACTCCAGAGAGGCGGCCCATCGTACTTTCGACTCCCTGTTTCGACCCGGCAGCCTGGGTATCGTGTCGGATGCCATTGGCCTGCTGTTGATCGCCCTCGGCTCGGTACCGATCAATGTGAAGCTGGGTATTTACGCGTCACTCTGGGCGATCTGTGTGGTGTTTACCGTATTGATCGCTGTCCCCCTGATGCTCTCCCTATTGCCGAAACCGAAAGCGGCGGCAAAGCGTCCGGCGGTGGAAGACGCCCTGTTCGGCCGGGTGGCGGCACTGGTGGCCAAACGCCGGGGTGGGGTGATCGTACTCAGCCTGGCTGGGGTGATTCTGCTGGTGGGTGCTCAGTTGAGTAGCCGGGTGCAGATCGGAGAATCGGAACCCGGATCGCCGATCCTCTATCTGGACCACGACTACAACATCTCATCGAAAGTGATCAATGAGCGTTTCCCCGGCTCCGAGGAGCTCTATATCGTAGCCCGCACCGATGAGAAGGGTGGCATGAAAAGACCGGAGGTGCTGCAGGCCATTGAAGCCTTTCAGAACCATATGCTGCTCGACCCGGAACTGGGGGGTGCCAAGGCGGTGCCCGATCTGGTGAAGCAGGTTAACCGGATCTTCCACTCCGACGATCCCCGCTGGGCGATCATTCCCGACACCGAAGCCTACGTGGGCGGTCTGATGTTCGCCTATATGGCCTCCAGTCCGGTGCCGGGTGCGCTGAAGGAGTTTGTCGATACCGATGACCAGGTGGCCAACATCGTCTTTTTTTACAAGGACCATCAGGCGAAGACCATCCGCCGGGCGATCCATCGGGCCAAGGAGTGGATCAACGAACCCGCCAACCAGGTGGATGGTTTGCATATCGAACTGGCCGGTGGGCTGGTAGGGGTCACGGCGGCCATGAACGAATCCGCTTATGAGAGCAACATGCTGATCATTCCTTTGGTGCTGGCGTTGATTTTCGTCTTCGTTACCTGGTTCTACATGTCGCTGCATGCGGGTTTCATCATGTTCATGGCGATGATGTTCTGCACCGTATCCACCTATGCCTATATGGGATTGGCGGCGATCGGTATCAACGTCAATACCGTGCCGATCATTGCGGTGGGTATCGGCGTCGGTATCGACTACTCCATCTACATCATGGACCGGATTCGCGAGGAGACTGCCAAGGCTTCGGGGGATCTGCAAAGTGCGGTGTTGACCGCCATCGCCACTACCGGCAAGGCGATCGGTTTTACCGCCGCCTGCCTGATTGGCGGGGTGATCATGTGGGTCTTCATCTCCGATCTGCGTTTCCAGGCCGATGCGGCCCTGCTGCTGGTGGTGATGTTGATCCTCAACGCCCTGGCGGCGATGTTTCTGGTGCCCTCCTGGGTGATGATTTTCCGACCCAGTTTCATTGGCAGCGCCCGTTATGATGACGACGGTGTGCTCTATGCGGACAAGCCCCAGGCCGCCTAGCTAGCCAACGTTTTTTTGGTCCCTCCCTATCGGCCGGAATCAATTTCCGGCCTTTTTTTGTGCGACTATTATTATCGAAATAATAATTAATTATCATTTGATCAATTAAAATATCGATATTTTTACGATATCCGCAACCTGTCCATTTTCCTTATAAAAATATTCAATAAATACAGTGGCTTATAACTTGGCACGCCTGCTGCATTAATAAGTCTTGCTTACATAATTCAGTATGAGGAGGAGGCTAGGATGTTCCTAGACAGTCACAAACAACAACCGGGAGGGAAGCATCCGGTCATTCAAGCCACACTGCTGGCGGCTGCGATTGCAGCCTGTCTGAGCGGAGGCCAGGCTCTGGCCTACACCTCCGAAGACGGTACTACGCAGGTCAACGGATTTGTCGAAAACGCCACCTACAGCCGCCGCAATGTCGGGCTGAGTAAAATGCGTAACACGGTGTTGATCGAAGGCTCCAAGGATTATGGAGAGCAGGGGGCATTTTCCAACGTCAGTTTCGTCGGTACCTTCCGGGCGACCTACGACGGAGTCTATGATCTCAATGATGATGAGTTCGGCGACAACGCCGGTGGCGCCATTAACATGCAGTCGGTAGGTGGTGCCGGCAGCACCGTCTGGGGTCAATCCGACATCTCTACCGGGGTGCTGGGATTCGGTTTTGATACGACGGAAAATCCCAATGAAGGTTTGGTCAATCTGGGCCACGCGCTGCACGATACGGATGGGGGTGTCGGGCTGGGTGTGCCGGTACGTCCCTGCGATGTGGACTCCCGGGGCTGTATCGACGACTACCTGGATTTTGAAGAGAGTGATCTGAAGTATCCGGAGTTCAACGACCGGCTCGACTTTCTGCGCGAAGCCTATCTGGATGCCACTCTGCCGACCGAGAGTGCCGCCACCTGGAATTTCCGCCTGGGTCGTCAACAGGTGGTCTGGGGGCGTACCGATCTCTTCCGGGTGCTCGATGTAATCAATCCGGTGGACTACTCCCGGCACAACATCTATGACGAGCTGGAGGACATACGAATTCCGATGTGGATGGCCACCGGTGAGTACCGGATGGGCGCCACCGAAACGTTCGACGACTTGAACATGCAGTTCGTCTGGAACTTCGATAAGTTCCGGCCGAACAATCTGGGCCAGGGTGGTACACCCTATGCGATTCTCGATGCGGGCAGTTTCTTCCGTGCGATGAAGAACTGCTGGGATAATGGTTGTTCCGTCTCCAACTTCGCCGGCGGCGCACTCTCCACCGACTTCCCGAAACATGTGATCGGTATCCGCGATGTACACCTGCCCGATTGGTCGCTGAGCAACTCCCAGTTCGGCTTGAAACTCGAGGGTGACTATCAGGGTTTAGGCTTCTCGCTGAACGCCTTGACCTATCGTTCTCAACTGCCTTCGCTGCGTGCGGTAGTGGACAACGCGGACAATCCATTCACACCGGAGATCGAGTCTCAGAGTTACGACTACCTGATTGCCTTCGATATGTATTTCCCAAGAGTCAACCTGATCGGTGGTTCCTTGGATTTCTATGTGGATGACATCAAGTCGGTGTTCCGTGTGGAAGCGGCCTACACCGACGGTGAGGAGTTCGCCAACACCCTACGTCCGGAGCTCTATTCGGAGTCCGATGTATTCCGTTACGTCATCGGTTGGGATCGTCCCACCTTCATCCCCTTTCTCAACGAAAAGCGTGCCTTCCTGATCTCTGCCCAGCTGTTTGGCGAGTATCTGGTCGATCACGAGCGGGAGACCGTTAACGGTATCGAAGCGGGTAACCCCAATTGGGAACTCAACCACGTGGGTACCCTGTTGGTTAAAGGTTGGTATCAGAACGACCGGGTCAGTCCTCAGGTCATCATGGCTCACGATTTCAAGGCTCATGCCAGTGTTATCGCCCCCTCGATCGACTGGTTGATCAGCGACAACCTGAGATTGACCGTCGGTGCCAATGTGAAGGTGGGTGACGGCGAGCAGGAGTTTGACGATTGTCGTGCCTGTAACCCCTTTCCCCCGTTTACCGGAGACGGCGAGCCGGGTGATACCGCGCTGCGTAATCTGGCGGGCTATGAACCCCTCGGTCGATTCCGTTCCGGGCCCATCGGTATGGCCCAGGCCGAGGATGAGTTTCAGATCACCCTGCGTTATCGCTTCTAAGAATTTGAATGGAGGTTTTGAACATGCGTTTGCTTAATACAACGCTGGTGGCGGCTCTTTTGATGGCTGCCAACCTGCCCGCTCAGGCGGCAACCGAAGAAGATGTGGAGAACAGCTTCTTCCCCTATAAGAACGGCGGCCCTACCTACGAAGGTCTGAAGGCCGGGGTGGTGATCGATCAGTCCAACGTGGCCCAATTCAAGGAGGTCCTCGATCCGGCGATGTTCGAGTTCATCAGCCAGGGATGGACCAAGGTCACGGTGGGAGAGACCACCTCATTCGATCTTCACCCCAATTACGTGCAGGCGACACGGGACGGTCTGGGTAAGGTGAAGCTGGGTGAGAAGTCCGGTGAGATCGAAGGTTTTATCGCCGGTCGACCCTTTCCCGAAGAGCCGTCGATGGACGATCCCCGTGCCGGTGAAAAGCTCGCCTGGAACTACAAGTATGGTTACAACTGGGGTGACAACGCGGCAATCTATCCTTTCTACTGGAAGTACAAGGATATGAAGTCGGGCAAGCTGGAGAGAACCATCAAGTTCAA
>JAKSBX010000266.1 GCA_022360905.1 Chromatiales bacterium
ATCGCTTTTTATCATATTTCGCCATCAAAAAGAACCTTAATGTTCTTTTTCGCTCTTTTTCGATGGTGATGTGGTGGTGTCTATCGGCAACTCGAGATCAAAACGTTTTTCATCGTTTGATGAGTTAATCGCTTATGGAATTTATAAAAACGTGACTGTCGATTTATAAATTCCAACGTCTTTTTATAATGTTTGACAATTCTCCCACTGAAGATTATCAATATTATTTTCAGTGATGCTTTTCCTTCAAATCAGCATGGGAGGTCAATAAACGACGTACCGAAATTGATAAAGAGCTTAAGTGCACCAGCAAATTCTATTTCTACTTGCCTCTATTATATTTAACAACCTGTAACGTTTGAGGTTCGATACGGTGGTCCGAGTTTACCTATGAGTCAATATATTGATATCTTAAGACAGGATCATTTTTTCCATCCATCCCAAATGGGAATGTTCAATCCGGGTTTTCTTTTTATCGAGGAAAGGGGAAAAACCGACTTACAAAAATCGCTCATAGGCATGCATGAATTCAGGCATGCCAAATTGAGCAACTCAATATTAGGGCGCAACATCATCTTTTTGCAGTTCATCTCTTCTGAATTACATCTTTACTCACTAAAGATGGGAACAAATAAAAATGCTTATCTAAACTATAAAAAAAAAATTGATAGGCGTATAAAAAGAGCCCTATCTCAATGGGAGAGCATACAAGAAGGGACTGCCACTTTTGGAGACTATCTCAAGCTAAACCAAAACCAAAACCAAAACAATGAATCGAAAATTTTACTGAAATATTTGATAAATTTTTTAAAAAAAGACAGCATTTACAAACACGGGTTCTCTCTCGCACAAGAATTATCCAAAAAATTCAACAGCGACCCCCATCTGTTATTTCACATTTTTGGAAATGGGCAGGCACATTTAGATAAAGACTTAAATATCAAAATCAATAACTGCAATATATCTGATTGGGAAAAAAAATATTTCACAAAAATATTGAATTCCAATTCAAAAAATCTAAAAGATTCCATAAAAAGTAAAAACTGGACACAGACTATATCTCAACTCATCAAGTTCGGGTTCTACATAACTGAAACTCCAGTCTTAACAAATGTCCTATATGAATGCATACATGTCGTATTATCAGACCCATCTTGCCCCAAAAAATATAAACAACGATTGGAAGAACTAAAGGAAGCGCATCAAAAACATGTTCCTATAAGAAAAAAAAGTTATCTCTACGCTAATCGAGTAGCGTATCACACAAACCGAGATAACCTTGGGCGATTAAGAATAGCCACAGATAGTGAGATAAAAAACAAAGAACTCGATAAAAAAATTTTTGAATTAAATATACTCTCCAATCTTAGCTCACAGACGCCATATACACGAAATGCGATCGATTCATATTTTTCAAACGCTATCCCAAGTTTTCTTGAAAATTACTTCCCGAGGGAAATTGAATATTAGTCAGGAGATCACAAATGGATATAACGATTATAGGAAACCATAATCTTATTGCAGAAATCGAAAAATTAGGATTCAAAAAAGTTCAAAAAGGATCTAACTTATATTTTGGTCATTGGTTAGAAACATCATGCACAATAGTGGCGGGGTTAGCAGGCATAGCTACTATTTTAGATATTGTGTTCAGACACCTTAATACAAATCAAGAAAAAAACATAGAACTCCATATTGAAAAAAGAAAATTCAAAATCACAAAATCTTCTGATAAATTTGAAATCATCAAAGAAGTTGAAGCTATTAAGCTAACAAACGATTCCGATAAAATCGGTTAGTTTAAATAGATATTTTGGGAGTTGCATTCACAAAATCGAATTCGCTTAC
>JAKSBX010000004.1 GCA_022360905.1 Chromatiales bacterium
GAAGGAAGCCGAGCAATACGGCATTGGCGAATCGAACCTGACGGCGAGGTTGCCGTTGATGGTACGACCGTCGGCGCCGCGCTTCCTGAACTTCGGCGATCGCTTCGAACTGCCCGTCGTCGTCCAAAACCAATCCGATCGCGATTTGGAAGTGCGGGTGGCCGCCGAAGCCGCCAACGCCACCTTCACCGCGGGATTGGGACGTCGCGTGGTCGTGCCCGCCAAGGACCGGGTCGAGGTCCTGCTCCCGGCCAAGACGGACCTCGCCGGCAAGGCCCGCTTCCGCATCGCGGCGGTTTCGGGTAAAGCGGCCGACGCCGCCATGATCGAAGTACCGGTGTGGACGCCTGCCACCTCGGAAGCCTTCGCGGTCTATGGCGAAATCGACGAATCCGGGGCCATCGCCCAACCGGTCGCGGTGCCGGACGACGTGTTCCCGCAATTCGGAGGCCTGGAGGTCACCACCACCAGCACGGCCCTCCACACCCTGACCGACGCGGTCCTCTACCTGACCAACTACCCCTACGATTGCGCGGAACAGCGCGCCTCGCGGATCATGGGCATCGTGACCCTGGAAAAGGTGTTGCGCGAGTTCGGGGCCGATTTGGATCCGGACAAGTTGCGCGCGGTGGTCGAAAAGGACGTGGAAGCGCTGAGCCAAACGCAGAATGGCGACGGTGGCTTCGGATTCTGGCGACGCGGCGAAAAATCCTGGCCCTACCTCAGCATTCACGTGGCCCACGCCCTGATCCGCGCGCGTCAGCACGACGTGAGCGTGCCGGATCGGGTCCTCAAAAACTGCAAGCGCTATCTGCGTCTATTCGAGCGGGACAACTTCCCGAGGGATTGGAGCAAACGCTCGCAGTTCATGGTCAAAGCCTACGCGCTCTACGTGCGCGCGCTGGACGGCGATCGCCAACCCAGACACGCGGACAAGGTGCTCGCGATGATGCCGATCGAAGACGCGCCCATGGAAGGCCTGGGCTGGTTGCTCTCGGTCTACAAACCGCAGAGCGAGTCCGCCCGTAAACTGCTTCGCCATTTCAACAACCGCGCGGACGAGACCGCCGCCACGGCCCAATTCACCGATCACTACGGCGACGATGCCTACCTGATCCTCCACAGTTCGCGACGCACCGATGCGGTCATTCTGGAAGGCCTGATCGGGGCACAACGAAACAACCCCTTGATTCCCAAGGTAGTGGCAGGCCTGCTGGGCCACCGAACCAAGGGCCGCTGGACCAACACCCAGGAAAACGCCTTCGTGTTGCTGGCGATCAAACGCTACTTCGACACTTACGAAGCGACGACACCGGACTTTGTCGCTCGCGTGTGGCTGGGCGAGGCATTCGCTGGGGAACACGCATACCGCGGTCGCTCCGCGGAGCGCCATCAGGTGGACATTCCCATGGCGTGGCTGACCGAACAGACCGGCGACAGTGCCGACCTGATCGTCGACAAGCAGGGGGCCGGGCGGCTCTACTACCGTCTGGGCATGAACTACGCCCCCCGCGATTTGAACCTGA
>JAKSBX010000145.1 GCA_022360905.1 Chromatiales bacterium
AGTGTTTCTCACTTTCAAAATCGGTTTTATTCAATTTTTTCAACACAGCCCATCTTAAAGGTATCATCCCTCTAATTCTGCTCTTATACGAGCATGTTACGAGCACTTTAATTTCATTTTCATTGTAGAAATCATTACACGCAGATGCATAGGCAACCAAACCAGGCTCAATCCATTTGTTTTCAAATTCGACTTCTACGTATTGTCCATAAGGTACGCTCATTATCTCAAGCATCTTTTGGGCATATACTTCTTTTTCCCAACCTTTACAAAAAAGGATCGCTTCATTCCACACTAAATCTTCATATTTTGAATCATAGCTAATCTCTGATGACAACTTTTTAATTTCAACATTCAAGTAGCGTGGTACCTTCCCGTAGCCAACTCCATAATGATATTCAAGGAGCCTATTCCATTCAAAGATAGCAGCATTTGATGGACACATTTTTGGCACCGCACCAACATAGCCTTTCGGAATCGGTCTAGAGGTTGGTACAAACATAGGTCTTTTATTCTGAAATAATCTCATTCTATCAATTGAATGTTTATATAATATTTCAATCGGACCAAGATACGTTTTCAAAGGAAGACATATGGTATCTGATACTTCCTGAAAAAGATAAAAAATCTCTTTCACCTCGTCTGGGATAAGACCAACTGGATTAATCCTCGGATAAATTGGGATCTCTCGCTCTATAAAAGCTTTTAAAGTATTAACGATGAATTGAGGATTAGTTTTTCGCAAGCTGTTCCGCTTAAGAGTTGTTGGATTCGCCCCATGAATACAGGCATGTACTGCGACTCTTTGACCTAACTTTTGCAGTGCATCCAACGATTTCTCTTTTGTGGGGTTCATTTTTTTACCAAACGGATGTAAATTTGTATCAACCCATAGAAAAGCAGTTTCAGGCTCAATGAGATCACTGAATTCATTTGCAATATCCTCGACAAGAGCAGCGCTTCTAAAAAAGGGTTCTCCACCGGAAATACGAAGGATGTTAACCTGATTTCCATCAAATCGGTCGCGCATTGCGTACTCAGAAAATTCCTTTACGATATCACTTGCGTTGACAAGAGGCTCCGCATTAATCCCTTCAACACCTTCCCAAG
>JAKSBX010000003.1 GCA_022360905.1 Chromatiales bacterium
GCGAAAGGCATTATCGATGCCTTACAAAAGTGGTCTGAAGAGTAACCTGACAATCCAGCTAAGAGAACGCTGATTAACCAGTCAATCCGATGAATAGCCGCGAATGGACGCTAATCACCGCAAATACTCGCCAATATCCAATCAGGGCTGAAGATATCTTGCACAGCCATCGTGTCGTTGGCAGAGATGACAAAGACTCGATTCAATCAATCCAGCTAGGGCCTGTTAACATTAATCCAATTGGCCCTAAGTTATTGGCGAGTATTTGCGGTGATTAGCGTCCATTCGCGGCTATTCATCGGATTGACTGGTTAATCAGCGTTCTCTTAGCTGGATTGTCAGGTTACTCTTCAGACCACTTTTGTAAGGCATCGATAATGCCTTTCGCCTGATCCTTGCTGGAGATGTTGAATTTACTCTTCTGCATGTATTCGCCATTACGCTTTTGATAGCGACGAATGGTGTACTTGTCGGCACCGTATTGCTGCTTGGCGCGATCCCAATCCTGAAAACGAAAAATAATTGTGGTCCAGGCCCCTTTGGAGAGAATCACCTTGTCCAGTTCTTTGACCACATCGATGCCGTCTTCTGTATAGTTGACGGTAAGCTCGTCAGGTGTTGATGCCATAGCGTTGTGTAAATCCCATAGGTTGATAAAACGGTGTTAAAGATCTTCGGATGCACCGAATTGTATGAGCATCCGGATGATATCCTGATTGCCTTTCTGTTTGGCCAGGCTCAGAGGAGTCAGGCCCTCCTGGTTGGCAATATCCAGGCTGGCACCACGATTGATCAGGTACTTGGCTGAGACCCGTTGATCGTTGAGAATCGCGGAGTGGAGCGGAGTATTGCCTTTATCGTCCTGGTTGTCGAGTTTTGCCCCCTGTTTGATGAGAAAACCCACCACATCCCGGTCGGCGCTGCCCAGAGCAGCCGTCTCATGCAGGGCACTGTTCGGCTCGATTTTGGCTCCCTTCTCAACCAGATATTCGGCAATGATCGGATTACGCGCGATCAGCGCTTTGAGTAGCGGTGTGTGTCCCCGGGGATCGAGTGCTTCCAGGTCGGCCTGATTTTTCACCAGGATCCTACTCATCACCAGGCTGCCTTTCTGGGCGGCCACATGGAGTGGTGTCAAACCGTTTGTATCCGCTTTGTTGACATCGGCACCCCAGTGAAGATTACGCTCCAACTGGTCGATGTCACCGATCTGTACGGCACGGGAGAGGGTGATGGTCGGTTCCGCCTGCTTACTGCAGGCCGATAGTACGACGAAACACAGACTTACTATGGTCGCTATTCGATATAACATAGGGGGATAGTAAATCCATCACCACTCAGGCTGCAAGGGCCACTTTCCTGCAGGCCGATTAAGGAAATCATATTGCTGTTATGGTTGATTCCTGCAAAGGTTTAACACACAGACCCATGTTCGTGTAAGCCGATGGTAGTATCCTTTGCCAGCAAGGTGGTTCACCCTGTCCAACCTGTACTCTGTCAGCTTATTCCTTTAGGATGCGGGCAACCTGATATTGTTCCGTAGATGAATTTTTTCTGAACAGACGAAGATTGTGTGAATCAGACTCTCTAACAGGCCCTAGGCAGAGCATACAAGACTCCCGATCGTGATAAGTAAAATACTCCTGACATTGGCTGTAATCGGCCTGGCCTGGCTGGTCATTCGTCATCGCCAACACACTCTCAATGAGAATGAGCCAGCACGGATTTCCCCGCCGGTTGCCAAACAGCAAGGCTCAAACCGAGCGATCAAGTGGCTCAGTTACGGTCTGTTGGCACTGATGGTTTCAGCCAGTCTGATCTATCTGGGTTGGCAGGTGGAGCAGGGGTATCGGCTGGTCACGGTACGGGTTGTGGATGCCCAGACAGGCCGCAGTGTCAGCTATATCGCAAGAAGAATGGATGTGGATGATCGCCATTTCGTCACCCAGGATGGTCGGGAGATCATCGTTGCCGACGGTGAGCGCATCGAACTCTCTGCCTACAATCCACAACAGCTCCCCTAACCCGAATGGCGCTTACTTAAGCAGTAAAACTCATTGCATCTCGTTTTATCAAAGGTTTTTGGTGGGGCATGGCCCCACCCTACACCATGAATTCAACAGTAGGGTGGGCCATGCCCCACCAAATAACTACACCATGAATTCAACAGTAGGGTGGGGCCATGCCCCACCAAGTAACGCTTAACTGACTACCATTCTTCCCTGACCCCATTTTTGCAGCTCCAGGATTTTACTTCTCTGCCGATATAACCGGTTAACAGTTTGATTATCCCGGTGGTGGGCTTGTCCTGCGTTATGTCGTTTGCGCAAAAAATCATCAAATATTGTTATACCCTCGAGGGGTCAGCCCGCTATAAGGGCTTGAAAAATGCGGTCTACAATCTGCTGCAGAATCCCCGTGCGCCGATCCGTCCCTACTTTGATATCTTCATGATCCTGCTGGTGCTGCTCAGCGTCTGGTTGCTGATCTACGAAGTGAAGCACGATTTGGGGTTGTGGGGCGACTTGATCGAGGTGGGGGCGGTGACCATCTTCATCATCGAATATCTGCTGCGCTTCTGGCTCTACAACGACAGCCATAAGGTCATCATCGAACGCTACGAGCGGGCCGAGTTCATCAATGAGACATTTCGTCTCGGTCCCGCCCTCTCCAGCGCCGTGATCGGAAAGCTCAGATATGCCATCCAGCCCCTGGCGATTATCGATCTGCTGGCGATTATTCCAAGCTATCGACCGCTCAGGTTTCTGCGCATCTTTCTGCTCTTCAGGCTGTTCAAACTGTTTCGCTATACCCGCAGCATCAGTGAGTTCGTCAAGGTGCTCTCTGAAAAACGTATCGAGCTGGTAACCCTGTTTATCTTCATGGCGTTTATCACCTTTACCGCGGCCACGGCGATCTTTTTCTTCGAGGCGGAACACGATGGGGGGCAGATCGACGGCTTTTTCGACAGTGTCTATTGGGCCCTGGTGACCATGTCGACGGTCGGTTACGGTGACATCACCCCGCAGACCACAGAGGGCCGGGTGATCAGCCTGGTGTTGATCATCGCCGGATTGGGTGTGATCTCGTTCTTCACCTCGATCATTGTCTCCGCCTTCGGTGAAAAGATTCATGAGATCCGCGCCCACCGGGTTTTTTCCGAGGTGGAGCGCAAGCAGGTCGACACCCTGGTCTGCGGCTTCGGCCGGGTCGGACAGGTGGTGGCGGAGCGGCTCTCTGAGGATAAGCGCTCGTTTGTGGTGGTGGATCCTCTCGAAGAGAACATCAGACTGGCGAAACAGCGCGGGTACCTGGCGGTGATGGGCAACGGGGAGGATAACTCGCTGTTGGTGAGTATGGGGATAGAGACCCGTATCAACCGGTTGCTCTGCTTGACCGGTGACGATGTGGTGAATGTCTACATCACCCTGATTGCACGGCAGATGAATCCCGACATCGAGATCATCTCACGGGCCAACCATCGGGAGAATGTCAACAAGCTCTATCGGGCGGGCGCGAGCCATTGCGTTGCACCCTATGAGGTGTTCGGCCTGATCGCCGCGGAGTATGCGGGTCAGCCGGTGGCCTTTGAAGCGGTTTACGGCCTGCTTACCCGACAGACCAGTGAAGGCATCGAGGCGGTGCGCATCAAGCGCAACAGCTCGCTGGCCGGCAGACGGATGGGCGAGATCGATTTTCTGGCCAGGAAACTCGTCCCCTTCGGTGTGATCAGGGATGGCCGTTGCGACCCCGGCATCGACAACAGCTGTTTCAATCTGAATGAGCGCTGTTTCTACTTCAATCCGGGAGAGCGGTTTACGCTGCAGGCAGACGACCTGCTGGTACTGATCGGTCATGAGTACAGCGTCATCCATCTGCGTGATTGTCTGGAACGGGGGGAGTTGTAGTGGCACGGCGGGATACTTTGATCTTCGGTTGTGGCGCACTGGGTCATGAGGTGGCCATGCAGTTGTCGGAGCGTGGCATCCAGGTCTATCTCTACAGCAACAACCTTGATGAGGTGGGTGGGCTGTTGGCAAAGGGGCTTCAGGCAGCGGTAATCGACTACACCGACGATGAAAAACTGCTTGGTATTGGTATTGGGGACTGGGTGAAGACGGTTTTCTGTCTCTTTTCCGAAGAGCCGAAAAACCTCTTTTTGACCCTTTCGGCCCGAGCGCTGGATCCGGATCTGAAGATTGTCTGTGTCGCGGAATCGATCGAATCCAGCGAACGGCTGATGGCCGCCGGAGCCACCAAAGTCATCGATCCCTATGAGATCAGCGGTCAGCGGGTGCATGAGATGATTGCCCGTCCCTATCTGGTGGAGATGCTTGAAAACACGGTTTTCGGCAAGCACATCGATATTGCCGAGATAGAGATCCCGGATTCGTCGGCGCTGGCCGGTATGGTGCTCAGTGATCTGGAACTGAATAAAAAATATGACCTGATTGTGCTCGGTGTGGTGGACCTCGAACTGGGCAACCAGCTGATCTTCACAAACAGTGGTGTCGATCACCACCTCGATGCCGGGGATATCCTGGTGGTTATCGGCGGCAAGCAGGAGATAGAACGCCTCAAACAGGGGATGTCAGCGGACGCTGGGGAACCCTGACGGGGTAAAAACCATCCAACGGGTTTAGAGAAGTTGGGTCACTCTTAGAGATTAACCGCCAATCAACGCAAAATGCCGCGAAAAACTCTCACATAGAGGACTCTATTAGCGAAGATTCGCGGTGATTGGCGTTCATTGGCGGATTATTTTCTTGAGTAAGTGCGATTCGCCTTAAGCCGGTGCGCTCTCTAATAGATTGGCCAATGGTTTGGAGACCTGAGCCATCTGGGCCTGAGCCGCCGATTCAGGTGAGCTGGAGATCTGCTGCAACAGGGCATCAAGCATTGAGCGGGCCTGCTGGGGGGAATCGATCGCATCGGTCTGACCACTGCGAGTGGTCTCCATCTGGTAGAGTTGGCGTGCGTTATCCACTTCCAGTGTCGGGCGCTCTTCAACCGCCGCCTGGGCCGGCTCTACAGCGCTGCCCCCGGGTGTCTCGGTTTTGTGGCTGGCCTGGGACTGCCCGGACTTGTCTGTTGTGGTTTGAACGGTTTTGTCGCTGTTGACAGGATTAATCATGGTTTTGAACCTCTAGAGACAAAAAATTGACGCTCTATGCTGCGATTTAATAGGTTATGCACTATTCTGCGAGAAACGTGCCAACAGTGTTTTGCCGAGTATAGTCAATGAGTGGTGTTGAAACCCGTCGATGGATGATTCTGCGAATAGAAGCCCTATTTCTGCTGTTGTGGGGATTCACGACTGTGTCTGCTGCAGCCAGCCAGCCGGTCTTGGGGGAACAACTGGAATATACTCTCAAATTTCGCGGCCTGATTACCGGTTATATGGAAATGGATATCGCCAAAATGACCCTCAATGTGGAAGAGAGCATGGGGCAGGTGCTGACCATGCCGGCCTACATCACCAATCTACATCTGACCACAGCGCCTTATTCGAAAGCGGAGCTGCTCTATCCGGTGCGGCTCAGTTACCGAAGCTGGCTGGATGTCCGGGAGCTGCACCCCTTGATCGCCTTCAAGACCCTGAAATTCCGCGAGGAGAGGGAAGAGTTCTTCTGGTTCGACCGGGAGAAGGGTTATGCCCATCACTATCAGACCGGAGAGCAGGCCGAAGAGACCTCCCCGTCACCGCCTCCCAGTCTGCAACCTGTGGCTGCACTGAGCAATGATCGATGGTCGGCCCTGAGTCAGACCAAGGCGCTGCAGATGAATGGTGCCCAGGCGCTTGACTATATGGGATTGATACACCGTCTACGCAGCATGCCGATCGAGAGTGGCCGCCCGATTGAGTTCTCCACCTTCAACGGTAAGGAGATCGAGTGGTTTCGTATCGACGTGAGCCGGGAGCGCTTGACCCGTGCCGGCTGGGACAGGCCGTCGTTCAGGTTGAAACTGCGGGAGATCGATCCGGAGAATGGGGAGTTGGGTGAATCGGTACATCTCTGGATGAGCGACGACGAGCAGCGGCTGTTGCTGCGCTTCTATGCAGAACGTACCTTTGGCGCCATGGAGGGGATCCTCGAGACGGGCCGGCCGCTTGATCAACAATATAAGGAAGGACTCTCAGAGGCGACCAAATCCTCCATGGAGACCTACCTCGATTTCTGATGCAGAGCAGTCTGCACTGAAATGTCGATCTGTCAGGACCTGTTGTACGCTTCCATCAGTCGTCCGATAACTTGAACTTTGCCTTGTCCCCGGTCGGCTGCTGTTCAGCCCCTTCGATAATCTTCAGGTGATCAAGATTTGGGATGGCGGCTGGTTCAATCTCCTCCTGGCAATCCTCCAACGTGCCCTGCTTGGCGGGTGAGAGGGAGAGTGAGCCGGTATCGATATTGGGTGTTGGCGGTGGGCGCTGCTCTTCCAGGTCATGTTCTGAGGTGTCCAGATCGAGCGCCGAGGTATCGATGTGCAGAGGTTTGGGCTCCTCTGTCTGATCCAGTTTTGTGTCCTCTTTGGAGAGGTCGAGATTACTGATATCAGGGATCACCTGGGGGGGCACTTCGGGTGTGCAATCCGATAGATCGAAACCATCTTTTGACAGGGAGAAGTCCGGTGCCACGACCTCCCGATGGGGCGGCTCCGGTGGGGGTTCCATGGGACCGTCGGCCAGGGTCAGGGTTTCAACCGGCTTGGCGGATTGGGGAGGCAGGCGCTGTTCAGGGCGCTCCGCCGGTGGCGGTTTGGGGGTGGGTGCCGGCTCCCCGGCGGGTACGATATCCACAAGTCCACCAGCGTCACGAAAGGCCACCCGGTATTTGATGGCCCGGTCCATATCGATACCCCGTTTGATCGGGATGGGTTTGCCGCTGAACAGGCGGTCCAGACGCTCGCCCTCCAGTTTGAACATGGCGCCGACTTTTCGTTTTACCTTTTCAGGGTCACTCCCTTTTATCAGTGCACCGGAAAAATAGACGTCGTAGTTCTCGATGTTCAAAGGTTGTCTCCTTGACCCGGCCAGGACCTATCTTGAACATTATAATCGTCTCCACCCTCGGTATTCTTTAGAAATGGGATTCTCAGCATGCCGCTCAGTTTCGTTGTCAGCTGTGGATCCTGCAGGGAGTTGACGCCAATCTGCATCCCGATATGGCCCAGTTTCGGTGCAACTCTGTAGGTGCCCATCAAGCGGTCCCAGATCGACAGGTTGAAACCGAAGTTGCTGTTGGTCTCTCCGGGAATGACCGAGTGGTGTACCCGGTGCATATCCGGTGTCACCAGCAACCAGCGCAACAACCGGTCGAGCGGCTTCGGCAGGGAAACGTTGCCATGGTTGAACATCGCCATGCCGTTGAGTATCACCTCGAAGATCAGTACCGCGACGACCGGAGGGCCCAGAGCCGCAATGGTGGCGATTTTAATCAGCATGGAGAGCAGAATCTCGATTGGATGGAAGCGGGCACCGGTGGTCAGGTCGTAGTCTGGATCGGCATGGTGTACCCGATGCAGACGCCATAGGGCGGGGACAGCGTGAACCATCACATGCTGCAGATAGATAATCATATCCATCAGCGTCACGGCGATGATTACGCTGAGCCAGAAGGGCAACTGAATCTCATTGAGCAGCCCCCAGCCCTTAATCTCGGCAAAGGCGGCGAATCCCACTGCAGCGGTTGGAAACAGCAGCCGCAGTAGCAAGGTGTTGAGCAGGGTGATACCCAGATTGGACAACCAGCGCTGACCTCTGGTGAAACGTTGCTGACGACAGGGTCGGACCACTTCCCAGCTCGCCATCACGGCAAAGATCGTGAAAAATGCCGTCAGGCGGATGGTCAGTTCGTAGTCGAGAATAAAGTCTGTCATGAAGGATCTGAATCTCCTGAAGCTGGAGTCACTCGATATACTGAGTGCTTATGTTACGCCATCTGATCCGATACTATTAATAGAAAATTTCACTCTCGATAGTGTCATAACTAAAGCTTAGACAACAGGTGACAGTCATCAGAGTTATCGATCACCATTCAGTCGGAACTTTGCCGAATCAGGCATTTCCCTTGTCGCGCATACCTATACCTTGTTGGGCTGCAAAATCGAGCATCCGCTGGATCGGGATAACCGCCTGTTCACGTATCCCGGGATCGATCTCCATCTGATCGGCGCGAGTCTCAAGAGCCTGGTTGAGATTCTGCAGC
>JAKSBX010000002.1 GCA_022360905.1 Chromatiales bacterium
AAACAATACCAACAATACAAATCACAATCGGGAACATGAAGAAGCGCCATCCGTCTAAAATTTTTCCAATCAGACCGGCCCAATTGGTATGCAGATATTGACGCAAAATCCATTAACCATTCACTAAAAATATCAAATGGTGGATACCCTGAGGAAGCTGTTCGACGAATGTATTTTCCCCACCTCTGAGGGGTAAAAGAAAACGTTTCTGGAATTGATTCCCAAATGCGGAAATACGAAGGCACACCTACACCACTTTTAGTTCGGACTTCTGCATTTCCAAAATTAGCCACGATTTTATGTTTTCTTTCAGCCATTTGTCCCACCGCCAATGATTCAAAAATAATTTCAAAACATTTTCAGACTGAGAACAGCACTTAGGGTAGCCAACTAAGATTCAATTATTCCATATAACCGTTCCCCATAACTGACCATGGTTATAAAGCTAACAAAACAGATATTCTAAAGGACCACCCATGTCTGAGTTAATTATACATTTCAATGAGTTTTAACGTTATCCGGTTTATAGAAAGATACTAAAATCAAAAACCACCTAGAACTAAACCTGTTAAAACTCTATCACATTAAAATTGCAATAAAAATTTTACCATAAATGGAAAAAGAAATAAGATCACACTACTCTTTTTTTTCATTTCCCTCTGACAATTGAATTAGGAATTGATGACGGTAGCCAGATAGATGGCCCCAATATTAGCCCCTTTACCTGTGCCAGGAGAGAAATGAGCTTGAGTTTGTCGATGAAACGCTAACCCAGTCCCCCCCATCTTTTGGCTCCAAACGCCAGCATACTGCTGAAGCCGTCTACGAAAAAGTTAGTCAACCACTTCCATAGCCTTTTGGTAATGTGCCGTCATCCTGAAAAAGAGAGCCTCAATGAATTGGGAAATAAGCTAGGCATTGTCCGGACTGATGCAACCCCGAAAACCTACAGAGTATGAATCGCCCCTCGTTTCTTAGACACTTCTGAGTTATAAAAATGACTTAAGGAGGGTTTTTATGAGCGGCAAACGTTATACCGAAGAATTTAAAA
>JAKSBX010000001.1 GCA_022360905.1 Chromatiales bacterium
AGGGGGTGCTGAAACTCCCCTTTACGGCCCTGAAAGAGGATGCAGACAGCTTCCAGGTCGCCCTGATCGAGTCTGGTCTTTTGCGCTATCGAGAGGTGAGTGTGGGGCTGCAGGGGGATAGTCATGTGGAGTTGCTGTCCGGCATCCAGGAGGGTGAGGCCGTGGTGTTGCTGGAGTCTGCCAAGCTTGAGCCCGGGATCCCTGTCAGGGAGAAAACCCAGCGATGATCCAGATGCAGGCAATCCATAAGTCCTATTGGCGGGGTGGGGTCGAGCTACCGGTGATCCGTGGCATCGATCTTAATATCGCCGCCGGTGAATTCGTTGCCATCATGGGGCCGTCAGGATCGGGTAAAAGTACCCTGATGAATATCATCGGCTGTCTCGATCTGGCGGATCGTGGTGAGTATCGGTTGAACGGAGAGCCGGTGTCGGGCGCTCAGTTTTCCCGCTTGGCCACGTTAAGGGCACAGACCATCGGTTTTGTTTTTCAGTCTTTCAATCTGATCGCCAATCGGAGTGCACTTGAGAATGTGGCGCTGCCACTGCTCTATCAGGGCATTGCCCGGGCGGAGCGTGAGCGGCTCGCCACACAGGCCCTGCAGCGAGTCGCTATGATGGATCGGGCCCTGCATCAGCCGAACCAGCTCTCCGGTGGGCAGCAGCAGCGGGTTGCCATTGCCCGGGCACTGGTCAATCGCCCCAGATTGCTGATTGCGGATGAACCCACCGGTGCGTTGGACAGCCGCAATGGTGATCAGGTTTTACAGCTCTTCAGTGAGCTGCATCGGGAGGGGCATACCCTGGTGATGGTGACCCATGATCCGTTGATCGGTGAGCGGGCGGACCGGGTGATCATGCTGCATGACGGTGTGGTGATATGAACAGGCTGCGGGTGTTTGTGGAGCTGACCGGAGAGGCGGTGATCGCGCTCTGGCAGAACCGTTTGAGATCCCTGCTCAGTGTGTTGGGCATAGCCATCGGCATCGCTGCGGTGATGACCGTCAGCGCGGTGAGTAGTGGTGGCAAGCTGTTTGTACTCAAAGAGCTGGAGACTTTCGGTTTACGATCACTCTGGGTGTTTCGCGACTATCAGGATAAAACCCCGCAGTCCCGTGTCAGGGACAGCTCCGGGATCGATAGTCGTGATCTGAGTCTGTTAAAAGGGGATTGCTGTCCCGCCGTGAAGCAATTGAGTCCGGTATTGCTTGCTGATAAGCGACCGATTGTACAAAAGGGTAATCGTTACAGCAGTGCCCAGCTGAAAGGTGTGGATGCCAACTATACCGAAATCAACAATGACCGGCTGACCATGGGGCGGGGTTTTCGACCGGCGGATATCAAAGGGCGTCGCCCGGTGGTTCTGATCGGTGAAACGGTGAGTCGGGATCTCTATCCCCAGTTGGAAAATCCAATCGGTCAGGAGCTGCGCATCGGGGGACGCCGCTATCAGGTGATCGGCGTATTGGAGTACAAGAGCCGGGACCTGCTGGCCAGTATCGGCTCTGACGGGGGAGAGGATGCGAATAACAGAATCCTGCTGCCCTATACCCTGGTGCAGCAGATGAATGGCAATCAGCAGGTCAGTTATCTGCAGGCGGAAGCGGTCTCCATCGCCAAGGCCGAACAGGCGGCAGATCAGTTGAGACTGACGCTGCAGAGACGTTATCGAGGCAGCTACCAATATACCAAGATTACGCTGGCATCCTATCTGAAAACCGTGGACCGGATATTGGGCGGTATCACCGCAATGGGTGTGGTGGCCGCTTCCACGGCGCTGCTGGTCGGTGGCATCGGTGTGGCGGGAATCATGAGTACCGCCGTGGTGGAGCGAATCCGCGAGATTGGTGTGCGAATGGCGATCGGTGCGAATCGTCGCCATATTCTGTTTCAGTTTCTCGCCGAGGCGGTACTGATCAGTCTGGCCGGTGGTATTGCCGGTTTGCTGTTCGGCTTATTGCTTGGTGGAACTCTCGATCTGCTAACCGGGTTTCCGCTGATGCCAACCTTGAGTGGTGTACTGACCGGGTTGATCGTCTCTGTATTGGTGGGGCTGGCCTCCGGTTACTATCCGGCACGACGTGCGGCAGATTTTCTGCCGGTGGAGGCGCTACGCAGAGAGTGATTTGAGACGGCTTCCGGGTTAACGGTGACTGGCAATTTTTGCAGAGTTTTTGCCCTTGTTCCGATCGGTGAAACTCAATTGAAAACGGGGCTTGAACGGTTAACTGACGATCCCCGTGATGGTGTTTCAGGCATCGACCGGATCAGTTTGCTGAGACGCGATACTGAGCAGCAGGTCTGTGAGCTTGGCCGGACCCATGGGCTCATAAAAATAGAAGCCCTGGAACTTGCGGCAACCGGCCTCAAGTAGATATTGAAGTTCCCCTTCCGTTTCCACCCCTTCAGCAATCACTTCGATAGAGAGACTTCTGGCCAGCAGAATAATCGCCTCGACGATGCTCTGCCGGTCGCTGTTTTTATCCGCATCGGTAACGAAGGTCCGGTCGATCTTCAGCCAATCAAGCGGCAGCTGCTGTAGATAGGCGAGTGAGGAGTATCCAGTACCGAAATCATCGATGCTGATGTGGAAGCCCTGCTCACGCAGCGCGGCCAGTTTTTCACGAATCAGTGGCGTATCCTCTGCCAGGGTTCGTTCGGTGATTTCCAGCTCTATGCAGGTTGGTTCGATTCCGGCATCTGCCACATGGTCCAGTATCTGGCTGACAAAGTCTCTGTTGAGAAACTGGTTTGGTGAGATGTTGATTGCAACACGACCAAAGCAGTTGACCAGCCCTGCATCACACCAGGCTTTAATCTGCTGGCATGCCTTGCCGAACACAAAATCGTTGATCTGATTAATCAGGCCGCTTTGCTCCGCAATCGGAATGAAACGGGCCGGACTGACAACGCCGAGCTCGCCATCGTGCCAGCGTAGCAGTGCCTCCAAACCGATCAGACTGCCGTCTTGTCTTACTTTTGGTTGGTAGGCGAGCGTGAAGTCATCCTCTGCCAGTGCTTCAAGCATACGGTTGTGAATATCCAGCCATCCTCTGATGGTCTGTTCCATTTCGGTTTTAAAAAAACGTGTGGTGTAGCGTCCCGCATCCTTGGCATTGGCTACCGCTGTGTCAGCCTGTGAGAGGATGGTTGATGCGTCTTCGTCTGCAAGCGGAAAGATCGTGATGCCGATGCTCGCCGTTATGCGAACTCTGGAGTCTTCTAAAAAGAATGGTTGCTCCAGGATCAGCATGATCTCATCCGCAATGAGTTGTGCCGTATGGGCCATATGATCCGCATCTATCGGGGTATTGGCACGTAGCAGAGCAAATTCGTCACTGCCGATTCGGGCGATTGTATCGCCCTCTTGGGTAATGTACTTCAGGCGCCGTGCTGTCTCCTTGAGAACTTCATCGCCTTTTTCATGACCGAGTGCATCATTGATCTGCTTGAAAAGGTCGATATCGACGTAGAGTAGGGCGGAAATCTGTTTGCTGCTCTTTGCACTTGCCAGCTGTTGGTTGAGTCGGTCAAGAAACAGGCGTTTGTTTGGTAGGTCGGTCAGGGGATCGTAAAGCACCAGGTATTCGATACGTTGTTCAGCCTTCTTGCGCGCCGAGATATCAAAGAATGAGACTACACCGCCATGCAATTCTCCATTCTTGATAATTGGATTGCTGATGTACTCAACGGGAAAAGCATCGCAGTTTTTTCGGTAAAAGACATCATTATCTTCGCGTCTCGATCTACCATGAATCAGGCTTTCATGCAGTGGGCATGCTTTTTCCATATTTCGGTTCTTTTCACTGCCACAGTCGCCGATCAGGTTGTGCAGTGGGCGTCCAAGCATCTCCTGCAATAAGTAACCGGTCAGATCCTGGGCCCGTGAATTTGCGAATGTCAGTCTGCCGTCTGCATCAAGGCCGATAATACCTTCGCCAACCGACTCCAGGATCAGTCGTTGGTTTGTCTCTGCGTTGTGCAATTGTTCAAAAGTTTTAAGTTCCCGCAGGCGGTAGTGAGAGGCTATGGCGGCAAAGAGGAGTATGATGGGGATTGCCAACAGTGACATCCCCCAGGCAGCTTGACGATATGGTCTCTTCATCGCCGCCAGCTGGTTCATGCCGAGCATGGTGATGATCACATACTCCTGGCTGAATGGATTGGCTGTCGATCCCGGGTCTTCGGTCGTCAGCCACTGGTAGCTGAAGATACCCCGAGGCGAAATAACCTGTTGCTGTCCGTTATGAATGATCGATTGCCACAACTCCGGAAAGTCGCTTGAGACTATTCCTGGAAGTTGATCTTTTTTGGGGTACATGAACAACCACTCCTTGTCCCTGGTTGAACCGTAGAGATAGTATCCGTGCTGGTTTATTAGCATGCTACGGCTGTCCGACAGCATGTTTTGGGTTTCGATCTCATGTATGAAGTTGGCTGCCAGGTAGTTGAGTATCAATAATCCTGATTTTTTTCCTTCAGCGTCGAATACTGGAATCGCGATACGCAGCATTGGTTTGAGCGGTTGTTCGATGGTCTTGTTTTCAACGTTTAAATCCAATGCCGATAGATATATCTCTCCTTGTGGAAGTGTCATTGCGTCTTTGAAGTAGTAGCGCGCTGACTTATTCTGCAATTGATTGCGAGGTATGCTTTCTGCTCCATAGGCAGTCAGGTTGATGCGTAAAACCTCCTGCCCTCGCTGATCAAGCAGACGCATTTGATCATAAAGGCGTTTTTGTGCTGAAAATGCTATCCATTGCTGAGCGAGTAATTGAGCATCGTTTCCCTGGGGGGAGGACAATGCGCGCATCAGTAATGGATTGCTGATCAGCATTCGCGCATCACCTTTGATGTTTCGCAGAATCTGCTGCAGTGATTGAATCAAATGGCGGTTTGTGTAGTGATTCATTTTTTGCGCATGTTCTTCGACGGCTACTGTTTGCTGGTAGTAGTAGCTGAAGATAGCCAAGCCGAAGATGGCGATGAAAGGCAGTGCCAGCAAGAGCGTCTTTCTCAATAGGGAAAGGACCGGTATTCGGTAAGGTGCTCCGGGCTCAAAGTCTGCGATGATTGGGGAGGGCGATTGTTGACTCTTCATTATCTACCGTCCGCTGGCATTCATAACAAGCATAGACAGTTAAATTGGAATAGCCAGCATGGTCTGATGAATTGAAATCTTTCACTCGGTGTGAGTAGATAATCTGGACGGTAGGAAGGCGTTATCTGTTGAGGATGAGGTGTGATTTTTATATGAACGTCATTAGTAAATCCCTGCAGATTTTTCGTGATGATTGTTGCTGATTAAACAAAGATCAATTAGGCAAAATAGCCAGCCTTTGGCGGTTCTGTCGGGCCTGCGCCGGGATGACCGTACGTGAGTCCATCCGTGGTCTCACTAGCGGTGTTGGTGATTGTTCAGGTCACCATCCTGATCGGGTAGATGACCTGACTCAGCCTTCGGCCTTTTCCATAGCCAGTTGTGCCAGCTGTTCATAGAGACGATAGCGGCTTTTGATCTGCTGTTGTGCCTGACGCAGAAACTGTTCAGACGCTTCCGGATGGGTTCGCTGCAGCACGCTGAAACGGGTTTCACTGCTGGCGAAATCCCGATAGGGAATCGAGGGTTCCTTGGAGTCCATCTTCAAGGGGTTTTCCCCTTTGTCGCTGCGGCGTGGGTCATAGCGGAACAGGGGCCAGTGACCCGAGTCCACCGCCAACTCCTGCTGCCGGATATTGTTGGAGAGGTCAACCCCATGGGCAATGCAGGGGGAGTAACAGATCAGCAAGGATGGTCCGGGATAGGCTTCCGCTTCCAGAAAGGCTCGTAGAGTCTGCACATCTTTGGCACCGAAGGCTACCTGGGCCACGTAGACATTACCGTAGGCCATCGCCATCATGGCGATATCCTTCTTGTTGGTCGGTTTGCCGGCCGCTGAGAATTTGGCAACCGCACCAAGCGGCGTCGCCTTGGAGGTCTGTCCGCCGGTGTTGGAGTAGGTCTCTGTATCGAGCAACAGGATATTGACGTTGCGGCCGGAGGCCAAAACATGGTCGACACCACCGTAGCCGATATCGTACGCCCAGCCATCTCCCCCCACCAGCCAGACACTTTTCCGCGCCAGGCTGTCTGCCACCGAGATCAGGCTCTGTGCCTGGGGGGCGTCGATCTGCTGGCAGGCCTGCTTAAGGGTTTCGATGCGCTCCCGTTGTTCAAATATCTCCGCTTCACTCTGCTGTTGACTATTCAGCAGTTGTTCCACCAGTTGTTCATCGAGATCCTTGCGTAGGAGCTGCAGTAACGCTCGGGCATGGTCATTCTGCTTATCGATGGCGATGCGCATCCCCAGACCGAACTCCGCGTTGTCCTCGAACAGGGAGTTTGACCAGGTGGGCCCTCTGCCTTCCGGGTTGGTGGTGTAGGGGGTGGTGGGCAGGTTGCCGCCATAGATGGAGGAGCAGCCGGTAGCGTTGGCGATCAGCATACGATCCCCGAACAGTTGGGTGGCCAGCTTGATGTAGGGGGTCTCTCCACAGCCGACACAGGCCCCGGAGAACTCGAACAGGGGCTGCATGACCATGGCCCCTTTCAGGGTTGTCTGTTTCAGCTGGGTCCGGTCATGTTCCGGCAGGCTGACAAAGAAGGCCCAGTTGATCCGCTCCTGTTCATGATAGGCCGGGTCGTCCACCATATTCAGTGCTTTGCGCTGGGGGTTCTGCTTATCTCTGATCGGGCAGATTTCCACACAGAGTCCGCAGCCGGTGCAGTCGTCGGGGGCCACCTGATAGCTGATGTGGGTATCCGGCGCAAAATCCCGTCCGCCTTTGACCTGGGTATGCAGAAAGCTCTCCGGTCCCTCTTCGGTCAGGGCGGCCGGGAAAAGTTTGGAACGAATCGCTGCATGGGGGCAGACCAGCGGGCATTTGCCACAGTGGGTACAGAGGTCCATCTCCCACTTGGGAAGCTGCAGGGCGATGTTGCGCTTTTCATAAGCGGTGGTGCCGAGTGGCCAGGTACCGTCGGCCGGCATCAGGCTGACCGGTATGCTATCACCCTTACCGGCGATAATCGGTGCGGTGACCTGTTGTACGAACTCCGGTGCATCTGCCGGTACGATGGGTTGCCTGGGAATTTCAGGGATCTCCACGTCGGGTAGTTCGACCTTGTGCAGGCCGGCCAGTGCTGCATCGATGGCATCGAAGTTCCGTTGCAGCAGACGCGCCCCTTTGCGGCCGTAGCTCTTTTTCACCGCATCCTTGATCAGTTCGATGGCCGTCTGTTTTTCCAGCAGGCCGGATATTGAGAAGAAGCAGGTCTGCATGATCGTATTGATACGCCGCCCCATACCGGTTTCGGCGGCGATCTTATAGGCATCGATGACGTAAAAGCTCAGCTGTTTTTCGATCATCTGTTTTTGCATCTGGGGTGGCAGAGTGTGCCAGACCCGATCCGGATCTGCCTGGCTGTTGAGGAGAAACGTGGCGCCAGTGGCGGCTTTATCCAGCATCTCGTAGCGGCCCAGAAAAATCGGCTGATGACAGGCGACAAAACCGGCTTCGTTATCACCGATCAGATAGGTGGCGTTGATCGGTTGCGAGCCGAAGCGTAGATGGGAGACGGTGACGGCACCAGACTTTTTCGAGTCATACTGAAAATAGCCCTGGGTGTAGTTGTCGGTCTGTTCGCCGATGATCTTGATCGAATTCTTGTTGGCCGAGACGGTGCCGTCCGCACCCAGGCCATAGAAGACACAAGCGCTGACGTCGGCATCGGCAAATGGACGGAAATCCACATCCCAGGGCAGGCTGGTATGGGTGACATCATCCACAATGCCCACCGTGAAACCGTTTTTCGGTTGATCCCGGTTCAACTCATCAAAGATGCCCTTGACCATGGCTGGGGTGAACTCCTTCGATGAGAGTCCGTATCGGCCACCGACAATCCGTGGCAGGGTTTTACGCTCTCCCTGGGTGAAAGCCTGGGCAAAGGCGCCCAGTACATCCTTATAGAGAGGCTCGCCATCCGCGCCTGGCTCTTTGGTACGATCGAGCACGGCAATCTTCTGCACACTCTCGGGGATGGCTGCCAGCAGTCTTTCGGCGGCAAAGGGGCGAAACAGCCGCACCTTGATCATGCCCACCTTTTCGCCCTCTCCGGAGAGGTGGTCGATACAGATTTCAGCGGCACCGATGCCCGAGCCCATCAGGATGATCAGCCGTTCCGGTTGAGCGGCACCATAGTATTCGAACAGTTCATAGTGTCTGCCGGTCAACGCGGCGAAACGGCCCATGACCGCCTGGAGTTTTTCACCTGTCTGGTTGTAGTAGGGGTTGACGGTCTCCCGCCCCTGAAAATAGACATCGGGATTTTGCGAGGTACCACGGATTACCGGATGGTCCGGTGAGAGTGATCTGACGCGATGGGCCTCTACCAGCTCGTCATCGATCATCGACTTGATCACAGCGTCATCCGGCAGGGCAATCTTGTTGAGCTCGTGAGAGGTTCTGAAGCCGTCGAAAAAGTGCAGAAACGGGATGCGGGTCTCCAGTGTGGCCGCTTGGGCGATCAGTGCGAAGTCGGCTACCTCTTGAACACTGGCGGAACAGAGCATCGCATAGCCGGTACTGCGACAGGCCATCACGTCGCTGTGGTCGCCAAAAATGGATAACGCCTGGGCGGCCAGTGAGCGGGCAGAGACATGCAGCACGGTCGGGGTCAGTTCGCCGGCAATCTTGAACATGTTGGGGATCATCAACAGTAATCCCTGGGAGGCGGTAAACGAGGTGGAGAGGGAACCGGCCTGCAGTGCGCCGTGGACCGCCCCGGCGGCACCGGCTTCACTCTGCATCTCGATCACATCCGGCACACTGCCCCAGATGTTTTTGAAGCCCTTTGCAGACCACTCGTCTGACCATTCGCCCATCGGCGAGGCTGGGGTGATCGGGTAGATGGCGATGACCTCATTGGTCTTGTGGGCAATATGTGCAGCGGCCTCGTTGCCATCTATGGTAACCATCTTGTCAGACATATTCTTGCTTCCCTAATCGTTAAAAGGCCTGCCATTGATTGGCTAAAACTCAAACAGTGGCATCGGCCATATCCAAACAATGTTCTCACTGATCGGAGCTGAATGCATTGATCAATGGCAGTTACAGAGAATAACCCATATCGAGTCATAACCATCGGTATGGTACTAACAATCGACGGCTCTCCAGTCTGCTGTTCAGTTAAAGATTATCGGCAAAAAATCCAAAATTTTACCAGACAATAGCCGTAAACAGCATGTGGTTATGCAGAGCAATAAAAGGCAATCGAGTGGTGAACCGGCTGAAGCGGAAAAAAAACCATTTCAGACCTATTGTCCGCCCGGTTTTATGCTAGTTTTTTATATAGCGACAATCGCTTTTAAGGGTATTACGACTGAGCCTGATTCCGTGCACGCTTCAAACAAACCATCTGAATGAATGGGGATGTTGTCTGGCTGACGCAATCCGACAGGCGTAGAGCGGTGTATGGAAAAGGTGATCTCTGAGCATGTCAGTGACCGCAGTGAGGCGGATGGCTTATGGCAACCCACTGTTGTTCATAAGGGGCTTTGTCTTCATCACGGGAAGCGTTACTTACCTGCCTTGAATGAATGATAATCTGTCAATCGGAGGTTACCGGGCGCCGAACAATAATAGGCGGTCGGACTGAGTTATCAGTACCGCAAATATGAGGCTGTTAAAGTGCAACAGAGCGCTAAGATTGAACGACAACCCGGCTTTCTGCCCCGATCCGATTTGCAGCAGTTGCTGGATGGGATTGTGCAATCCGGTTATCAGGTTTTGGGGCCGGTTGTGCAGGACGGGGCCATCCAGTTGAAGGCGATCTCCGATGCCACAGAACTGGTAAAGGGGGTGAGCAATGTACAGGAGCCTGGTCACTATCGCCTGCAACAGACCGCCGGTGAACGATTGTTTGATTGGAACCATGGACCGCAAGGGCTTAAGCCGCTCTGTTTTGCGCCCCACGAAGTGTTATGGGTCGAGCAGAAGGATCCATTGAGTTTTGCAGCCCGTCTGCCGGAGGTGAAACCGACCGCGGTGTTGGGGGTGAGAGCTTGTGACCTGTCGGCACTGGCGATTCAGGATCGGCATTTTCTGCATGCCGGTGGCGCGGACCCCCACTATCGGCAGAGACGCGAACAGTTGCTGTTGATCGGCATCGATTGTGCCCACTCTGCAGCGAGTTGCTTTTGTGCCTCTACCGGTGATGGGCCGAGCGTGAATCAGGGTTACGACATCGGTATGTCGGAACTTGATGAAGGGTTTCTGGTTTGGTCAGGTAGCGATAAGGGAAAAGCTGTTCTTGAACGGGTTGCTTTGACCACACCACAAACTGAGCAGTTGGAGCAGATGAACAGTCAGTCAGAACAGGCCGCCGGCGAACAACAACGGAAGCTGTCGAAACCCGAGGAGCTGATGCGGCTCTATCAACGGCTTGAACACGCCCATTGGCAGCAGGTGGCCGATCGCTGTCTGGGGTGTGGTAACTGCACCGCTGTCTGTCCCACCTGTTTCTGCTACGACACCCAGCATGAAGTGTCGCTGGATGGCCAATCGGCACAGAATGTACGTCAGTGGGACTCCTGCTTCAGCGCCAGCCACAGCAGCATGGGAGGTTTTAAGGTGCGTGGAGATATCCTCAGCCGTTACCGTCAGTGGCTGACCCATAAACTGGCGGGTTGGCAAGAGCAGCAAGGGCGCATCGGTTGCACCGGCTGTGGTCGTTGTATCACCTGGTGTCCGGTGGGTATCGATCTCACCAAGGAGACCGATACCATTCTGTGGGAGGGGAGTCTCGATGAGTGATCTGCATCTGCCCCGTACGGCGATTATCGATGAACGTATTCAGGAGTCGTCTACGATCTTTACCCTCAGATTGAGGTTCGAGGATGCGGCCGCCCAGGAGGTATTCGAGTTCTCCCCGGGTCAGTTCAATATGGTGACCCATTTCGCGGCCGGAGAGATCCCGATCTCGATCGTCAACGATCCCAAGGACAGCCACTATTTCGACCATACCATACGGGTGGTCGGTCGGGTTTCCGAGGCGATGTCGAAGCTGCAGCCGGGAGACCGGGTGGGAATCCGCGGGCCTTTCGGCAGAGGCTGGCCGGTGGAGGATGCGGTGGGGCGCGATGTGCTGCTGGTGACCGGTGGTCTGGGCTGTGCCCCATTGGTCTCGGTGATTCGTTATCTAATGAAGCGACGCAGTCAGTTCGGTCATCTGCACATCCTGCAAGGGGTCAAGCACTCCAACGATCTGATCTGGCGGGAGCAGTATGACGCCTGGGCGAGAGAGCCGGATGTCAATGTACTGCTGGCAGCCGATGTGGTGACCCGGGAGTGGCACGGTCAGCAGGGGATGGTTACCGAGCTGATTGGCCAGCTCAATCTGCGCCATGGACGCACCATTGCGATGTTATGCGGGCCGGAAGTGATGATGTTGGCAGCCATTGCGAACCTGCGGGATCTTGGTATTGCCGACCACCAGATCTGGTTCAGTATGGAGCGCAACATGCAGTGTGGCATCGGACAGTGCGGCCACTGCCAGATCGGCGCCAAATATGTCTGTCAGGATGGGCCGGTGTTCTGTTACTCCGAACTGGCGGATTTAATGGGAGCGAAAGGTTTTTGATTCGTCAACGGCTTAAATCCTATCCGCTCTTGAGCAACCCATAAACCTGGGCAACTATCATGGCCACAGATAAACCGAAACTCGCTGTACACAAATTCAGTTCCTGCGATGGCTGCCAGCTGGCTCTGCTGAACCTGGGAGAGCCTCTGCTGGCGCTACCCGGGTTGGTGGATATTGTCCATTTTGCTGAAGCGGGTCCCAATTCACCGGATGAAACGGTGGATATCTCACTGGTTGAGGGAAGTGTCTCCACCCCGGAGGATATCGAACGGATTCAGCAGGTCAGGCAAAACAGCAGGTTGTTGGTGAGTATCGGGGCCTGTGCCACCAGTGGGGGGCTGCAGGCGCTGGCCAATTTTGCCGATCGTCATGCGTGGATGGCATCGGTCTATACCGATCCTGAAAATATCCAGGTTCTGGATAGCTCCGATCCCATCTCGAAACATGTCAAAGTCGATCTGCAGATTCAGGGGTGCCCGGTCAACTCCGGCCAGGTGATCGGCGTGTTGAGGGATCTGCTCTCCGGGGTTGCGCCAAGACCAGAAGTCCACTCGGTCTGCATGGAGTGCAAGCGCAAAGGTGTGATCTGTACGATGGTGACGAAAGGGGTGCCCTGTATGGGACCGGTTACTCTGGCCGGTTGTGGTGCCCTATGTCCTGCGGCCGGTCGGGGTTGCTACGGTTGTTACGGACCGGCAGAGCAACTCAATGATCGCTCGATAACCGATCGATTTGAACAACTTGGCCTGGATGCACAAGCAGTATTGAGACGTTTTCGCTTTATTGCCAACAGTGCAGCCGGCTTCAAAACAGCCAGCGAAGGGCTGCGAGGTGATAGCGATGGCTGAACATCGTGATATCCATATCAACGTACCGGTATTGACCCGTGTCGAGGGTGAAGGCGCTCTCGAACTGGACATTGTCAGTGGTGAGATCGAACGGCTCAATCTGCGTATCTTCGAGCCCCCGAGGTTGTTTGAGAAGTTTGTCGAGGGCTATGAACGAAACCAGGTGATCGATATGGTGGCGAGGATCTGCGGGATCTGCCCGGTCGCCTACCAGATGAGTGCGGTTCAGGCGTTTGAGCGACTCTCGGGTTTTACCCCGGATCCCTGGGTTCAGAGGATGCGCCGGGTGATGTATTGCGGCGAATGGATTCAGAGCCATGCCCTGCATGTGCATCTGCTGGCCGCCCCCGACTTTCTCGGTTTCGAATCGGCCATCGCCATGGCGGCAGACTACCCGGATGCGGTGCGCCGGGGTCTGCAGCTGCAAACCCTGGGCAACGACCTGATTGCCCTGTTCGGTGGTCGTTCAGTCCATCCGGTGGGGGTCCGGGTAGGGGGCTTCTACCGGGCACCCGATCGTTCTGCGGTGGAGAGGATGCTGAAACGGCTTCAGGCGGCTCTGCCGGAAGCGGAGGCGCTGATCGGCTGGACAGCGGGTTTGAGCTTTCCCGATGACGATCAATCCTTCATCAGTGTGGCGCTCAGTGATCCTGATGAGTATGCGATCGGTCAGGGAAGGTTGATCTCAGGGCAGGGATTGGATATCGATATCTGCTATTTCGACAGCCACTTCAAGGAGATTCAATCTCCCCATTCGACCGCGCTGCATTGCGAGCTTGAAGAGCGACCCTATCTGACCGGTCCACTGGCCAGATTGAATCTGAATTTCCATCAGCTGCCGCCAGAGGTGCGCAAGTTGATGGATGGCTGCGGTATCCGTTTCCCCAGCCACAATATGTTTCATAGTATTGTGGCCAGGGCGATCGAACTCTATTTTGCCATCTCCGAGGCGATTCGGTTGTTGGAACACTATGAGATACCGGCACAGCCTTACCAGGAAGTCGAACCTGTGGAGGGCGATGCTTTTGGTTGTACCGAGGCACCGAGAGGGATTCTCTGGCATCGTTATGATGTGGATGAGGCGGGTATCGTGCGCTATGCGCGTATCGTGCCGCCAACCAGTCAGAATCAGGGGCGGATTGAGGAGGATATTGCCCTGTCGCTGCAAAAACTCGGATTGGATCAAAGTGATGAGAAGCTGCGACTGCGGGCTGAGCAGGTGATACGTAACTACGATCCCTGCATCTCTTGTGCAACCCATTTCCTGAAGCTGAACGTCAACCGCCGATGATCAGGATCATTGGTGTCGGTTCACCCTTTGGCGCGGACCGGGCCGGCTGGTTGGCGATAGACTACTTGCAGAGCTGTCAACTGGAAGATTGTGAATTGATCAAGCTGGATCGGCCCGGTAGCGGACTCTTGAGCTACCTTCAGGATGCGGATCAGGTGGTGGTGATCGATGCCTTGAGTTCGACTGGCCGGGCCGGCGATGTGGTCCGGGTCAGCCGGGATGAGTTGGTGCAGTGTCAGGGGCTCACCTCCTGCCATGGCTTCGGTGTGGCTGAAGCCTTGGCTTTAGCCGACCAGCTAGGGGAGTTGCCGCAACAGATCTCGCTGCTGGGTATTCATACCGGCGATGATCGAAACAGTCCGCCCAAACTGGATGAAGCCTCACTCAAAAAGCAGCTTCAGGTTCTGCTGACAGGCGCAGGAGTATAAGGGCCCAGCATTGCCTGCGGAGCGCGCCTAGCCGCTTAGCGTCACGCTATAATCGCCGAACAATATGAGACACCACACTAGATGTTGAATTCAAAGTCACTGCCACTCGTTATTGTCTTCGTGTCTGAAACTCCCTGTTTCGCCCTCCTGGGCGAGTCACTTTTCTTTTGCGCCAAAAGACAAGTAACCAAAAGAAAGGGCGCCCGGCCGTCACGCCCCTTCGGGTCCGCTGCGATGCTCGGCAAAAACCGGCGGGCCTGAAACTCGCTTTGCTCAAACAGTCAGGCCCGCTGATCGGTTTTTGCCTGCGCTTCTCGCTCGTGCCGG